>DASZCG010000314.1:0-29745 GCA_035943355.1 Gemmatimonadales bacterium
CCGTGACGTTCACGCGCGCGAGCCGCTTTGCGCCCAGCCTCGAGGTGGGTTTCGACAAGGTCGATCCGAGCAGCCCAACGCCCGATCAGCTGCTGCCGGTGATTGGCTTCTCGCTGCCCGTGCCGCTGTTCAATTGGAGTCGCGGCGATATCACGCGCGCCACCGCCGAGCGCGATCGAGCTCGCGCGGAGCTGGACCTGACGCGCCGGGAGGCCGATGCCGCGGTCGCACGGGCGCGCCGTGAGTTGGCGGCGGCCCGCGACCGCCTCCGCCGCTCGGCCGCGCTCGTGGCGAGCGCCGATCGCGTCGCGGCAATGTCGCTGCAGGCCTACGGGGAAGGCGCCGTCGCGCTCGCGAATGTGCTCGAAGCGCAACGCAACGCACGGGAGATTTTGGCGCGCTACATCGATGACCTCGCCGCGGCGGACACCGCGGCCCGCACGCTGCGGTGGCTGACGACCGGTGCGGACGAGCCATGACACGATCGTCGCGAGCCGTGGTTGCCTTGGTGATCGCCGCCGCCTGCAAAGGCGGGGCAAAACAGGACGCCGCAGAGGCAACTGCGGTCGGGGTGGGGATGGCCGTGGCGACTCGAGAAGCGTTCCCACAGACGATCAATGCGATCGGGACGATCGGCGCGCGGCCAGGCCGCTACGCCGCGCTCGCCCCCCCGGGGCCGACGCGCGTCGCGGGTATCTTCGTAGTGGCCGGCCAGCGTGTGGCGAAAGGTGACTCACTGGTCGAGTTCGAGCGCGCCCCGTTCGATGCGGCGGCGCAAAGCGCGGCGGCGACTCTGGCGAATGCCGAGCGCGCCAGCGCCCGGGCGCTGCGCCTCGTCCAGGCCGGCATCCTGCCTCAGAAGGACGCCGACCAGACCGCGGCCGACCTCGCCGTCGCGCAGGCGGCGGCCGTCACAGCCCGCCGGTCGCAGGAGCTCGCCACGCTGCACGCGCCGCTCGCGGGCGTGGTCACGCGCATGAGCGCCGTGATGGGCGCGTCCGTCGATGCGACGCAGACGCTGGTCGAAGTTGCCGATCCCACCGCTCTCGACGTGCTCTTCAACGTTTCGCCGGCCGAAGCGGCGCGCGTTCACACGGGTGACACGCTCTCTCTGAAAAGTGGTGAAGGCGCGGGCGCCGAAGATCTCGGTTCCGCCGAGATCACGAGCATCGCGGTTGCGGTCGACTCCGCGTCACGCGCCGTTGCCGTGCGCGCCCGCGTGGCCCGCACTGCTCCGGCGCGAGGTCTGCGCATCGGCGAATCGGTCTCCGGACATATCGTGACCGGCGTTCACGCGAACGCGGTCACCATTCCGATCGAAGCACTGGTGCCCGAAGGCGAAGGATTCCGCGTTTACGTCGTCGACTCCGCCGGTGTCGCGCATGCGCGTCCGGTCACGGTGGCCGCGCGCAGTGAAAACCGGGCGGAGATCACGAGCGGCCTGGCGGCGGGTGAGACCGTCGTCACGACGGGCGCCTACGGCGTCACCGACAGCGTGAAGGTGCGCGCGTCCAGGCCGTGAGCCTCTTCGACATCCTCAGCCGGCAGCGACGCTTCGTGTACCTCGTCGTGGGGGTGCTGAGCGTGGCCGGCATTTGGGCGGCCCTGCGCCTGCCGTCGGCGATCTATCCGGAGCTGCAGTTCTCCCGCATCACGATCGTCACGGAAGGCTCCACCCTCGGCGCTCGTCAGGTCGTCTTCAGTGTAACGCGGCCGCTCGAGGAAGCCGTCAGCATCGTGCCCGGCGTCACGCGCGTGCGATCCCATACGATTCGCGGCGCCACGGAGATCTCGATCACGTTTGCACCGGGCACGAACATGGATCGGGCGCTGCAGCTGGTGCGGGCGCGAGTGAATCAGGTGCAAGGCTCCCTGCCACCGGACCTCGACATTGAAGTCGAGCAGCTCACCCCGTCGCTGTTTCCCATCCTGTCGTACAACGTCGAGGGGGGCGAGCCGGCCCGGCTCTACGACCTCGCGCGCTACGACATCAAACCGCTGATCTCCCGGGTTCCGGGCGTGGGACGCGTGGATGTGCAGGGATCCGACGTGCGGGAGCTGGAAGTCATCGCGGATCCCGCGCGCCTCGCCGTGCACCTGCTCACTTACAGCGATCTCGCCGACGCAATTCGTCGGGCCGTGACGGTCCAGGCCGTGGGCCGGGTAGCCCAAGACTACCGCCAGTACCTCATCGTGACCGATCAAGAGGCCCATGCCGCCGAAGACATCGGCAACGTGGTCGTGCGCGGCGGCCTGCACGTGCGTGACGTGGCGACGGTGCAGCTGGGCACCGAGGATCACGTCCGCATCATCGCCGGCGACGGCAAGCCGGCGGCGCTCATCAACATCACTCGCCAGCTCGGCGGCAACACCCTCGCGGTCGCCGACAGCGTGTCCCGCATCATGCGGGCAATCGGGCCGACGCTTCCGCCTGGCGTTCACCTCAAACCCGTGTACGACCAGGCCGAGCTGGTCCGCGAAGCCGTCAGATCCGTACGTGACGCGATGCTGATCGGCGCGGCCCTCGCCGTCGTCGTGCTGCTGCTGTTCCTGCGCCACGGCCGCATCACCGCGATCAGCGCAACGTCGATCCCCCTGACACTGGCCATCACGGTTTTGGTGATGCGGCTGCTCGGCCAGACCTTCAACCTGATGACGCTGGGCGCGATGGCGATCGCGATCGGCCTCGTGATCGACGACGCGGTCGTGATCACAGAAAACATCGCGCGGCATCTGCGGCTGACCGCTGACCGCACCCTGGCAATCCGCATGGCCGTGCAGGAGTTGATCTGGCCGGTGACGACATCGACACTCACCACGGTCGTGGTGTTCCTGCCGCTGGGCCTGCTGCAGGGCGTCGTCGGGCAGTTCTTCGCGGCGCTGGCGACTACACTCACGGTCGCCGTGCTCGTGTCGCTCCTGCTCGCCCTCACGATCATCCCGCTGCTGGCTGAGCAGTTCGTTACGGCGCATGAAGTCGAGCCCAGCCGGCGAGGCCCGCTCGCGCGCGCTCAGGCGGCGCTCGACGCGCTGAGCCCTCGGTACGAGTTCGCGCTCAGCTCCGTGCTGAGCCACACGCGGCGCATCGTGCTCGCGGCCCTGACACTCGTAGCCCTGGGGATCGTGCTCTGGCGGCTGGTGGGAACCGGCTTCCTGCCTGAAATGGACGAAGGCGCCTTTGTCCTGGATTACTTCACCCCCGGCGGCACGGCGCTGGCGGAGACCGATCGCGAAGTCGGCATCGCTGAACGCATTCTCGCCGCCACGCCCGAGATCGAGGGTACGTCCCGGCGCACGGGCGCGGAGCTCGGGCTGTTCGCCACGGCGCAAAACACCGGCGACATAGTCGCGCGGCTCAAGCCGCCCGGCCGGCGAGCGCGGGACATTTTTGCAGTGATGGATGACGTCCGCGATCAGATCAACACGGCGGTTCCGCGGTTACACATCGAGTTTGTCCAGATTCTCTCCGACGTCATCAACGACCTCGCCGGTGCCGCACGGCCCGTGGAGATCAAGCTGTTCGGCGAGCGGCTGGATTCGCTCGAGGCCTACGCGCGGCGGTTGGAGCCCGCACTCGACAGCGTTGCAGGGCTGGAGGACCTCTACAATGGCGTAAGCGAGCCGTCGCCCGAGCTACTGATGCGAGTGAACCAGGCAGAAGCCAATCGCCTGGGACTGACGCCGGAAGACGTCGGTGATGCGCTGAGCGCGGCGCTGCTGGGCACGCGCGCCGGCGAGATTCGCAGCGAGGATCGGCCCGTCGCCGTGCGGGTCCGCGCCCCAGACTCGGTGCGCTTCGATCCACTGCGTCTGCGTGAAATGCCCATCGGCCCCGGGGGAAGCACGCCGCTCGGAAGCCTCGCGTCCTTCACGCCGGCCGAGTCGCGCATGAATCTCGAGCGCGAGAACCAGCAGCAGATGATCGCGATCACTGCGGACGTGAGCGGCCGGTCGCTCGGTGGCGTGATGCACGATGTGCGGCGCGTGCTCGCCGCACAACCACCGCCCGCCGGGATTCGCGTCGCCTTGGGCGGCCAGTATGAGAGCCAGCAGGAGGCATTCCGCGCGCTGCTGCTCGTTTTGTTCCTCGCGGTGGTGAGCGTGTGCGCAGTGATGGTCGTGCAGTTCGAGTCGTTCGTCGAGCCGCTGGTCGTCCTGCTGGTCGCACCGGTGTCATTCGTGGGCGCGCTCGTGCTGCTGCTCATCACGGGGACCGCGCTCAATGTCGCCTCGTTCATGGGGCTGATTCTGCTGGTGGGACTCATCGTCAAGAACGGCATCATTCTGCTCGACTTCACGAGGCTGCGGATGCGTGAAGAGGGTGTTCCCCTCGGCGTCGCAATCCGGGAAGCGGCGCGGGTGCGGCTCCGCCCGATCCTGATGACCACCCTGTGCACGCTGTTCGGGCTGCTGCCGCTCGCGCTGGGAATCGGGGCGGGAAGCGAGCTGCAACGCCCGCTCGCGCTGGCTGTTATCGGGGGATTAGTGCTGTCGACCCCGATTACCCTGTTCGCTGTACCGACACTGCTGGTCGCGATTCGGGGGCGTGACTACCGGCTGCCGTGACCATCCCGGGAGTGCGCTGGTCTCAAATGGCGACACGACCACCCTCATTCCTGGAGTCTGCACCATGCGTGTTATCAACAAGATCGCCCTCATTGCCGGACTGTCCCTCGTAGCGGGGACCGCCACCCTCTCGGCGCAGAACCCGATGCGGCAGGTGCCGGACAGCCTCGTCGCGAAGGCCAAGGTCAGTGAAGACTCGGCTCGCGGGATCGCCCTGAAGCGTGTTCCGGGGTCCGTCGAAGGCGTGAAGCTGCACAGCACGAGTGGCAAGTTGGATTGGGTATTTGGTATCAAACCGAACGGCAAGAGCGGCGTCGAGAAGGTGACCATCAATGCGATGACTGGTCATATCGTCTCGGTGTCGGCGGCTTCATCGTCTAAAAAGCATTCAGCAACTCAGCGTTAGTCTTAGCGCGTTTCATCTGTTGTAGCAGCGACTGCATCGCCTGCTCCGGCGGCAACCCCACCAGGGCCCGCCGGAGCTTTTGTTTTGCGTCGATGGTTTTGGCATCGGCGAGCAGTTCTTCACGCCGCGTGCCGCTCGCGGCGATATCCACGGCCGGATAGATGCGCCGGTCCGCCAGGTCACGCGTCAAACGCAGCTCCGCATTACCCGTCCCTTTGAACTCCTCGAAGATGATGTCGTCCATCCGGCTCTCGGTTTCGACGAGCGCGGTCGCGATCACGGTGAGCGATCCCCCGCTGGGCACCGCGCGCGCCGCTCCGAAGAGGGCCTTCGGCTTCGCGAGCGCATTGGCATCGAGCCCGCCGGTCATCGTCCGCCCGCTGCCTCGCCCCGTCGTGTTGTGCGAGCGCGCCAGGCGCGTCAGCGAGTCGAGCACGATCACGGCGTCACGTCCCAGCTCGACCTGGCGGCGGGCGTGATCGAACACCATCTCCGCCGCGGCGACGTGGCGCTCGTGCGGCAGGTCGAAGCTCGACGCGATCACTTCTCCCCGGCCCCAGTCCACCATCTCGGTGACTTCTTCGGGACGTTCATCGACCAGCAGAATCAGCAGCAACGCCTGCGGGTGGTTTTCCGCGACCGCCTCGGCGATCGCCTGCAGCATCATCGTCTTTCCCGCCTTGGGCGGCGACACGATGAGCGCGCGCTGGCCAAATCCGAAGGGGCAGACCAGATCGACGACGCGCTGGATGTCCGCCGTGCGCGGGCTCGAGGCGCGCGCGGTTTCCAGTGTCAGCGGACGGCTGGGATGGACTGCGCCGAGTGATGCGAAGTCGGGCCTGCCGTCGAGCTGTGACGCGGGAAGACCGTTGACGGTGGCGACCCGGCCGTTCTCGAGGACGATCAGATCGCCGCGCCGCAGGCCGGGTATGCGAACCGGCTGATCGCCCTTCGCAGGGAGATAACTGTTCGCCGCCAGGCGGAGCGCGCCGCCCTTGGCAGAGGGATCAAACCAACCGGTTATCGGAGCCATGTGCGGTGGGTGGTCGAAAGATAGAGCATCTCAGGGCCGATGGGAGATGACTGCTGGCTATATTTAGCGCCGCATGCGACAGGATCACATCCGCAACTTCTGCATCGTGGCGCACATTGACCACGGCAAATCTACTCTCGCTGACCGGCTGATCGAGCTCACCGGAACCCTCGACAAGCGGCTCATGCGCGACCAGGTCCTCGATACGATGGACCTGGAGCGCGAGCGTGGCATCACGATCAAGCTGAACGCGGTGCGGATGAGTTATCACGCCAAAGACGGCCAATTGTACGAGCTGAACCTCATCGATACGCCCGGCCACGTCGACTTTACGTACGAGGTATCGCGCTCACTGGTTGCTTGCGAAGGCGCGATTCTGGTCGTGGACGCGTCCCAGGGGATCCAGGCGCAGACCCTGTCCAATCTCCTGCTCGCCATGGATGCGGGACTGGAAATCATACCCGTCCTGAACAAGATCGATCTGCCGGGGGCCGAGCCCGATAAGCGCGCCCACGAGATCCACGATCTCATCGGCACCAAGCCGGACGAGATCCTGCGGATTTCGGCCAAGGAGGGGCGCGGCGTCCCTGAGCTGCTCGAGGCGGTGGTGCAGCGAGTACCGGCGCCCCGCGGCAACCATGAGTCCCCCGTGCGGGCCCTCATTTTCGACTCCTATTACGACCGCTATCGTGGCGCCATTCCGTCGATTCGGGTGGTCGACGGCGTGATCAGGCCGGGCATGAAGATCGCCTTCGGCGCCCATCGCGATGACGTCTACGAGGTGGACGAGGTCGGGTACCTGCAGCTGGGCCACAAGCCAGCCGAGCAGCTTGAAGCCGGCGAGGTGGGTTACATCGTGGCGAATGTGCGAGGCGTGCGCGAGACCCGGCCGGGCGACACGGTGCTCGACGCCGAGCATCGCGACGTCGCGCTGTTGCCCGGCTACCGCGACATCCAATCAATGGTCTTCGCCGGTCTCTACCCCACCAACGCCGAGCAGTATGAGGAGTTGCGGGACGCGCTCGCAAAGCTGCAGCTCAATGATGCCTCGCTGCATTACGAGCCGGAGACGTCGGTCGCGCTGGGATTCGGGTTCCGCTGCGGCTTCCTGGGCCTCTTGCACATGGAAATCGTGCGCGAACGGCTGGAGCGCGAATTCGACCTCGACCTGATTAGTACAGTTCCCAACGTGGAGTACCACGTCTACCTGACCGACGGGACGATGGACCTGGTCGAGAATCCGAGCCTGCTGCCCCACGGTTCGACCGTGGACCGTATCGAGGAGCCCTACGTCAAGGCGAGAGTGTTTGCGCCATCGGATTACATCGGCGGCATCATGAAGCTCGGGCAGGAACGGCGCGGGGTGTATCGCGGCATGCAGTATCTCGATCCGACGCGCGTCGAGTTCGACTGGGAGTTTCCGCTCGCCGAGATCATTCTCGATTTCTATGACAAGCTGAAGACGATTTCGCGCGGCTATGCGTCGCTCGACTATGAATTTCTCGCGTACCGGCCCGGCGAGCTGGTGAAGCTCGACATGTTGCTGAACGGCGAAGCGGTGGACGCATTCAGCGTCATTATCCACCGGGACAAGGCGTTCGAGTGGGGCCGGAAGATCGCGGAAAAGTTGAAGGATCTGATTCCGCGCCAATTGTTCGAGGTCGTCATTCAGGCCGCGATCGGCACGAAGGTCATCGCCCGCGAATCGATCCGTCCGCTGCGCAAGAACGTCACTGCCAAGTGCTACGGTGGTGACGTCACCCGTAAACGCAAGCTGCTCGAGAAGCAGCGTGAGGGAAAGAAACGCATGAAACAGGTCGGAACAGTGGAAATTCCTCAGGAGGCATTCCTTGCGGTTCTACAAGTTGAATAATCACTGGCTGTTGTTGGTCGTGCTCGCCGCGGCGGCGGGTTGTCAGCACACGCTCAATTACCCGAGCCCGCTGGGCCCACGCTACGCGGGCACGCCAGCGCACCCTGCTCCAGCGGCGCCGGCCGGTGTGTTGCGCGTCGTGACCTACAACGTGCAATACGGCCAGCATATCGATCGCGCGATCAATGTGCTTTCCACGCGCACCCCGCTGCCCGGCGCCGACGTCATCGTGCTGCAGGAGATGGACGCCGAGGGGACGCGACGCATTGCCGAAGCGCTGGGTATGTCCTGGGTCTACTATCCGGCCGTCGTCCACTCCAAGGCCGCGCGACACGACTTTGGTAACGCCGTGCTGTCGCGGTGGCCCATCGTGGGCGATGCGAAGCTGTTGTTGCCGCGCCAGGTAGGACCGCGGCATGCGCAGCGTATCGCGACCGCGGTCACGATTCTGGTCGATACGCTCAAGGTACGCGTGTACAGCGCGCACCTAGGCACCATCACCGAAATCCGTCCGTCCAAGCGTCGCGAGCAGGCGCACACGATTCACGCCGATGCTGAAGCCTATCCGTTCGTCATCGTCGCGGGCGACATGAACAGTCACGGCATAGGGAAAGAGTTCGTCGCGGACGGTTATCAATGGCCCACCGAGCACAACGGGTTTACGAGGGCCGTGTTCAATTGGGATCATGTTTTCCTGAAGGGGTTTGCTCCGGCGCCGGGCAAGGTCAAGTCGACCGGGATCGTGCGCGACACGCTCCACGCAAGCGATCACGACCCAGTCTGGGCCGTTGCCAACTTGCGGTAGGCGGTAGCGACCGGTAAATCCAGCCAGCGGTTTTCGCAGAGGTACCGGGTCAATTGCGCGCCTCCCGCTGGGTCCTCCTCGTCGTCGTTGGCACGCTCGCCTGGATCAACGCGGCGAGTGCGCAGGTGCAGAGTGTCGATGCCGGGGGGGGGGGCCGCACCTTCTCTCTCGGACAACCCCCAAGACAGCATTGGCAACTCGGCGTCGGCGCCGGGGCGTACTTGCGCGGCGATGCCAATGACGTGCTCATTCGCGCGAGCGCGGGTGTCTACACCGCCAAGCTCAACCCGGTAGCGAAGCTCGTGGAGCTCGGCTTCGAGACGTACCTCGGCGCGCGGGGAAGTCGCGCGGACGCCGGAGTGCGGACCGTCTTCCAGGTCCCCTATCTCAGCTCCGGCATCGCCGCGGATTACAGTCTCACCGCCGGACGCATGGACATGCTGATCACGGCGCACACGCCGGTGCGCCGCGGTGGGATTTTCACACGCGGGACCATGTTGCGATTCGACTGGTACCCCTTGTTGGGCCATACCTTCACGCTTGGTGTCACCGCCCCCATCCATGACCGCCTCGCCGGACGCAATCGGCCCCTCCAGGACTTCGTCGTCGTCACACACAACTACTACCTGCCTGAGACCGCGCCGCCGACGACTGCCGCGCTCGGTGCGACTCTCGACAGCGTGGCGGCGTCGGCTCAGTGGATCCGGCGCCTCGTCGCTCCGTTCCTCGATCAAGACGGTCACAGTGACGCGGTTGCGGTGGGGCGCACGCAACGCTCCCTCGCGGAGCTCCAGGCGCATCTGGCTGTGCGCAGCGTCGATCAGGAGATCCGGTTCTTCCATCGCGAACTGGCGCGAGTCTTCGCGATCGCGGCGGACGATTCGTTGACCGGCGAGCGCCTCGCTGCAGAGGCGCGACGTATTCTTCTCGACCAGATCATCCTTCCCTATGATCGTCTGCTGGGGCGCAAGAAGCGTCACGATACACTGCGCGAGTACGCGATGGCTGCGCGGGGCGCGTTCAGCCGCTCGGTGGCGTCGGGCACCGTCCCTGTGGACCGCATTCCCGTGGTGATGTTCGCCTTTCAACGGGTGACGGAGTTCCTGGACGACGTGCGTCAGCGCGCCGCAGTCGAATGGGATGACCCGCGCCTGGTGTGGCTGCCGCTCCAATACGGTCTGTTGCCGGAGCAGTACGACGAGCAACGCGAGCTCGACGACCTGCTCGAGCGCGCGACGAACGTGTCGTTCACGACCAACAACCGCGTCTCTTACGTGACGAACATGCAGTTCCACTGGGAGCTGTTGCGCATGATCCGGGAGACCCGCGACTATCACGTCCTCTGGATTCACGACTTTCCCGCGATCACCAACGACGCGCTCGACGGGGCGGCGCTGACTCAGGTCGTCGACGGGTACTTGACGGCCCTGGCAGAGCGAGTCGAGGCGTATGACTCGGCTGGCACACTGCCCTCGTACTTCATTTTCCTGGACCAGCACTATTACGAGGAGCGCCAATCGCGCATCCTCATGACGCTGCTGGAAGACCCGCTCAGCGCGTCGAGTCGTCTCGCGCACGCGTCCCCCGACCAGACTACGCAACTGGCCCGAGCGCTGGACCGCCTGCATGCCGCGGTGGTTCACTCGCGCGTGCTGCAAGCGGAAGCGCGGCAATACGGCGATGCCTGGCTTCACAATCGCATCAAAGTCCACATCAACATCACCAATCGCGTTGATGCGTCGTTCTGGAGCGGCGGATTGATCTCGAGTGTGTTCGGCTACCCGGACGACGTGATGCGCGATCACCGGAAGATCGCGTTTCGGGATGTGCGTGCGGATGATCCATACCGTGGCGTCGGCATCCTCACGGGCATGGGCGTGGGAGACCAGTACCTCGGTCCCGGCTGGGACGATCGCTCTCTGGTGATTCAGGGTCCGGTTCTCCAGCAACTGCGCTCAGCTGCGCGCGAGTTGTTGCTGAGCCAGGGTCTCGTTGAAGCGGAGTTGCCCGAGCCGTTCCGGTCTGGCAGGCCTGGCGTAGCCACGACGCGCCTTCCAGCCGACGCCACACGGTATGACGCTCGGGCGATGGCGCTCGTCAATGGCACGGGTTACCTGCCCAAACCGCTCAACGTCGCCAAGGCCGTGCTCTACTCGCTGATGCCGCCGGGATCGGTGATCAAGATCCCCGACTCCCTGTGGAATTCCACTTTTTACGGAGGACTATTACTCGGCGCGTGCCTACGGGGGGCCGAGGTGCTCGTCATTGGCCCGGCCTTGGCCAATGCGCCGAGCGGCGGCTTTCCGCAGATGTCCCGGGCACACGAGCTGCTCGAGCGCTTGCTGCTCGCGCGTCGTGTGCTCGCGCCGGCACTCGCGGCGGCCGGTGGAGACCTGCGCATTGGGCTCTATGCCTTGCCCGTCGACGAAAAAGGCTTCGAGAGCCGCGTGGACCGGTGGACGAGCGCAATCCGCACGACGCCGTTTCTCCAGACCCTCCTGCCCTTCGCCGCGGCACTTACCGCGGACAGCACCGCTCTCGTGATTGCGCAGACCGGAACACCCGAAGACCCGACCGCTCCGCCGAAACTGCATCAGAAGGTCCAGTTCCTCGCGACACGGGAGCTCTGGCAGGGGATGGTGGCCTCGCCCGAGTGGCCACGACTCATGGGGACCTACATCCGGTATCGGGCGGCAACGTACGCGCGGTCAACCAGGGATACGGCCGCGCGGGCACTCCCCGACTCGCTCGAGATGATCGCCGAGCGCGTCCTCGCGCCGCTGCGTCACAATTCGCGCGCTGCGAGTTTCGCGCTGGTAGGATCGCAGAATCAGGACTATCGCGGAATGTTCATGGACGGCGAGATCGATCTGCTGTGCACCGGCCCGGAGTCAATCGTCCCGCTGGTCGACCTGGTCTTCATGGTGGGCACAGTGACATGGATCGACGATGCAGCGGCTTTAGATCGCCTCGTGCATCCACCCAGTGAGCTGCAGCGCCGCCTGGCGCGCGCGATGAAGGACGGTATTTGAGATCCCCCCTGGTGTGCGTCTTCTGTGTCGCATCAATTGCGGCACAACCGCTGCGCGCGCAGCGCGGGGAATTCCAGGCGGGCGTCGTCGCAGCCTACGGCACCGCTCCCGCCTATGGGCCCGGCGCCGGTCTCGTGCTTGGCGTCGCTCCCGGTCGGTTAGCGTATCTCGGGCTGCGCTGGACGTACTACTTCGGTGTGAGTGAGCAGCGCGGCAGCGCACCAACTGACGTGCTCACGAAGGCACAGGTCATCGGAGTAGACCTGGGTGTCGAGATCCCCGTGGGCGCCGTCGAAGTATTCCCCGGTGTGAGCGTAGGATGGAATCAGTTCACCCAGCACGCCAGCCAACCCACATCCTCGGGAAGCTCACACGAGTTTTTTGGAGCGCCGGGCGTGGCGGTCGAACTGCGCATCGCGCGTCTCGGGCTGATCCCAGAGCTCCAGTATGTCTGGGCGGGCGAGCCGGACATCCCGTGGCCCATTCAACACGAGGGGTTCGTGTTCTCGCTGCGATGTGTGATTCTCGGCGAGGTACGCCGCATTCGTCGCTAAGCAATCCGACCTACCCACCGCGTCTGATCGCCGTCAGATTCTCTCCACGAATGGTGGTCCCCGCCCCCGCCCCCGCCCCCGTCCGCGCTCACGCCAGTCGCGTGCTTGTCATCCAGACCGCATTCCTGGGCGATGTCATACTGACGACGCCGCTGCTTTCGGCACTCGCGACCCACATCGGCCCGGTCGATGTCGTCACGACGCCGATCGCCGCGCCGCTCATCGAGACCCATCCGGCGGTCAGGCAGGTGATTCCCTACGACAAACGCGGCGTTGACCGCGGCTGGGGAGGTTTACGGAGGCTGGCCCGCTTACTAAGCGTCGAGCGATACGAGCGCGCCTATCTCCCGCACCGTTCGCTGCGGACCGCCAGTCTCGCATGGTTATCCCGCATCCCCTCGCGGATTGGCTTTTCCGGCACGTGGTCCTTCCTCTATACAGAGTCACGCCTCAAGCCCACAACGGGGCACGAAAGCGACCGGCTGCTGGCCCTCGCGGAGGAGCCTCCGGCTGCCTATCGTCCCCAGCTACGCCCCACGGCGGAGGACGAGCGAGTAGCGGCCGGCCTGGTTCAGGGAGACTTTGTGGCCCTGGCACCCGGCTCGATCTGGGGCAGTAAACGCTGGCCCTATTACACCGAGCTGGCCGCGCAGCTGGCGGAGCGCGTGACGGTGGTTGCCGTCGGTGGTCAGGACGATGCCGGGTTAGGGGACGAGATCAGCCGGGCGGTGGGTCGGGTGGGCGGCCGGGCGGTCAACGCGTGTGGGCAGCTCACGTTGCGGCAATCCGCCGCGCTGATCGGCCGTGCAGCAGTGCTCGTGACGAACGACAGCGCACCCATGCATCTCGCAACCGCCATGGGCGTTCCGATCGTCGCGCTGTTTGGCCCGACCGTCACCGAGTTCGGATTCGGGCCGGTACGCCCAGGCGACGTGGCGTTGGGGGTGGACGGATTGCTGTGCCGGCCGTGTTCGCCCCATGGACCATTGCAGTGCCCGTTGGGACATCATCGCTGCATGCGTGACCTCAGCGTCGAGGCCGTGATTGCAGCAATCGAGGAGATCGGTGCGCTACGTCGTCGGAGTTGATGTCGGTGGAACGAACCTGGTCGCCGGAGTCCTCGCCGAGGACGGCTCCGAGATCCATGCTGTCGTGTCCGAACCAACGATGGCCGCGCAGGGCGCGGATCCGGTCATCGCGCGCATCGTCAAGCTCGCACAGGCATCGATCAAGCAATCCGGAAAGCAGGTCGAAGGTGTGGGAATCGGCTCGCCCGGTCCGCTGAACACCAAGACCGGCGTCGTTCTGCTCACGCCCAATCTCGGCTGGACGAACATGCCGCTGCGAGACCGGGTGAGCGAAGGACTCGGGCTTCCCGCGACGCTCGACAACGACGCCAATTGCGCGATCTACGGCGAGTGGTGGCGCGGCGCCGCGCAGGGCGCGAACTACGTCATCGGGCTCACGCTGGGTACCGGCATCGGCGGCGGCATCGTCATCGACGGCAAGATCTATCATGGCGTCACCGACGTCGCCGGCGAGTTCGGGCACGTCACGATCGACGCGAACGGCCGTCGCTGCAAATGCGGGAACTACGGCTGCATCGAAGCCTACGCGTCCGGCCCCGCGATCGCGGAGCGCGCCGTCGAGGGCATCCAATCCGGCACGGACACGTCGCTCGCAGAATACGTCAACAGCGATCTCTCCAAGATCACCGCGCAGATCGTCTACGAGGCCGCGAACGACGGCGATGAGTGGGCGCTCGAGGTGGTGCGCGAGACCGCGTCGCTGCTCGGCGCTGCCGTGGCGAGCTTTCTGAACATCTTCAATCCCGAAGTCGTCGTGATCTGCGGCGGCGTCACGCAGGCCGGAGACCGCTTGTTCAATCCGCTCCGCTGGGAAGTGAAGCGCCGCGCGTTCAAGCCGGCCTGGGAGGCGTGTCGCATCGTGCCGGGCACCCTGCCCGGCACCGCGGGGGTGTACGGAGCCGGCGCCGTTTTTATCCAAAAACACTGGGGGCTGGGCTGAAGCGCATCGGCGTCATCGGGTCGATGGTCTGGGACACGATCTACGGTCGCGATCCCGCACAGCCGGCGGTCCAGGAATGGGGTGGCATCTCCTACGCGCTCTCCGCGCTGGATGCGACGTTGCCCGATGACTGGGAGCTCGTGCCGCTCATCAAAGTCGGCCGCGATCTCGCCCCGAAAGCCAATGAATTCCTTCGCACCCTGCACCACACGCCGCACGCCGCACGCTTTGTGGAAGTCCCCGAGCCCAACAACCGCGTGACCCTCCGCTACGAATCGGCGGAGCGGCGCTGCGAGCAGATGAGCGGCGGCGTCTCCCCCTGGACCTGGCCGGAGCTGGGCCCGCTGATTCGAGACGTCGACGCACTCTACATCAACTTCATCTCGGGCTTCGAGATGGCGCTCGAGACGGCGCAGTTGCTGCGGCGTGGCTTTCCGCGCTTCATCTATGCTGACTTGCATAGCCTGTTCCTCGGCCGGCAGCCGGACGGCCTCCGTGTACCCCGCGCGCTGCCCCAGGCGTCCGACTGGTTGAGCTGCTTCGATGTCGTGCAGCTCAACGAGGACGAAATGGGACAGCTTGGCAGCGATCCCCTGGCCACAGCGGCGGAGGCGCTCCGTCTGGGCTGCACGTCACTCTGCGTGACGTTGGCGGCCCGTGGCGCAGCGTACTTCACCGGCGATCCGATCCGCACCGCGCGAATCCCGGCTCCCCCGCTCCACCCGCCGGCTTTCACTCAGGTGAACGATCCCACAGGATGTGGAGACGTGTTCGGCGGCGCCGTCGTGGCGGCGTTGCTCTCGGGCATCCCATTGGCTGACGCGGTCCGCGCGGGCACGCGACTCGGCACGAGAAACCTCACGCATCGCGGCGCCACCGGACTGCGTGATCATCTCATGGGAAGGCTCTCAGTGGCATGACGCGACTCGTCGAGGTACCGACGCAGTTCGACGATCGCTCCTTTGACCAATTCGCCGCCGCGTATGCGCAAGCAACCGATGGGGAGCGACTGCTCTTCGACGCACACGCCGCCGAGTGGGCGTCACCATACGGGCTGGTGGGGCTGCTGGCGGCAGGCGAGGCAGCGGCGCGTCACGGCGAGCGGCCGTTGCTGACCGCGCCCGCCAATGCGGACGTCGTGAGCTACTGGGCGCGTGCCGGTTTCTTCCGTGAGGCGGGCGATCTGTTCGAGGTGCACGGCAAGGTCCCCAAGACCAGGCCGGCGGTCGAGAGTGACGTGTTGCTACCGGTGACGCCGGTGCGGGCCGCGGAGGACGTGCACGCCGTCGTCAGCACGATTCAGCAGCGTGCGTCCGCGATCCTCAGCTCCGAGCTGGGACTCGATCCGAAGGCGACGATGGGCTTCGCTATGGCGCTTTCGGAGTCCTGTCAGAATATTGTGGAGCACGCGGGCACCGGCGGCTGGGTCGCCGTGCAAGCGTACAACTGGCGGCGCAAGCTGGCGCGCCGCGTGGTCGTGATCGCGGTCGCAGACGCCGGTGTGGGGTTCCGGCATTCTTTGGAACCCACCCAGGCCAAGCGATTCGGCGAGCGGTGGGGCGACGCGGCGGCGCTGGAAGCGGCGTTGATTCAGGGCACGAGCCGATTCCGTGACCCCGGCCGCGGGCAGGGTCTCGCGGGCATCCGCCGCTATCTCGCCCGCTGGGAAGGCAAGGTCGCGATCCGCAGTGGCACCGCGCGCATTGCGATTGTTCCCCGCTGGGACGACGACGTCCCATTGAAGGATGGATTGCCTGCGTTTCCGGGTTCGCAGGTTCTGCTGATCATTCCGGCGCAAGAGTCGGGAGGAGGGTCGTCGCAGCAGTGATTCCTCATATCATGGTTCAGGCCGTTCTCCAGCAATCGGTCTCCGGGTTCTACACCGACCTCGTCACACGGCCCACCGGACGCGCCGTGCGGGAAAACATCGAGCGGGAGCTTGCTCCCGGCACCATCGCGGTGATGGACTTCACCGGCGTAGGCTGCCTCGATTACTCGTGCGCGGATGAGATCGTCGCGAAGCTGGTGCGCGACAAGGTGAAAGTGCTGCTGCTGCGCGGGCTGACGGAGGCTCACCGCGAGGCGATCGAGCCCGTCCTGGCGGGTGCCGGCCTCGCGGTGCTCTGTGAACGGCCGGACGGCGTGCTCGAAGGTCTGGGGGCGAGTGAACCGGCGCCGGCCCTGCTGGACGAGATGGTCGAGCGGCGGCTGGCCGCACGGAATCCCGGAGGCTCCATCCGCTTCACAGCGGCGTGAAACGCCGTCGCCTGGGCCTCTCCACCCGCGCCATTCACGGGGACCCGAAGGCCCTCGCCGACTGGACCGCGGTCGCCCCCCCGCTCTATCAAAGCGCCACATTCACGAACCCGGTCGGCTCGACCGCCGAGGTTCTCTACAGTCGCTACGGCAACAACCCCAACCAGGTCGATATCGGCAAGAAGCTCGCGCTGCTGGAAGGCGCGGATGCGGCGCTGTTCCTGGCGAGCGGCATGGGCGCGGTGGCGCTCGCGCACCTCGCCGTGCTGCGTCCGGGCGATCACCTGCTCGCGAGCGAATGGATCTACGGCGGTGTGCACCGCTTGTTCCGCGAGGAGTTCGGCAAGCTCGGCATCGAGGTGTCGTTGGTAAATCCCACGCTGCAGCGCACGTGGAAGCGCGCCATGCGGAAGACCACGCGCGCCGTTTTCCTCGAGACGCCGACCAACCCGTTGATGCGGGTGATCGACCTCGAGCCGATCGCGGCGCTGTGCAAGGAAGAGGGTCTGGCGCTGATCGTCGATTCGACGTTCGCGTCGCCCGTGAACCTGCGTCCGCTCGAACATGGGGCCGACCTCGTGATCCATTCCGCGACGAAATACATCAACGGTCATACGGACGTCATCGCGGGTGCCGTGGCCGGGACGGACCAGGTCGTGGAGGAAGTGCGGCGGCTGATGCAGGTATGGGGCCAAGCCCTCGACCCGTTCGCGGCCTGGCTGATCGATCGCGGCATGCGCACGCTCACCGTTCGCGTACAGCGGCACAATGAGATCGGTCTCGCGGTAGCGGAGTGGTGCGCCAAACAGGACTCGATCTCGAAGGTGCACTATCCCGGGTTGCCCAAGCACCCCGACCATGAGCTGGCGAAACGCATCCTGGGTGGATTCGGCGGGATGCTCGGCATCGAGTTGAAGGGTGGCGTGCGGGCGGCGGAGCGGTTCCTCAAGGCGCTGACGATCGCGGCGCATGCGCCGAGCCTGGGTGGCGTGGAGACGCTCGTGTCGGAGCCGCGGCTCACGTCGCACGCGAGTCTCACGGCAGACCAGCGCGCGCAGGCTGGCATTCCCGACGGATTCCTGAGATTTTCCCTGGGACTGGAGGACCCCGATGACCTCATCGCGGACTTCGCCCAGGCTCTGGCGCGACATTAAGTGATCAAGTTCACGAACGTCTTCAAGGCCTTCCCGAAGGGGGGCCTGGCGCTCAAGGACGTCTCCTTCCACGTCGCCAAAGGTGAATTCGCCTTTCTCACTGGCCACTCCGGCGCCGGGAAGTCGACCGTGATGAAGCTCATTTACGCCGACGAGCGCCCCACCTCGGGCGAAGTGCGCGTGTCCGGTTACAACGTGAACGAGATGCGCCCGCGCGACGTCCCCCTGCTCCGCCGCAAGCTCGGCATCGTGTTTCAGGATTTCCGCCTGCTCGAGGATCGCACCGCCGAAGAGAACGTCGCCTTTGCCTTGGAGGTCACCGGCGCGCGCAGCTCCACGATCGCGGCGCGCGTGATGCGCGTGCTCACGCAGGTGGGCCTCGCGGCCAAGGCGCAGGCCTATCCGCGGGAGCTGTCGGGCGGCGAGCAGCAGCGCGTCGCCATCGCCCGCGCCTTAGTGAATGAGCCGACCGTGCTCCTGGCGGACGAACCGACCGGCAACCTCGACGAGCGCGCCACGCGCGGCGTCTTCCAGCTGCTGCGCGACATCAATGCGAGCGGCACGGCCGTGGTCATGGCGACGCACGACCTCGACCTCGTGCGCCAGGCGCCCTACCGCGTCATCGAGCTGCAGGAAGGAGCGCTGGTGTACGATTCGGCGGTCGATGAGCCGCGCGACCAGGCGACGGGCGGAGGACCATGAACCTCACGCTGCGCGAGTCGGTGCTCACGTTCAAGCGGGCGCCGCTGCTGTCGGCGCTCTCGGTCACGACGATCGCGTTCTCGCTCTTCGTGCTCGGCCTGTTCGGACTGGTCGTGGTAAACCTCCAGGGCGCTCTGCGCGGCGTCGAAGAGCGCGTCGAGATCGTCGCGTACATCCTGCCCGGCACACCGGCCGAAGCCACGGCCCAGGCGCTCAAAGACATCCAGGCTTTTCCCGAGGTCCAGGCGGCCAACTACGTGTCGGAAGATGACGCGCTGGCGCGCGCGCGCGCCGAGCTCGTGGAGCTCCGGGATGTGATGGAGGAGCTGGAGCGTAATCCCCTCCCCGCCTCGATCGAAGTGAAGCTGAAGCCGGGCTTTCGCGATGCCGATCACGTGAGCCTGGTCGCGGAGCGGATGCGCGGTTTCGGTTTCGTCGATGATGTCCGTTTCGGCCGCGACTGGGTGGAAAAGCTCGATCGGCTGCGCGGGCTCGCAGCCGCCGTGGGCATCGTGGTCGGAGCAGCGTTCGCCATCGTGGCGATCATCATCATCGGCACGACGATCCGCATGGCCGTGCTCCAGCGCAGCCGGGAGATCGCGATCATGCGGCTCGTGGGCGCGACGGACGGGTTCATCCGCCGGCCCTTCCTGCTGCAGGGCGCCATCAAGGGGCTGCTCGGCGGGCTGGTCGCGGTCGGGCTCTCGTTTGGTGCGTACGTCCTGATCAATCGCTACCTGCTGCAGTCGGCGTTCTTCACGGGTGACCAAGCGCTGGGCATCGTGGGCTTTGGCGCGTTGATCGGTTTGCTGGGAAGCGCAACAAGCGTAGGGCGGCACCTGAAGCGCGTATGAACAGCACGGAGCAGGGAGCAATGAGCGGGGAGCAGTGTTTGCGACGAAGCTTCCTGCTCCGTGCTTCCTGCTCGCTGGCGATGCTGGTATCCCTGTGGGGAGCGCCGTTGCTTGCCCAGCGCCCCCCGACCTACCAGCAGCAGATGCAGGAAAACCAGCGCCGCCTCGAGGACATCAAACGCGAGCGGTCGGACGTCGAGCAGGAGCTGGCGCGGTTGCGCACCCAGGCCCACTCGCTCACCGACGAGATCTCCAACATCGAGCAGCAGAAGCAGAGCACCAATCGTATCGTCAACGAATTGGACCGCCAGATCACCGGCCTGGGCGGGCAGATCGATCAGATCACCGTCGATCTGCTGATCGCGCAGGACGCCCTGCTCGAGAAGCGCGCCGTCCTGGAACGGCGCCTCGTCGACATCTATAAGCGCGGCCCGCTGTACAGCTACCAGGTCTTGCTCGCGGCGGAGACCTTCGGCGATCTGTTGTCGCGCTACAAGTACCTCTTCCTGGTGAGCCGGCAGGACCGGCTGCTCACCAACGACATGCACAAGCTGCAGGACCGGGTGGCGGCGCAGCGTCAGCTGCTCGTCGATGCGCGCGAGGCTCTTGGCCGGCGGCGGCGCGAGCGGACCGACGAGCTCGGCCGCTACCTCGCGCTCGAGCAGGAGCGCGAAACCAGCCTGCGCGAAACGCGCCGCAGCGCGCGCCAGGCCGAGCAGCGGCTCTCGCGGCTCGAGAAGGACGAGCGGACGCTGAATGATCGTGTCGAGGCGCTCGAGCGGGCGCGCCGCGAAGCGGAGTCGCGCGGCGCGGCGACCGCGACGGGATCGATTACGACGGCCGACCTGGGCGGACTGGATTGGCCCGTCGAAGGCATGATCATCTATCCGTTCGGCACCACGACGGGCCCGAACAACACGCGCATTCCGCGCCACGGGATCGGCATCCGGGCGCCTGTGGGCACCGCGGTTCGGGCCGTCGCGCCGGGCACGGTGAGTCTCGCGGGGGCACTCGGTCTCTATCTCACGTCCGTGCTGATCGACCACGGCGGCGGCTACTACACGGTCTATGCGTATCTCAGCGATGCGACCGTCAAGCAAGGTGATCGCGTGATTCGTGGCCAGGTCATCGGTCATGTCGGTGGCGAATCGAGCGATGAAGGTCCGCACTTACACTTCGAGATCCGGGGCCAAGGCGGCATCGCGCTGGATCCGGGCAATTGGCTACGGCGCCCCTCCCGCTCGGCTCGGCCCGCTACCCCTCGCTAGTGCTCGCGGCCGCCGCTCTGCTGGCGGCATGCAGAGGCTCGAGCAACGTCCTCACCGTGGCCGGCACAGTCGAAATCCGCGAAGTCCGGCTCAGTCCTCTCGCGTCCGGGCGCCTGGAGCGCCTGCTCAAGGATGAAGGCGACTCAGTCCGCGCCGGCGACACCGTCGGTGTGCTGGACCAGCCGGGGCTCGCGGCGATGATCGAGCAACGCCGCGCGCTCGCCGCAGCGGCGTCCGCCCGAACCGCGGAGATCCGTGCTGCCGTGGCGGACAGCGAACGCACCGCGAACGATCTCGCGCGCGCCCGCGTGCTGCGGGCGCAGAACATTACGTCTCCTCAGGATTTCGACCGCGCGCAGAGCGCCGCCTCGGCAGCCGCCGCGCGTCTCCAATCGGTCCGGGCCGCAGTGCGCGAATCGCAAGCGGCCCGTGCAGCCGTCCGGGTCACCGAGGCGATCCGCGATCAGCTGGTCTTGATCGCGCCGACGGACGGAATCGTGCTGACGCGCTTCGCCGAGCGTGGCGAGATGATCGCCGCCGGCGTCCCCGTCGTTTCGATTGGCGTAGTACATGCCCCGTGGATCCGCGCCTACGTGGGTGAGCGGTTCATCGCCCGGCTCAAGACCGGCATGACGGTGACAGTGCACGTCGACGGTTATCCCAATTCATCGTTCGCCGGACACGTGACCGAAATCGCGCCGCGCGCCGAATTCACGCCGCGCGCCGCCCTCACAGAGCGGGAGCGCGCCGATCTCGTCTTCGGGATCAAAGTCGCGATCGATGACACCAGTGGACGCCTGAAGGCCGGCATGCCGGTGCGGGTCGACATACCGTTGTTGCCGTGAACGACGTCGCCGTCGAGACTCGCCACCTCACCCGCCGCTTCGGTCCCCTCGTCGCCGTGCGCGATCTGAATCTCAGCATCGCGAAGGGCGAAGTCTTCGGCCTGCTGGGCCCCAACGGCTCGGGCAAGACGACGACCATTCGGATGCTGTGCGGCCTGATCGCCCCCACCGAGGGCACGGCCATCGTCGCCGGCGTCGACGTCCGCGAAGCGCCCGACAGGATCAAAGAGCTGATCGGCTATATGTCGCAGCGGTTCGGCCTGTACGAGGACCTGACCGTGGCCGAGAACATGGATTTCTACGGCGGGATCTACGGGCTGGAGGGCCCCAGCCGCCGGGGCCGCATCGCCGAAGTGGTCGCGTTTCTCGGATTGGACCGCCGCCTCAACCAGCTCGCCGGAACGCTGTCAGGCGGTTGGAAACAGCGCCTGGGATTGGCATGCGCCCTGATGCACGGACCCAGCGTGTTGTTCCTCGATGAACCGACCGCCGGGGTCGACCCGGCCGCGCGCCGCGGCTTCTGGCAGACAATCAAGCAGCTGGGGCAGACGGGCACGACCGTCATTGTCACGACGCACTACATGGATGAGGCGGAGCGCTGCGGTCGCATCGCCCTGCTGAGCCATGGACATCTCATCGCCCTGGGGACGCCCGACGAAGTCGCCAAGCAGGTCGGGGGCGAAAGCCTCGAGGATGCCTTCATCATCTTGCAGGAGCGGGACGAGCAGGAGCAGGAAGCGTGAAGCTCTTCATCCCGATGTTCCGCAAGGAATTCATTCAGATGCGGCGGGACCGGCTCACGCTCGGCATCATGGTCGGTATCCCCGTCATCCAGCTGATGATGTTTGGATTCGCGATCCAGACCGACGTGCGTCACATCCCGACGGTCGTCTTCGACGAATCGCGCACGCCCACCAGCCGCGATCTGATCGCCGCATTCGAAAACACCGGCAACTTCCACATCGTGGCGCACGTAGACGGCCGCGATGCGCTCGACGAATGGATCGCCAAGGGCGACGCGCAGGCGGGCATCGCGATTCCGCACGACTTTCCGCGCGATCTCGCGCGCGGCACGACCGCGACGCTGCAGGTCGTCGTCGACGCCTCCGATCCGTTGTCGTCCCAGGCCGCCCTGGCGGCGGCCGCCGGCATCGCCCAGATCCGCAACCTGGCGATCCTGTCGGCCGCGGCGCATCGGACCGAGCTGCCACTCGAAACGCGCGTACGGCCGCGCTACAACCCGGGCTTACGGAGCCCCAACTACATCGTGCCAGGGCTCGTTGGGGTGATCCTCACGATCACGCTGGTGCTGGTGACCGCCATGGCGATCGTGCGCGAGCGCGAGCGCGGCACGCTGGAGCAGCTCATCGTCACGCCGATCACAAAAACGGAGCTGATGCTGGGAAAGATCGCGCCGTACATCGGGGTGGGGCTGGTCCAGATGACCACGGTGCTGCTGCTCGGCAGATTCGTCTTCGACGTACCGCTGACGGGCAACGTGCTCCTGCTCTACGCCATCGCCTTCATCTTCATTGTCGCCAGTCTCGCGATGGGGCTCTTTGTCTCCACGTTGGTGCGCACCCAGCAGCAGGCGATGCAAGCCAGCTTCTTCTTCGTCCTGCCGAACATCCTGCTGTCGGGATTCATGTTTCCGCGCCAGGCGATGCCGGCGGTGTTCCAATGGATCGGCGCGCTGCTGCCGCTGACGCATTTCCTCAAGGTGCTGCGCGGAATTCTGCTGAAGGGCGTCGGCGCCGCCGAGCTGTGGCGGGAGATCGCGATCCTGCTGGCTATGGCGACGCTGCTCATTGCCCTGTCGGTGCGTCGCTTCCACAAGACGCTCGACTAGGCGCTCTGCTGTTCCCCCACGACCGCGATCCGATCGGCCGCGTCCTTAGCTTTCTGAAGCGCCCCTTCGCCGAGCGTAAAGAGATCCTCAGGCCGCAGCACCTCGTTGTGGGGATAGGCAACCACACCCGCGGATATCGTGGGCGTCTTGGTGGGACCGAGATCCGCGAACGTATGGCGGGTGAAAACCTGCCGCAGCCGTTCGATCAACTGGCGGCCGCCGGGTCCGTCGGTCTCCGGGAGCACGCACGCGAACTCGTCACCGCCGTAGCGGGCCACGAAGTCCGGAGCCCGGAGCTCGCGCTGCAGGATCGCGCCGATCTCGCCGAGCACGCGATCGCCGGCGGCATTGCCGAGGCGCTCGTTGATGTCCCGCAGGCGGTCGATATCGATGAGCACGAGCGCAAAGCGGAGTGAATAGCGGCGTGCGCGCTCGAACTCATCGCGCAGCCGCCGATCGAGCGCATCGAGTGAGGCGCAGCCGGTCAGCTCGTCCGCGGTCCCCGCGTTGATCTGGCGGCGATAAATCGCCGAGCGCCGCTCCTCGTTTTCGAGCACGCGCGCCGCCGCCTGTGCGATGGTATTCGCGAAGGCGACGTCCGCCGCCCGGAGCTGCGGATCGCCCTTCTCGGTGCGCAGAAAGAAGACGCCGGCCGCACGGCCCTGTACGAACACGGGCAGCGCCACGGCCGCCTGCACGTTCACCTCGACCTGCTGCTGGCTCCAATGTTGGCGGATGGACGCGAACAACGGATGCTCGTGCACATTATGAATCACGACGGGACGTTCCGTGCGGATCGCCTCTTGCAGTTCGGGGTAGCGCGCGAGGTCAACGCGCAAATCGCGGATCGCGGGGTTCTCGAACACCGCCACGACTCTGCCCTTGTCGTCCCCCGGCGCCGTCAGAACGAACGAGCAGTGCGACAGGCCAAACGCCTGGCCGACGCGGCGTACCAGCGTCTGAAAAATCTCGTCGGCGCGTAACGCCGACGATACTTCCTGAAAAATGTCGAACAGCAGATCGCGGGCGCGCAGCGCTTGCTGGGCCTCCTGGATCTCGGTGCGCATGCGGATGTGGAGGTCCAGTCGCGCGCGCACTTCATCGGCGATGGTGGTCAGCCGGGGATCGGGCGCGTACAGCAGAAAATCGGGTGGAGGACCGGCCGGGGTTTCCGTTACCTGGAAACCGCCCCGGACAAGGACGCGCTCGAGATCTTCGGGCCGGTTCGTGGGATTCCCGAGCAGGAGAATGCGATGACGAAGCAGGTCCGGCACTGCGTCTCTCACGCGCAGGGGGCGGGGCCAAGCTATAGTTCCACCCATGGCCGGGCAAGCACATCCCGCTTTGGAGACCTTCGACGCCCGCACGCGGATGGTCATGCGCCAGTTGGCCGGCCGGGGCATCCGGGACCAACGCGTGCTGGCCGCCATGCGGTGGGTCCCTCGCGAGTGGTTCCTGCCACCCCACCTTGCCGCCGAGGCCTACAACGACGCGCCACTCCCCATCGGGAACGGGCAGACGATTTCACAACCCTACGTTGTCGCGCTCATGACTCAAGAGCTCGCTCCCCGGCGCTCGGACCGCATTCTCGAAATCGGCACGGGCTCTGGCTACCAGACGGCGGTACTGTCGCGCCTCGTTCCCTCCGGCGCGATCCTGACGATGGAACGCCTGCCCGATCTGCTGGTCGAAGCGGAGGAACGCTTCCGGCGGCTGGGCCTTGCCAACATCGAGACGCAGCTCGGCGATGGCGCCCTCGGGTGGCCAGAGCAACCGCCCTTCAACGGGATTATCGTGGCCGCTGCCGCGCCTCGTATCCCCGGGCCACTCGTCGCTCAACTGGCGCCCGGCGGCCGGCTGGTCATCCCAATCGGTGACCTCTCAGCACAAGAGCTGGTCATCCTGGAACGGCCGACGAGTGGCGGAGCCGTGCAGCAGCGTCGAGCCGGTGGAGTGCGGTTCGTGCCTCTGATCTCCCGGCTCGCGTTCACCGAAGAGCCGTGATGCTGGGCGCTCACGTCTCGAGCCAGGGCGGCGTGACGGCTGCACCCCAACGCGGTGCAACGCTGCGAGCGACCGCGATCCAGCTGTTCACCAAAACGCCGAACCAGTGGCGCGAACCGGCACTCGCAACGGCCACAGTCGAGCGATTCAAGAGTGAGGTCAGTCGACATCGTCTGGAGGCTGTCGTCGCACACGACAGCTATCTGATCAACCTGGCCTCGCCCGACCCCGTGTTACGCGCGCGCAGCATGCAGAGCTTCCGGAGCGAGCTGGAGCGATCGCACGCGCTCGGTTTGCGCGCGGTCGTGTCGCATCCGGGGAATTACATGGACGACCCCGGTGCGGGACTCGAGCGCAACGCCAGTGCCTACGCCGAGTGTCTTGCGGCTGTGCCGGGTGACGTGCAGGTATGGATCGAAGGCACAGCGGGATCGGGGACCGCGTTGGGGGCGACGTTCGAGCAGCTGCGCGACCTGCGCAACGAGCTGCCTGACGAGATCCGGACGCGTGTGGGATTCTGCCTCGACACGGCACATTTGCACGCCGTGGGCTACGACTTGGCGCGAGTGGAGCGAGTGTGGGAGGAGTTCGACCGCGTGATCGGGTTTGACTTGCTTAAGTGCTTGCATCTCAACGACTCACGCGCGGTGGCGGGCTCGCGCGTGGATCGTCATGAATGGATTGGGGATGGCAGGATTGGGCCAGAGCCGTTCCGCCGGATCATGCGTGACCCTGAACTCCGGAGAGTCATTAAAATTATCGAAACGCCAAAGCGGGATGACCCGCTCCGGCACGACCGGCGGATGCTGCGGCGGCTGCGCGCGTACGCGCGCGGCAACACGCGAGTCACCGCGGGCGTATGAAGGGGACCATGCTGAAACGCATTGCGCTGGAGATTCTGCTCGCGATTCAGCTGCTGGGCGGCGGCGCCGTCACGCTCGCGCATGCGCGCGACGTCGTGGCGGCACCCCGCGGTGTCGAAGCGAGCCACACGGCGCGGTGTGCCATCCTGCACGACGAGATGCGTTGCGCGCTCTGCCAGTACGCCAATGCGCGGGTCGTGACGCAGCAGGTCTTCACAATCCAAACCCCAGTCGCTGCCGTGCGCTACACGCACGCGCAGCCGGTTGTATCTGTCCGCTCCATTGCCAAACTGACGGCCCCCGCGCGAGCTCCTCCCACACTCTTCTCCTGACGTCGTCGTAACCGCTTCGCACGTCGCGGAGCGCGTGAGCACTTCTCAGTGATCGACAGGAGAGGACATCGAACATGACACGCACTTTAGGCGCGGCGCTGCTGGCAGCCGCGTGTTGCACCATACGGCTCGACGCGCAGCAACCGGCGCAACGGCAGCTCGATTCGCTTGCTGCCGAAGTGCGCGCGCTACGCGCGCGCCTGGACTCGCTGCGCAATGCGCTCGCCCGCGCCCGCGTCCGTCCGGATACGACGCGCGCTCAGGATGAGGATATTGCCGCGCTGCGTGCGGCGGCTGCGGGCGTCATCGGCCGGGACACTACCAAGGCAGCCGACACCACCGCCGCGCGACAGTTCGTCGGACGCGAGCGCAACCAGGCACAGCTCAATCCGGAAATCGGCGCCACCGGCGACGTCCGGGTGTACGCCACCACGGCCGGGGTTCAACAGAACAATTTTGAGCCCAGGGAATTCGAAATCGGTTTTCAGTCCGCTCTCGATCCGTATTCGCACACCAAAATCTTTTTGTCGTTCGAGAACGACAAGGTGGGGGTGGAGGAGGGATATCTCTACTGGATCGGCCTTCCGGGCCATCTCCGGCTGGACCTCGGCAAATACCGGCAACAGTTCGGCGAATTGAACCGCTGGCATCTCCACGCCGTGCCCGAGACGGAATACCCGCTCGCGCTGACGACCTACTTCGGCGGAGATGGCCTCGCGGGCACGGGATTGTCGTTGTACCGTGCGTTCGGCGGCTTCGGCACCCATGAGGTGACGCTGCAGGTGACAGGCAGCGAAAGCGACGCCGAGTTGTTCGGCAACGGCGGCCGGCCCACGTACCTCGGGCACCTGCTCAACTTCTGGCAACTGACGCGCTCCACCTACATGCAGCTCGGATTCAGCGGCCTGTACGGTACGAATCCAGACTCGGCCATGAAAACGGGCGTCGGTGGAATCGAATTCCGCCTCACCTGGCGGCCGCCGGCGGAAGCGTTGTATCGCGAATGGACGCTGCGTGGGGAGCTGCTGGCACTCCACAAGCAGATCGCCGGCACCGGACCGACGCGGGTCGGCGGCTATGTCAGCAGTACGTACAAGCTCAACCAGCGCTGGATTGCCGGGGTACGCTACGATTACGTGGAGTCGCCGGAGTTCGGCCAAATCACTCAGCAGATCATCCCGACGCTCACCCTGTGGGAAAGCGAGTGGGTGTTCTTGCGCGGTCAATATCGGTGGCAAAAAGTGGCCGGCGTAACGGCTACGAACCAGTTCGCCTTACAGGCGGTCTGGGCCATCGGTCCACACAAACACGAGACCTACTGATGCTCCACATGATTCCTTTACTGCTCGGCCTGTACGGCGGCGGGACGCCCGCGCCGGCAGTTCCGGTGAAAGTCGTCACCTCGCTCACGACCTATGCGGCCATCGCCCGCGAAATCCTGGGCGATCGCGGCACGGCCAACTCGATCGCCACCGGCGACGAGAACCCGCACTACGTGCAGCCGAAGCCCAGCTTCGTCCCGTTGCTGGCGCAAGCCGACATATTCGTCACCACCGGGCTCGACTTGGAGCTATGGGTTCCGGCACTGCTCGATAAGGCGGGGAACCCGAAGGTCACGGAGGGTGGGCCCGGATACGTTGCCGCGTACTCGGGCATTCCGCTGCTCGACGTGCCGGCGAGCTATTCGCGCACGCAGGGCGACATCCACGTTTTTGGCAATCCCCACCTCTGGACCGAGCCGCTCAACGGCGTGCAGATCGCGCGCAACATTCTCACCGGGTTGAAGCGGGTGTCGCCGGAGAACGCCGACTACTTCACGACGCGCGAGAAGGATTTCGAGGATCGGGTGTATCGCGCCTTGTACGGCGCGGAACTCGTGACAATTCTCGGCGGCCAAACGCTGGCGGACCTCGATCGCCAGGGCAAACTGTTCGACTTCCTCAACCAGCGGCGCTATAAGGGGGCGACGCTCTTTGATCGCCTCGGCGGGTGGCTCAAGCAAGGGTTGATCTTTCGCGGCAAGGAGATGGCGTGTTATCACAAGGAGTGGGACTACTTCTCACGCGAATTCGGGATTCCCTGCGTGGACTACATCGAGCCCAAGCCCGGCATTCCACCCACGCCGAAGCACGTGCGCGAGCTGATCGACCTGATGCAGCAGCGGCACGTGCGCGTCTTGCTGTCTCCCGGATACTTCGACCACAATCAGATCCGCCAGGTCGCGGAGCGGACCGGCGCGAAGGCGGTGATCGTGCCGTCGAACGTCGGCGGTGCCCCGGGCGTGAACACCTTTTTTGATCTGATCGGCACGATCGTAACCGGGCTGGCGCAGGCGTTCAGCGACACCGCGACCACCGGACGCTGACCGATGCTCGGATTCATGCTGGCGCCCTTCGTGGCGTGCATGGTGCTCGTCGCTATCCACTCCTATCTCGGCCTGCACGTCATCGCCCGCGAAGTCATTTTCGTGGACCTCTCGCTCGCGCAGATGGCGGGGCTGGGTAGCGTGGTCGCCCTGCTCTACGGCGTCGCGCCTGATTCGCGCACGGCATTCATTTTCTCTCTGGTATTCACGTGCATCGGCGCGGGGTTGTTCGCGCTCACGCGCACCCGGGGAAAAGGGCGTGTGCCGCACGAAGCGATTATCGGCATCGTCTACGTAGCAGCATCCGCCGCGGCTATTCTGGTGGCGGACAAAGCCCCACGGGGCGCCGAAGCGCTGCACGACGTGCTGGAAGGATCGATCATCTGGATCACCTGGCCGACCATCTTGAAGAAGGGTGTTGCGTATCTCGCGCTGGGTGTGCTGCACTTCGCGCTGCGCCGCCAGTTCCTCAAGATTTCGTTCCACGCGGACGAGGCCGAGCGCGAGGGGTGGCGTATTCGGGCGTGGGACTTCCTGTTTTATGTTTCGTTCGGCGTGGCGGTCACAATGTCGGTGCCGGTCGCGGGCGTGCTCCTGGTCTTCACGATGCTCGTGGTCCCGGCCGTCGTCGCATTCCTGTTCAGCCGCGACATTCGCAAGATGGTGCTCATCTCCTGGGGGACTGGAGCGCTTGCATCGCTACTCGGGTTATACATCTCCTACGTCGGCAACTTCCCGACGGGACCGCTGATCGTGTGCATGTACGGCCTGGTGCTGGTCGGCGCGGGCGTGCTGCGGAAGCTCGGGGTAGGAGACAAGGCGGTGGCAGCCTGACGGGCCGACTGGCGGGCTGGCGGGCGGGCGGGGAGACGCTCGCAGCGGTGATCATGCTGTGCGCCAGCCCGCTTACCCGCCTGCCCGCGCAAGTTGCTCTGCACGCCACCGTCGGCGCGCGA
>DASZCG010000315.1:0-2501 GCA_035943355.1 Gemmatimonadales bacterium
CAGGCACTGCAGCACCCACGTGAAGATCGCGCGATGGGTTTCGAGATCGATCAAGCGGCGCGTGCGCGAAATCGTCGAGTGATCCGGCGGCGCCTCGTCCAAACCGACGCCCAGAAAATCGCGCAAGGCCAACGAATCCGCTGCACGCCAGGCGATGCCACGCTCCGAGTCGATGCCCTCGAAATACCCGATCAGCAGCAGCCGGAAATAGATGCCAGGCGGCAAGCCAGGGCGGCCCATCGCCTCCGCGTAAAAGCTTGCGCACTGGGCTTCAGCAAAATCGTCGAACCCGTGCTCGCGCAGCAACTGATTCAGACGTCGATAGAACGGGTGACTTGCGGCCGTCGGCAGGTCCGTGGTCGTCACCCACATGGGCGGCTGCCGATCACGTTTGCGTTTGCCCATCGCCATGGGCGAAGTGTAGTACGAGATGTCGATCGTGTCGATCACTCAGCACGGGCTGCTAGCAGGCCGTGTCTGACTTTCACCACGGCCTGCTAGTACTACTTTGTTAGATCCGAAGCTGAATATTCTGTAGTTCTTGAATGCGTTTCAAATAGGACGGTTTCTGCGCAAACAGCAGCGCGGTGAAGACCTCGGTTACGATCGCCCGCACGGCGGGAAACGTGAGCGCGGGATCGGCATGGTCCCACATTCGTTCGCGCTGCAAGAAGGCGTACGCGACCGCGGTGAGCACCACGTGATGCTGCCAGCCCGAATAGGACCGGCCTTCGAAGTGGTCGAGTCCGAGTTCGGTTTTGAGTTCCTGATACTGCTGCTCGATCGCCCATCGTTGATGCGCGAGGTGCACCAGCTGGTTGAGGGAGGTCGTCGCTGGCAGGTGGACGAAGAAGTACTTGATGCGTGGCGTGAGCCCGAGGTCCTGTTCGCACAAGAGCCAGACCTCGGGCGCGAGTCGGCGATTGCGCCACTCGTTCGCCGGCGTCACGCGCAGCGCCGCGAACCGCGCCGCCCACGGCCGGTTGGTGCCATTGCGCCACGTCACGCGGCGCCAGGCACGAGCGGGCAGCGACAGCGCTACCGCGCGCACCGTGATCGCTCGCGTGTCGTTCACGAGCACCAACTGCGAGCGCGGCCGTCCCGTACGCGAACTGGGTGGAATATGAACGGCTGGCGTGCCACGAAACACCGTGAGATGGCGCGAGATCCCCAGCGCATAGGGCAGTCGCCACTGATGCAGCGTGCGCCGGAATGCCGTGATATCCCCGAATTCGGCGTCCGCCACGACGGCCGTCACGCGCAGGCCTGCGGCGCGGCCGCGTCGAATCAAGGTGAGCGCGTGGCGCCATTTCTCCTGGAACGACGCGCGGGCCGGGATGCCGGCCGCCGCTCGTCGGCCCGCATCCTCGATCCACGATTGCGGCAAATACAGCAGGGCGCCCAACAGCCACGCGCGAGTACCGGTCCAGAGCGCGGCGGTCACGGCGACTTGGCAATTGGCAATCTTGCCCAGCGCGCCGCAATACTGCCGCGCGACCCCGACGGAGTGCAGCCCTTGTTTCGGAAAGCTCGTGCCGTCGAGGATCATCACGCCGCCGCGCTCCGGCAGGATCTCCAACAGGCGGCGCCAGATGCGATCGGCGTCCCACGGCGCGTGCGTGATGAAATGCTGAAACGCTTGATACGAGACTGGCTCGGTAACTCGCGCCAGCATCGCCTGCATCGACTTGCGGTCGCTGTCGCTGAAGACGCCCTGCACATAGGTCCGCAAGGCGAGCCGCTGCGCGCGATGACCGAAGCACCGCTGGAACGGCTCGAGCCAACGCATCAATCGCTGAATCCGCGCAGTAGCGGTGCGATCGATCACCGCGCATCAGCCTAGCGAATTCAACGAGTTTGTACAATGTCCTCAAATCAGATCACGGAAACATTCCGGAAAGAACGACGCGATCTAACAAAGTAGTACTAGCGTGAACATCGCTAGCAGGATTCAGAGTCCGAATGCGTCCGGGTACCGAACCGTGCCGTGAACGCCATCCAGCGCACCTGGCACGAGTTCGAGCGCCATGAAAGCGCCGGCTGGAAACGGAGCTTGGACGTTCCGCGCTCGATCTGTCGAGAAGCCGAAACGCGGGTAATAGTCTGGATGCCCCACAACCAGCACCACCTGCTCACCTCGGTCGCCGAGCCAATCCAAACCGAAACGAATCAACTCTCCACCGATTCCGCGGCGCTGATGTGCGGGCAAGACCGCGAGTGGCGCCAGCGCGACCGACGCGAGCGACGCGTCGGAAGTCTCGATCAACATTCGCGTGAAGAGTCAGCCTCGCGATGTGGTTTGCCCCACAATTGAGGTCGGAACTGCGCCAGCGGCTGACCGACTCAGCGAGCAAGGTGGCCAATCGGGCGTCCAACCGCTGTCAGCAAGTCAGCTCGGGCCTTCGCTGTCGGCTGCTGCTCCTCGGCGAGCTCCCGCTCGACGTGGAGGTGTTGCCAGGGGACGCGGTCGTCGATCTCACGAACAAGGGCCAGAGCCTTCG
>DASZCG010000316.1:0-9059 GCA_035943355.1 Gemmatimonadales bacterium
ATCGACGTGCGCGTAGTGGCGCTCGGGCGTCGAATACTCCACGTGGCTCGTCGCGATGGTCAGAATCTTCGTCGCATCGCGGCGGCCCTGGGACTCGCTCGCCTTCGCCACCTGATCGTAGCTCACGTAGGTCCCGAGGCCTTTGTCGGCCGAGACCATCGTCAACGCCGCGGTCAGCGTCGTCTTGCCGTGGTCCACGTGGCCGATCGTTCCGACGTTCACGTGGGGCTTGTTCCGTTCGAATTTTGCCTTTGCCATTTTCGTCTACCCTCGAATCTCGTTCGCGTGACAGGTGTCTGGCACCTATCCTTTGACCTTCGATACTATCTCTTCCGCTTTCGCTTTCGGCACTTCCTGATAATGGGAGAACTCCATGCTGTAGATCGCGCGCCCCTGGCTCATCGAACGGAGCGTCGTCGAATACCCGAACATCTCCGAGAGCGGCACGCTGGCCGCGACGATGTGCGCGTCGGCGCGCTGCGTCATGCCGCCGATTTTCCCGCGCCGAGCCGAGAGGTCGCCGATGACGTCGCCCATGTAGTCCGAGGGCGTAACCACCTCGACGTCCATGATCGGCTCGAGCAGGACCGGATGGGCCTTGCGGGCGGCTTCCTTGACGGCGATCGAGCCCGCGATCTTGAAGGCCATTTCGCTCGAGTCCACATCGTGGAACGAGCCGTCCACCAGCTCGACCTTCACGTCGACCATCGGGTACCCGGCGAGCACACCGTTCTCGAGCGCTTCCTTCACGCCCTGTTCGACCGGGTTGATGTACTCCTTGGGGATCGTGCCGCCGACGATGTTGTCTTCGAAGACGAAGCCGGTGCCCGGCTCGCCCGGCTCCATGTGAATCACCACGTGGCCGTACTGGCCGCGGCAGCCGGTCTGGCGGATGAACTTTCCTTCGACGTACTCGACGCGCTTGCGCACCGTCTCGCGGTACGCCACCTGCGGCCGGCCCACGTTCGCGTCCACCTTGAATTCGCGCCGCATCCGCTCGACGAGGATCTCGAGATGCAGCTCGCCCATGCCGCTGATGATGGTCTGGGCCGTCTCGGCATCGGTGTGCACACGGAACGTCGGATCTTCCTCGGACAGCTTCGCCAGCGCGATACCGAGCTTGTCCTGGTCGGCCTTGGTCTTGGGCTCGATCGCGACCGAGATGACGGGGTTGGGAAACCGCATCGCCTCGAGAATGATCGGATGGGCCTCGTCGCACAGCGTGTCGCCGGTGCGGGTGTCCTTGAGGCCGATCGCCGCCGCGATATCGCCGGCGCGCACTTCTTCGATCTCCTCGCGCTTGTTGGCGTGCATCTGCAGCAGGCGCCCGATGCGCTCGCGCCGGTCCTTCGTGCTGTTGTAGACGTAGGAGCCCGCCGCCAGCATGCCGGAGTAGACGCGGAAGAACGTCAGTTTCCCGACGTACGGATCGGTCATGATCTTGAACGCGAGCGCGGCGAACGGCGCCTCATCGGTGGCGGGGCGCTCGGCGTGAGTCGCGTCGTGGTGCGGCAAATGGCCCTTGATCGGCGGGATGTCGACCGGCGACGGCAGGTAATCGACGACGGCGTCGAGCAGCGCCTGGACGCCCTTGTTTTTGAATGCGGCGCCGCAGATCACGGGCACGACGTGTCCGAAGATGGTGGCCTTGCGAATGACGGTGCGGATCTCTTGTTCGGTCAGCGTATGGTCTTCGAGATACCTGTGCAGGATCGCGTCGTCGGACTCGACGCAGGCTTCGATCATCTCGTGTCGCATCTGGGCGACTTTGTCCTTGAGCGCGGCGGGGACCGGTCCTTCGACGTATTTCTTCCCCATCGTTTCGTCGTCGTACACGATCTCGATTTCCCGCACCAGGTCGATGAGACCCGTGAACAGCTCGCCTGAGCCGAGCGGCAGCTGGATCGGCACCGCCTTGGTGCCGAGCCGGTCGCGCACCATCTTGAGGCACATGTCGAAGTCGGCGCCGACGCGGTCCATCTTGTTGACGAAGATGATGCGCGGCACGCCGTAGCGGTCCGCCTGGCGCCACACGGTTTCGGTCTGCGGCTCGACGCCGCCCACCGCGTCGAGCACGGTGACGGCGCCGTCGAGCACGCGCAGGCTGCGCTCCACTTCGACGGTGAAGTCCACGTGACCGGGTGTGTCGATGATGTTGATGCGGTGCTGTTGATTGAGGCGAGTCCAGAAGGCCGTCGTGGCGGCCGACGTGATCGTGATGCCGCGCTCCTGCTCCTGCTCCATCCAGTCCATCGTGGCCGTACCTTCGTGCACCTCACCCAGCTTGTAGGTGCGGCCCGTGTAATAGAGGATACGCTCGGTCGTAGTCGTTTTCCCGGCATCGATGTGGGCCATGATGCCGATATTCCGAATCTTGTCGAGCGGCGTCGTTCGAGCCATTGCGTCCGTAGGTTCCTTTATTCAGCAAAAACGCGGGGCGACCAGGACGCCCCACTCGTGTGCCGGGGGGCCGGTCTCGCTCCGCCGTCATCGGGAGGCTTTCGGCCTCCTCGATGCAGGATCCCTTAAAGCAGGGTCCCGAAGTTGTTGGTCTAAGGTTCCCCGGGGCTTGGCCCCGGGGTCAGCCTACCACCGGTAATGCGCGAAAGCCCTGTTGGCCTCCGCCATCCGGTGCGTGTCTTCCTTCTTCTTAATCGTTTCGCCTTCGCCCTTCGACGCCAGAATCAGCTCGGCCGCCAGGCGCTCGGCCATCGTCTTCTCTTTGCGGAGGCGGCTGTACAGAATCAGCCACCGCATCGCCAGCGCCGTGCGCCGCTCCGGCCGCACTTCGACCGGCACCTGATACGTCGCGCCGCCGACGCGCCGGGACTTCACTTCCAGCGCCGGCTTCACGTTCGACAGCGCCTGCTTGAATACGTTCACGCCCGGCTGCCCGGTGCGCTGCTCGATCATGTCCATCGCCTGATAGAAAATCCGCTCCGACAGCGACTTCTTGCCGCGCTCCATCAGGTTGTTCAGGAACTTCGAAACCGTCTGGCTGTCGTACCGCGGATCCGGGGGTACCGGACGCCGCACGGCGCTCTTGCGACGGCTCACTTCCCGGCCTCCTTCGGACGCTTCGCGCCGTACTTGGACCGCGACTGCTTGCGCTCGTTCACGCCCGCGGCGTCCAGCGTGCCACGGATGATGTGATAGCGGACGCCGGGCAGATCCTTCACGCGGCCGCCGCGAATCATCACGATCGAGTGCTCCTGCAGGTTATGTCCCTCACCAGGGATGTATGCCGTCACTTCAAATCCGTTCGTCAAACGAACGCGGGCAACTTTGCGCAGCGCGGAGTTCGGCTTCTTGGGCGTGGTCGTGTAGACGCGCGTACACACGCCCCGCTTTTGCGGATTGCCGCGCAAATGCGGCGCCTTTTCCTTCTTCTCCACGTCGCGGCGACCGTGCCGGACGAGCTGATTGATAGTCGGCAAAAACCCCTCGCAACAAATTGAAAACAAAGCTGCTCCGAAGCCCGCGAAACTAAGCAGGTAGTTCGACTTAGGTCAAGTCCCCGGGCCGGCGCAGCCATGCCAAACCTTGCTTGCGAGGTCCCTACCGGCGGGCGATTTTCAGCCCCACTCCAGCCCATTCTTACCCTCGCCGTCGGGGGCTCCATGCGTACTTCCAGTATCGCCAGCGCAGTTTCGCTTCTGGGTGCCCTGTTGCTACCGGACCTGGGAGCAGCCCAGGCCCAGGGACGCGCGATTAGCGGCGTCGTGACGCGAGCCGTAGGCGCCCGCCCCATCGCGGGCGTCACCGTCGCCGCGACCGGCAGGCCGCAATATGTCCAGACCGATGACTCCGGACGCTACACCATCCTGGCGCCGGATGGCGACGTGCGGCTCTCGTTCCGCGCCATCGGGTTCACTCGCATGGACGTGGTCGTCCCCGCGACGCAAACGAGTATGGACGTGGCGTTGACGGAGGACGTCTTTGAATTATCGGCGGTCGTTGTGACCGGCCAGGCGACCACAGTCGAGCGCCGCAATGCGACGACGCCCACGTCGGTGGTAACGGCCGAGGATGTCACGAAGGTCGCGGCGCCCACTATCGAGAGCTCGCTGACTGGTCGAGTGGCCGGCGTGAATCTCCAGAGTAATAGCGGCGCCCCGGGCGGTGGCATCCAGATGCAGATCCGCGGTAACAATACGATTCTGGGCGCCTACGACCCGCTCTATGTGATCGATGGCGTGATCTACTCCAACGTGCGGATCGCCGGCGGACGCGGCCAGATCGACGACGCGGCATTTGCGACGGCAGAGGACGATCCGGTGAACCGGGTGGCGGACATCAACCCGGCCGATGTCGCCAGTATCGAAATCCTCAAGAGTGCCGCCGCGTCGTCCATTTACGGCTCCAAGGCCGCGAACGGCGTCGTGGTGATCACGACGAACCGTGGTCAGCAGGGCCGGCCGCAGGCCACCATCACGACCCGGGTGGGCTCGTTCTCCCTCGCCAACAAGCTGCAGAGCCGTCGATTCGCCAGCGTTGCCGAAGCCAAGGCGCGCTTCACGGGCGCGACCGCCCAGGCCGCCATCGACTCCATCGCGGCCGCGAATGGCGGGCAGCTCCCGTACATCGACCAGTACGACGAGGTGTGGCATTACCGCAGTCCCTCGTATGAAGTCGTCGGCGACGTGAGTGGAGGGTCGGGAACCACGCGGTATTTCGTATCAGGAACCTGGAAGAAGGATCAGGGGATCGAAGACAACACCGAATTCGGACGGCAGGGCCTGCGCGTCAATGTCGATCAGAGCCTTGGAGCAAAGGTCGACATCCACGTCAGCAGCGTGTTTAATCGCGCCTCCCACGCGCGCGGGTGGGACAACAACTGCAACAATTTCGCCTGCGGCGGCTATTTCCTGGCCTACGAGCCGAGTTTCGTCGATCTGCGCCCGCGGACGGACGGGACGTTCCGCAACCCCATCCCCGGCCTCGAGCAGGCGGCGAATCCCATTCAAACGAGCACGTTCGCGGAGAACCACACCGAAACGAATCGGTTCACCGGCGGTGTGACGGCCGACTTTGCCGCGTTCACGACGGACATTTCCAGCCTGAAACTCGTGGCCGCGGTGGGATCCGACATCTTCCAGCAGCAGGACAATCTGTGGAGTCCGAACGATCTCTTTTATGAGCAGCCGCAAACGCTCCCGGGCGAGGCGATCCAGAACAACGGCGTCGGCCGCAACATCAACTGGAGCATCAACGGCATTTACCAGCGCCAGTTCGGCACGGCCGGTACTACCACCTCGACGGGTTTGCAGTTCGAGGATCGGCAGCTCGGTACCAGCCGGATCCGCACCCAGAACCTGGTCCCGGGCCAGCAGAACGTAAACCAGGGCACCCTGACCACAGTGCTGGAGAACTTCACCAAGGAACGAACCCTCGCGTTCTACGTGAACGAGCAGGCCCTGCTCTCCGGCGAGCGAATCATTCTGGCAGGCGGCGTGCGCGCCGAGCGCAGCAGCGTCAACGGCAATGTGAACAAGTACTACATCTTCCCGCACGTCTCCGGCGGGTACCGTTTCACGGACTTGCTTGGCAGTGGCAGCGAGCTCAAGCTGCGCGGCTCGTACGGCGAAACGGGAAACCAGCCGCTGTTCGGCCAGAAGTTCACGACCCTGCTGACGCCACAGCTCGGCGGGCAGAACGGCTTCACGCTGTCCACGAATTCGGGATCGCCCAACATCGAACCGGAGCGCCTGAAGGAATGGGAGGGCGGCTTCGACGCCCGGTTCCTGGACAGCCGCGCAACCCTGGAGGCGACATACTACAACCGCCACACGACCAACCTCCTGCTGCAGCGCGTGCCGGCGCCGTCGTCGGGGTTTGCGACGCAGACCTTCAACGGAGGGGAAGTCGGTAATCGCGGCTTTGAGGTGGTGGCAGGCTACGCGCCGATCCAACGCCCCGATGCCTCGCTGTTGCTGCGCGGCACATTCACCTCGAACCGCAGCAAGGTCATCGACCTGCCGGTGCCGGGCTTTCGGCCGCCGCTGTCCGGCTTCGGTGGTCTCGGCGTCACCTTCATCGAAGAAGGCCAGTCCCTGACGCAGATCAAAGCGTTCGCGTACGACGCGTCCGGCAATCCGACCGCGACGATCGTCAAGGTCGGAGACTCGAGTCCCGATTACCGGATCGGCTTGACGTCCGATCTGACGTGGCACGCCTTCTCCTTCGGAACGGTCTGGGACTACCAGCACGGCGGGGATATCATCAATCTCACGAGCTTCCTCTACATCGACTCGCAGCTATCCCCGGACTATGGCACTCCTGCCTACGCCCGGAAGGTGGCGGGCTACAACGACGGCGTCATGACGCCGTTCATCGAGGATGCGACGTTCCTGAAGTTGCGTGAGGTCTCGATCGGGTGGCTCGTGCCGCAAAAGTTTGCGAGTGCGATCGGGTGGGGCCTGCGGGACCTGCGGTTGAGTGTGACGGCCCGCAATCTCGTCACGTGGACGAACTACTCCGGCGTCGATCCCGAGGTCGCAAACCTAGGCGATGCGGCAATCCGGAATAATCTGGACATAGCGCCGTACCCGCCCAGCCGCGCCTTCTTCTTCAACCTCTCCGTGGGGTTCTGACCATGACCACGACATCGATGGCGGGCATGCGTCGCGTGCTCCCGGCGGCGGTTCTGTGTGTGGCGCTGGTGGCGACGGGCTGCGACTTCAACATTGTCGATGAAAATGCGCCGACGGTCGATCAACTGACCGGCAATCCCAGCAAGGTGATCCTGGCGCGCGCGGCGACCGGGATCTTCGCAAATAACTTCCTGGACGTCGGTGCCGACATTCAGATCTACACGATCTACGGGCGAGAAGGCTACAACCTGCTCGGCAATGATCCGCGCGAAACGGGCGAGTCGATCAGCGGCCCTCAGGATCCCGGAGGCCGCGCCGGCGGCAATTGGTTCAACAAGTATGTGGCGATCCGCACGATCAACACCTACCTCCTGGCAGTGAACAACACGACGAACCTCGCCGCCGGGGAGAAAGCGGGGTCGCTCGGCTTTGCGCAGACCATCAAGGCGTTCATGTTCCTCCAGCTCGCCGTGCGCTCCGGCACGTACGGGATCCCGATCGACGTGGATCGGCCGATCGATGCCGATCCGGCGCCCTTTGTGTCGCAGGATTCCGCGTTTGCATACGTGTCATCGCTGTTCGACTCGGCCAAGACCAATCTCCAGGCGGCGGGAGCGACCGCGTTCCCATTCCCGATCGCCCCGGGCTTTGCCAGCTTCAACACGCCGGCGTTGTTCCTCCAGTTCAACCGCGCGCTCAAGGCTCGAGCAGAGGTCTATCGGGCGACGTTCGTGGGATGCGGAGCCCCGTGCTGGACCAACGCGCAAACGGCACTTGGCGAATCGTTCCTCACGAGGACCGGACTGCCGGGATCGTTGAGCCTTGGTGCCTACTATGGGTACTCCGCCACCGCCAACGAGCCGCAAAACCCGATCACGGAGCCATTGACTTCCGTGCGCTATTTTGTGCACCCGTCGCTGCTGGGGCTGGTGCAGACTCAGGCCGACGGGGACCCGGACACGCGCTGGGCCAGGAAGACAGTCACGGTACCGGTGCGGGATCTGAACGGCGTGTCCAGCACGATCAAGCCGGTCATGTTCAATCAGAACACGATCGATACTACCGCGAGCGGTGCAGACACCGTGACCGCGTCGACCGCCGACCTCGGTGGCGACATTGCCATTATTCGCAATGAAGAGTTGTTGCTGTTGAGCGCCGAGGTGAATCTCGGACTTGGCAACAAGGCCGGGGCGATTGCCGATCTCGACAGCGTGCGGACTCACGCCGGCGGGCTCGCACCCACGACGCTGACCATAGCGAGCACGGACTCCGCGTTCGTCACCGAGATTCTGTACAACCGGCTGATGTCGCTGCTGTGGGAGCAGGGTGTGCGCTGGATCGACGCGCGGCGCTATGGACGCCTCGCGAGCCTGCCGCTCGATCGGCCGGGCGATAACGTGTTTCCGAGTATGATCGTGCCGGCCGGAGAGTGCGACGCCAGGTCACTCGACTCACCCTGCACGCCGCCGGTGAGTCCCTAGTCGGACGGGCCTGCTGACGGCCGGACGGTCAAAAACAAACAGCGCCCGGGAGGAATCCCGGGCGCCGCTGCGAAGGGCCCTATGGCAACGGACTCCAGCCCCGCCAGGAGGTCAGTTCACGCCGGCCGCCACCACGTTGCCCACGTTGCGGTCCCTGCTCTCCGCATTGCGCAGGTCCCACCACGCGCGATTCAACCCGGCCTGGGCGGGTCCCTTGAAGGCGCGGACCGTCTGTCCGCTCGCATCCACGATCGTGAGTGCCGCACTATCCGTCTGAGCGGTCTTGACCCAATAGTTGATCGCGGCGCCGTACCGGGGGTTCTGGCCCGCTGTGGGATCGTCGGTCATCGCGTTCGGCGCGGTGATCTGGCGAAACCGATAGGCGGGCCGTGGCTTGAACAGAAACGCCGCGGCGGCGCGCGTGTCGGCGGTGAGCTGCTGGAGCGGCGTCACGTCGTCGAGAATCCAGAAGCCGCGCCCGTAGGTCGACACGCACTCGACCTCGGCGCCGATGCCGCGCAGCTGCTCGCCCGCACGGCCTCCGACGGCACTACACCCTCCAGGTCGCGACGGGCACGGGCGTCGCAGCGAGAACCATGAGACTCGCTCTGTAGAAGACAAAACAACGGCGCTGGGGGCCACCCAGCGCCGCTGCATTTCCAGTCCAACCGTCAGACAGTCCGACCGTCCGACTACTCCGCTTCGACTTCTTGCGGGAACGGACTCGGCGCTGGTGCCGCGCCGGGCAACGCAGGCTCAACCGGCGGCGTCGGCGGCTGGAAGCCCTCCGGCGGCTCGATCTCGATGTCGTGATACCGGTAGATGCCGGTGCCCGCCGGAATCAAGTGCCCGATGATGATGTTCTCCTTTAACCCTAGCAGATCATCCTTGGCCCCGCGGATCGCCGCATCCGTCAACACGCGCGTCGTCTCCTGGAAGGAGGCCGCGGAGATGAACGACTGCGTCGTCAGGCTCGCCTTGGTGA
>DASZCG010000317.1:0-3567 GCA_035943355.1 Gemmatimonadales bacterium
AGCTGGTGGCTTGCGCCGCCCGTGCGGCTGCCGGCTGGTGCGGGGTTGAACCGCACGAGCTGGGATCTCCGCGCGGACAATCCGCCGGCATTCACCCACTCGTTCGAGATCAACGCCAATCCCGGACTCACTCCAGCCTCACCCGAGGGGCCGCTCGTTCCACCGGGCACCTATACACTCAGGCTCACCGCCCTGGGGAAGACGTACACGCAGCCGGTCACAGTGGTGAACGATCCCCGCTCACCGGCCACGGCGGCCGACGTGCAGGCGCAGTACGCGCTGCAGACAAAGATCGTGGCCGGCATGCAGACGTCGTGGGATGCGTACCAGCAGGTCGCCGCGCTGCGCGCAGCCGTGGCTGCCGATACGGCCGCATCGCTCGGCGCCGAGGTGATCGCCGCGGCGAAGGCATTCGATTCGACGCTCGCGGCCGTCGGTGGTAATGCTGAGCGGGGTGGTGGTGGATTCGGCGGCTTTGGCGGTGGCCCGCGCCCGGCGCCCAGCTTCGTGAGCGTCAACGGCAATCTGGTGAACCAGATCAACGCGCTCGAGCAGGGCGACATGGCGCCGACGCCGGCGATGCTGGCGAGCTACGCCGCGGCATGCAATGACCTGGTGAGCGCGGTGACGACGTGGAGCCGGATCAAGGGGGCAGGGCTGACGGCGTTCAATGCGGTGGTGACGAAGCACAACTTGCAGCCGGTCACGGCGGCGACGCCGGCAATCGCGGTTCCGGTGTGTAGGTAAAAAGCAGGTCCTTCGCGCCTGCGGCGCTCAGGATGACAGGCTCGTGCGCTTGTTGTAAGAGGAGAGAGAAGAGGGTGGAGGGCTCCGTTCCTTCTCTCTCTCTTTCTCCGAAGCGGCAGCGACATGTCATCCTGAGCGAAGCGCGCGGCACGCGCGCTAGCGAAGGACCTGCTGTTATTCTATCCCATGCCCAAACGCCGCCGCCGCCCCAAGCACCCGCGCTTCGACCCGGACCTCGGCCTGCAACGCGTGCCACTCGCCGGTCAGCTCGACCTCCATGGCCTCACAGTCCCAGAAGCGGAATCGGCCGTGCGTGGATTCATCGACCGCTCACGGCGCCGGCAACCCGGCGCCGTGGTCCTGATCATCACCGGTAAAGGAACGGGCTCGGCCGCGGGGCCGGTGCTGCGCCCCGCGATCCAAGCCCTCCTCAAAACCCGACTCAGCGGCTACGTGGAGGAGTGGGCCCTGGACGATTCGGAAGGAGCGTTCAGAGTCCGGGTGCGGTAGCCGTCGCGAATTCGCAGGAAGCTCGGTGCGCCGCCATATTCGCCCCCATGGGCTCGCCTCCGGTGGCGCTCGACGCGGTCCGCCTCGCGCGACGCGGGCTCCTCGTCCTCACCCTCATCAACCTCTTCAACTATCTCGACCGCTGGATGCTGCCGGTCCTGGGCGAGACGCTCCGCACCTCCCCGCTCCACATCAGCGACACACAGTTCGGCGTGCTCAGCAGCGGCTTCATCGTCGTCTACATGCTCACGGCGCCGTTCTTCGGCCGGCTGGGCGACACGCGCTCGCGCACGCGCCTAATCGCGCTGGGCATCGTGATCTGGAGCGTGGCAACGGCGTTAGGCGGATTCGCCTGGAGCTTCGCGAGCCTGTTCATCGCGCGCGCGTTCGTCGGGATCGGCGAGGCGGCGTACGGCACCATCTCGCCAGGCCTGCTCGCGGACTACTATCCCCGCAGCCGGCGCGCCCACGCGTTCGGAATCTTCTACGCGGTAATCCCCATCGGCGGCGCTCTCGGTTATCTCGTCGCGGGGCAGATGGACGTGCACTTCGGATGGCGCAGCGCGTTCTTCGTCGCCGGCGTGCCGGGGCTGCTGCTCGCGATCGTGGCGCTACGCCTCCACGATCCGCCACGTGGGAGTCAGGACGCCGAGGAATACTCGGGACACGCGCGCCCCGAGGGCGGGATGGCGGCGTACGCCATGCTGCTCCGCAACCGGCCCTACCTCCTGACTGTGCTCGGCTACGCCGCGTACACGTTCGCGCTGGGCGGCATGGTGATCTTCATGCCAAAGTTTCTGATGCGCGTGCGCGGTCTCCCCGAAGCCGCCGTCTCGGTGCGCTTCAGCGCGGTGCTCGGCGTGACCGGCCTACTCGGCACCTACATCGGCGGCTGGCTGGGCGATCGCCTGCTGCGGCGCTGGCGACAGGCCTACCTCTGGCTGTCGGGCGTCGCGACGCTCGTCGCGGTGCCGTGCACGCTGCTCGCGCTCACCGCGGCGGCCCCGGCCGTCTACTGGACCGCGACCACGCTCGCGGTCGCCCTGCTGATGATGTCCACCGGGCCGGTCAACACCGCGATCGTCAACGCCGTGCCTCCGACCATGCGGGCGACCGCGGTGGCCGGCAGCATCTTCACGATTCACATCCTCGGGGACGTGCCGTCGCCCACGCTGTTGGGCGCGTTGTCCGACGCCAGCTCGCTCGCCGACGCCGTCCTGATCATTCCTGTCGCGGTGCTGCTGTGCGGGGTGATCTGGACGTACGCTGCCTGGCGTGGAGCGCGGGAGGCGGCGGTCGTGAGCGGCGGATGAGGGCAGTGGGGCTGCTGCTGTTCAGACGGTGGACCGTCGACCTACTTGTGTCTGTAGATAATCCTGCCCCGTGTCAGGTCATAGGGCGACAGCTCGAGCGTCACGCGATCGCCCGCGAGCACGCGGATGCGAAACTTGCGCATCTTGCCGGCGATCGTCGCCAGCACGGAATGCCCGTTGGTGAGCGTCACGCGAAACGTGGAGTTGCGGAGCAGCGTGTCCACGGTGCCGTCCATCTCGAGCGCGCCTTCCTTCATGGCGTCTCCTTGATCTCTTCGGCGCGGTTGCCGCTGCGCCGTTCGACGTACGCGCGATAGCCGCACACGCACGTCTCCAGCGCACGACCTCCGCGGTCGGTCTTGAACTCGAGAGTCTCACCACAGGTGGGACAGCGTCCCGAACGATCCGTCACGAGGCCGAGGCGCTCCGCGGCGCGGTTCACTAATTGCGCGACGCGGAACGAATGTGATGCACGCCGCGCAAGCCCCTCACCGGCGCACTCCCGTATACGATGGCATGCGTGCAGCTGCATAACGCGCTATGCGGCACAGCCGGCGGTGTCGCGGCGTTCGGCTCGCGGTATGTGGTGCCTGCAGGATTATCGATGAAGCCGCCACAGAAATGACAATGGATGGTTAGCATCGCGCAACGTAGCGGGTGGGACCGCCAATAGCGAATCTCGTCGCGACATTGAGCACAAACTCGTTCGGACGCATGGCAGGCAAACACGCTTCAGAGTTGCACTGTCTCACCCTCTCTTCACATTCTCATGCATGCCGCACCGCCTCTCCAAGTCTCGCTACACCGCCGGCGTCCAGTGCCACAAGCTTCTCTGGTGGAAGGTCCACGAACCGCACGCCGTCGAGCTCCAGCCCGACAAGGTGCTGCAGGATCGCTTTGATCAAGGAGCGCAAGTCGGCACGTTGGCACGAGGCAGGTTCCCCGGTGGAGTCCTGGTCGATCTGCCCTACCAGGCGACCAACGCGCGCGTCGCGCT
>DASZCG010000318.1:0-2412 GCA_035943355.1 Gemmatimonadales bacterium
GATCGTAAGCAGCCAGGCCTTCGCGTTGGTTCCCTTCTCGTACTGGTCCCAGGCGCGGTACGCCTTGAGCATCGTCTCCTGGACGAGGTCATTGGCGTCGGAGGGGTTCCCGGTGAGACGGAGCGCGACGCGGTACAGCACGTCGAGGTGCACCAGTGCTTCGCGCTCGAAGCTGGCGCGCTTCTCGTCCACCGGAGGAGACGCGTCTGGGGAAGGAGGTTTCGCCATAGGTTTCTCTGAAGGCTCGTGGCCTAACCCGAGTTCCGCAATAGGGGAGGGGATGCTACGTTTCGCGCTTCGTGGTGCACAGCATCGTCCCGCTCGCCGTCCTCGAGGCGGTCAAGAATCTCGACACCCCCGTCGAAGATGGGCTCAGTGAGTTCGCTGACGAGTTGCTGGTAAAGCGCCTCGGCCTCTCACCAACCGTCCAAATGCAGCTCGCCGAGTTCGAACAGCTGGTGCGCAAGGACGCGCGGGTCGAGCCGTCACACGTTGAGGCGCTGCTGCGGCTGGTGGGCCGCCGGCCGGATGCCGATCTCGTGTTCGCCGACGCCGGCCGGCGCGCAGCCCGCCGCGCGGTGCGCCGCATGTCGGGAGTGTCGCGCCTCGCCGCGCACAGTGCGCCGCGCTGGTTCGGTCATGCGGCGGCGCGTCGCGCCGCGAAGGCCGTGCTGGGTGCCGATCTCGGGCGCGAGCAGCGGCTGCCCGTCGCACGCGTCAGCGATCCGATCGCGATTCAGGCGACGCCGGACGGGTCGGCGTGCGCGTTCTACGGCGCCGGACTCGTCGAGCTGCTGCGGCTCCTCGTCGGCTACGAGGGCGCCATGCTGCACGTGACGTGTCGCGCGCGCGGCGGCAGCGCCTGCGAATGGCGCGCTGTGGGCCCCGATCCCCGGCATCAATGACGCCGCTCGAGGGGTTCGATTTTCCCGCGCTCCGCGAGCTCCTGGGCACGCTGAAGGCGGACGGCTGGCTGCTGTACGATTTCCACGGCATCAATCCCGCGGCGACTCGCGTGCTCGGCATCAACGGCATGGGCACGCGCCGCTTCTTCGTGCTGCTGCCGCGCAGCGGCGCGCCGGTGGCGATTGCGCACCGCATCGAGCTCGCGTCGTTCGATGGATTTCCCGGCGAAGTCCGGCCCTATGCCGCCTGGGCCGAGCTGCACGAGCGACTGCGCGCATTGGTCGGCGGCAAGACGGTCGCGATGGAAATCTCGCGCGACGACGCGGTGCCGTATCTCGATCGCGTGCCGCACGGTGTGATCGAGCTGATCGAAGGATTCGGTACCAAGGTCGTGTCGTCGGGCACGCTCATCAGCCGGTTCGCGGCGCGCTGGTCGCCGAGCGAGCTGGCGGGACACCGGCGCGCGGCCGAGGCGCTCGCGGAAATTGCGAGTGAAACGCTGCGCTGGGCCGGCGCGCAGCTCGCGGCGGGGAAAGAGGTGCGCGAGACCGCTATGCAGGCGCGCGTGATGGATGGGTTCAGCCGCGCGTCACTCGTCACCGATCATCCGCCGATCGTCGGGTTCCAGGCGAACGCCGCGAACCCGCATTACGAGCCCCGCCCCGGTTCGGATCGCCGGCTTGCGGCGGGAGACGTGCTGTTGCTCGATTTGTGGGCGGGGCCGGCGCTGCGTTCCGTCTTTGCCGATCAGACATGGATGGCATTCGCCGGACGCATGCCGAGCCCCGATGAGCGAAAAGTCTGGGAAACCGTGCGCTCGGCCCGGGATGCGGCGGTCAACCTGCTGAAGGAGCGCTGGGCGAGGCGGCAACCGGTGACCGGCGCATCGCTCGATGACGCCGCGCGCGGGGTGATTACCGGGGCCGGATATGGCGAGTTCTTCGTGCACCGGACGGGCCATTCCATCGACCGTGACCTGCACGGCTCGGGGCCGCACCTCGACAATTTCGAGACGGCGGACGAGCGAATGTTGATCCCCGGTGTCGGGTTTTCGGTTGAACCGGGCATCTACCTCCCCGGCCGGTTCGGGATGCGTACCGAGATCAACGTCTACCTGGCGGATGCGGGGCCCGAGGTGACGCCCTCGCGGCCGCAGCAGGACCTGCTCCTCGTGTAGCTGCCGGGGGCCTCTTGCGGCCTCCTGCTATACGGCGCATTTTCGCCGCCGCGGTGGAGAATTGGGCTAAGATGTTGACGTAGCATTGTCTTGACGACTCTCTGACGCTCGGCCAGTTTTTCCAGCAAGAGTGAGTCCCGAGCCGTCGGTTGATCTCGACCGAAGGGAGGTGTGGTGCTTCGACCTCACACATTCTGTCCGGAAGTTCACGCGCATTCACGTTTTTGGAGGAAGCATCCATGATGCCTCGTGTGATGAGCGCTGTTGCGCGCTGCTTGGTGCTCTGTTCCGTCCTCACGCTGGCAATCGGCATCGCGTCATCGCCGCTC
>DASZCG010000319.1:0-18659 GCA_035943355.1 Gemmatimonadales bacterium
GACGTACGTAATGGGCACCGAAGAGATCCACGCGCTGCGCGGCGTGTCGATTCAGATCGAGCGCGGCGAGTACGTGGCGATCATGGGCCCCTCCGGCTCCGGCAAATCGACGCTGATGAACCTGATCGGCTGCCTCGACACGCCAACCAAAGGCTCGTACCTGCTGAACGGCAAGCAGGTGAGCCAGATGAACGACAACGAGCTCGCGCGCATCCGCAACGAAGAGATCGGGTTCGTGTTTCAGACGTTCAACCTGCTGCCGCGGGCCGACGCGCTGCACAACGTGGAGCTGCCGCTGATTTACGCCGGCATCGCGGCGAAAGACCGGCGCGAGCGCGCCGCCCGCTCGCTCGGGCAGGTCGGCCTGGGCGACCGGATGGATCACCGCCCCAACGAGTTGTCGGGCGGTCAACGGCAGCGCGTCGCCATCGCGCGGGCCCTGGTCAACGACCCCAGCATCCTGCTGGCCGACGAACCCACCGGGAACCTCGATTCGGCGACCGGTAACGAGATCATGGCGCTGTTCCAGCAGCTGCACGACTCCGGTCAGACGATCGTGCTCGTGACGCACGAACACGACATTGCGGCGCACGCGCGCCGCCAGATTCACTTGCTCGACGGAAAAATCGAGCGGGATGAGAGGACGGAAGGACAGCCGTGAACACACATACTCGGACTGCTGCGATACTGTTGCTGGGGATGATCGCCTGCAGCAAGAAACAGGCGCCCATCTCGTACGAGGCGGTCCCGGTCGAACGCCGCAACATCGTGGTCTCGGCGTCCGCCTCGGGTGCGATCGAGCCGCCGCTCACCGTGGACGTGAAATCCAAGGCATCGGGCGAGATCACCGGGATGAACGTGCAGACGGGCGATGACGTAAAAGAAGATCAATTGCTCGCGACGATCGACCCGCGCATTCCGCGCAACAACCTGGCGCAGGCGCAGGCGAATCTGCAGGTGGCGCAGGCGCAGCTCGCCAACGCCAAGGCCCAGCTCGCGCGCTCCGATACGTTGTTCAAGGCGCAGGCGATCACGCAGACCGAGTTCGATCAGGCCAAGCTGGATTACGCCAACGCGAACGCGGCGGTCATCCGGGCTCAGTCTGATCTCGAAAACGCGCGCGACCGCATGACGGACACGAAGGTCCGCGCGCCGCTCGCCGGCACGATTATCGCGAAAAACGTCGAGCTCGGCACCGTGATCTCGTCGCCGTCGACCGACGTGGGCGGCGGCACGATCATGTTCCGCATGGCCAACCTCGACACCGTCCAGATCCGTTCGCTGGTGGACGAGACCGATATCGCCAAAGTACAGCCCGGCTTGCGGTCGACGATCACCGTCGACGCCTACCCGAACCGGCCATTCGAAGGCAGCGTGCTGAAGATCGAGCCGCAGGCATCGGTCCAGCAAAACGTGACGATGTTTAACGTGCTGATTCGCATCCCGAACCCCGGCCACTTGCTCAAGCCGGGCATGAATACCGAAGTCGAGATTCACGTCGGCCAGCGAGACAACGTGCTCGCGATCCCCAACGCCGCCCTGCGTACGCAACGCGACGTCGCGTCCGCGGCGCAGGTGCTGGGACTCGATCCCGCCGACGTCCAGCAGCAGCTCGCGGCGCAGCGGCAGCAGGCGCCGGCGAATCGCGATAGCGCATCGCTGGGCGGCAGTCCGGCGCGGCGGGATTCAGCCGGCTCGGCGCCGGCCGGCAATTCGACCGCGCAGACCATCACGTTGCCCGATGGCCGCACGGTACCGGTCCCGCCCGGCATTGCTCCGGCCCAGGTGAGACTGGCGCAAAGCGCGATGCAGAAGCGCCAGCGTGGCGAAACCCCCACCGACGAAGAGCGCGCCGCCGGTCGGATGATTTTCACCGCCATGGGTGGCGGATTCATGGGTGGCGGTGGATCGGGCGGCGCTGGCTTTCGCCGCAACCAGGGTGATCAGTCGAGCTACATCGTCTTCACGCTCAAGAACGGCAAGCCGGCGCCCGTGCCGGTGCGCACCGGGCTCACCGATCTCGATTACATCGAGGTCGTGAGCGGTTTGACCGACAAGGATACGGTGCTCGTGCTGCCGAGTGCGTCGCTGGTCAACTCGCAGCGCGACATGCAGCAGCGGATGCGGAACATCACCGGGGGCGGGCTGCCGGGCGTCCAGCAGCAACCGACGCAGCAGGCGCGTCCGCCTGCGACGCCGTCGCGGCCGTAAACATGCTGCTCGGCGAAATCTTCCAGGTCGCGCTCCAGGCGATTCGCGCGAACAAGCTGCGGTCGTTCCTGACCATGCTGGGCATCATCATCGGTGTCGGCGCGGTGATCACGATGGTGGCGCTGGGCAGCGGCGCACAGAAAGCCGTCCAGGCCCGTCTCGAGGCGCTCGGCCCGACGCTGCTGTCGATTTATCCGGGACAATCGTTTCGGGGCGGCGTGGCCATCGACTTCGGAGCGCGTGTCAGCCTGACCGTCGATGATGCGGATTCGCTCGCGGCCTACGCCAGGTATATGAAGGCGGTCGTGCCGGAGTTGACCCGAAACCTCCAGATCAAGCGCGGCGCCACGAACGCCAACGTGAACATTGTCGGCACGACGCCGAACTATCCCGCGGTCAAGAACTACGCGTTCACCGCGGGGCGGATGTTTAGCGCCGGGGAGAACGAGGGCCGCCGGCGCGTGGCGGTGCTCGGTTCAGCGATCCCCGACATGTTCAACGCAAACCCTGGGGCGATGATCGGTCAGGAGATTCAGATTCGCGGCATTCCCTTCGAGATCATCGGGGTGCTGTCGTCGAAGGGCTCGGCGGCGGGGTTCGGCAACCCCGACGAGCAGATCCTCATTCCGCTGCAGACGGCGCGCTATCGCATCATGGGGACGGACCGTTTGCGGACGATCACCGTCGACGCCGCGAGCGTTCCCCAGATGACCCTGACGATGATCGAAATCGAGCGCGTGTTGCGGCGCGAGCACAAGATCCGCCCAGGCGGCGAAAACGATTTCCAGGTCCGCAACCAGTCGGATATCCTCGCGACCTTTCAGGACACGGCCAAGACGTTCACGTATTTGCTCGCTGGTATTGCCTTGGTGAGCCTGCTCGTGGGCGGCATCGGCATCATGAACATCATGCTGGTCTCGGTCACCGAGCGCACCCGCGAGATCGGCGTGCGCAAAGCGCTCGGCGCGACCCGCTTCAACATCCTGTTTCAGTTCCTCGTCGAAGCATTGGTGCTTTGCCTTGCCGGCGGGATGATCGGTATCCTGCTCGGCTCGCTCGGCGCGGTGGCGCTGTCCAGGCTGGCCCACTGGAATACATCGATCAACCTGCTGGCGATCATCGTCGCGTTCGTGTTCAGCGCGCTGGTGGGTCTGTTCTTCGGGATCTGGCCAGCGCGGCGCGCGGCGGCGCTCGATCCCATCGTGGCGCTCCGGTACGAATAGATCGGTGAGCCGACGAAGCGTCGGTGCTTGCGGGACACGGGACACGGCAAACGGGAAGCGGGGTGACGATTCGACAACGTTTCCCGTTTGGCGTTTCCCGCATTTAGATTCTCGCCATGGTGGCGGTTCTGCTCCTTCTCATGCAGTCTCCAGGCGATCCGCAGTCGGTGTACGACGGCCGCCTGCGCCACATCGACGTGCACCTGCCGCGCATCGACGCCCCCGCGGTCACGATCGACGGAGCGCTCGACGACGCGGTGTGGCAACAGGCCGCGGTGCTGAAGGGATTCACGCAGTACCGCCCGGTCGACAGCCGGCCTGCCGCCGATTCGACCGAGGTGCTCGCCTTCTACGCGCCCGATGCGATCTACTTCGGCATCCGGGCGTATGAGGCCCACGGCAACGTCGTGCGTGCCACGCTGGCGGACCGGGACAACATCGACGCGGATGACAAGATCGAGATCCTGCTCGACACGTTCAACGATCGCCGCCGCGCGCTGCTGTTCGCGGTCAATCCATTGGGCGTGCAGCAGGATGGCGTGCGAAGCGAGGGCCTGGCCGGCGCCGCGGGCGGCCAGAATGCCGGCTTCCGGTTCGACGGCGTGGTGGACTTGAATCCGGACTATGTCTATGAATCACGGGGCCGCGTCACGCCGGGGGGATTCGAGGTCGAAGTCCGCATTCCCTTCAAGAGCCTGCGGTACCAGAGCGGCGAGCCGCAGGATTGGGGCATTCAGATCATTCGCACAACCCAGCACACCGGGTACGAAGACACGTGGACGCCGGTCGTGCGGGCGAGTGCCAGCTTTCTGATTCAATCGGGCTCGCTCAAGGCATTGACCGGACTGCGGCGCGGCCTGGTGATGGACGTGACGCCGGAGTTCACCGCGCGAGTCGACGGCGCAGCCGTTTCAGCCACCGACTATCGCTACCAGCCGCTCGATCCGCAGGTCGGAGTGAATCTGCGCTGGGGCATCACGCAAAATCTCAGCGCCGCCGGAACCATCAATCCCGATTTCTCGCAGGTGGAAGCCGACGTCGGCCAGGTGACCGTGAATCAGCGGTTCGCGCTGTTTTATCCGGAGAAGCGTCCGTTCTTCCTGGAAGGGCTCGAGCAATTCGATACGCCGAACTCGCTTATTTACACGCGCCAGATCACGAACCCCATGGGCGGCGCCAAACTGATCGGCAAAGTGGGCGGCACTGCCGTCGCGTACCTGGGTGCGGTGGACGATAACACCACCGATCCCATCGCGCCGGACCAGCATCCGGCCGTGAATCTCCTGCGCGTGCGGCGTGACCTCGGCGCCAGCTCCACCGTCGGGCTCGCGTACACGAATTGGATCGGCGACGCCTCGTGGAATCACGTCCTCGGGGCCGACGCGCGTGTCATCTGGAAGAAGATCTGGTTTTCGACTGCGCAGATCGCCGGCTCGTGGACACAGGAGGCGGGGAAGGTTCAGGGTGGTACCCTCTGGGACGTCACACTCTACGACCGCACGGGATACTCCTACGGCAACCACGCCGAGCTTGTCGGCATCAGCCCCGACTTCCAAACACGCAGCGGTTTCGTCAATCGGGTCAACGTCGTCCAGGGCCGGCTCGCCAATCGCTTCACCTGGTACGGGAAGCCGGGGGCGCTGCTCGAAAACGCCACCACGTTCATTCTGCTTTCGCCGGTGTGGCGCTACCACGATTTCTTCGATCTGGGCAGCACCCTCGAGGGCAACCTGAACCAGCAATGGCTCTTCACGCTGCGCGGCGGCTGGGGATTGAACGCCACCTGGCAGGTTGCGCACCAGCGCTTCGATCAATCGGACTATGCGAGCTATCAAGTGGATTCGACAGGGACGCTGGTGCCGTTCGCGATTCCGCACGGGCTCTATGGTCTCTGGGGTGGCAACGCCGGTTTTAGTACGCCCAGCCGCGCCCTCACCGTGAACGGCAACGTGGGCGGAGGCGGGGGCGTGATCTTCGCGGAGGCCGCGGCATCGCGTGGCCTGAGCACGTTCCTGGGCGTGACGTGGAAACCGACGCCGTCTTTGCGGGTGGACGGCCAGTGGACGCACCAGACGCTGCACCGCGCCGCCGACGGCAGCTGGTTCTCGACCGCCAACATCCCCCGTCTGAAAATCGAATATCAGCTCCGCCGCGAAATCTTCTTCCGCTACGTGGGCCAATACACCGCGCAGCAGGTCGATTCGTTGCGTGATCCCCGCTACGGCTATCCGCTGGTCGTGAACGGCAGCCAGCAGACCGGACGAACGGAACGAGAGTTTCGCAACGACTTCCTGTTCTCCTATCGGCCGATTCCCGGCACGGTGCTGTTCCTGGGCTACGGGGCGTCACTCACAGAGCCTGAACAGTTCAACACTGGTCGCCTGACACGCACCAGTGATGGTTTCTTCCTGAAGGCGAGTTATCTCATTCGGATGTGACGACACTCGAACGGCAGCTCCTCGAGGAGCAACTCGCGAAGCAACGCCAGTACGTGCTCGCCAACACGCGAGCCCGCTGGGGATTCGCGGGATTCGGTATCGTCCTGCTCATCGCGGTGCGGCTCGCCGGGATCAGCCTGATTTCGCCGTGGTTCCTGCTCGGCTTCGCGGCAGTCTTCGCCAGCGCCAACGCCGGCGTGCGGCTCCTGGTGCAGCGGACGGGGTTCCGCCCCTGGCACCCGCAGCTCAATCTCCTGGTCGGCTGCCTGTTGATCTCGGCGGTGTTGTTTGCGATGGGCCCGGACGGCCACGTGCTGTACGGCGCCTATCTCATCGCGCCACTGCAAGCCGCGATGTACCTCGAGCGGCGCGACGCGTGGGGCGCGCTGATCACAAACATCGCCGCATTCGCCCTCGTCACGGCCGTGGCGCAGCTCGCCGGACACGGTTGGTCCTGGTCCGCGTTCAGCCTGGAAGCGTTGGTGCTCGTCTTTGCCTGCGCGGCGCTCGTACCAATGCTGGTCCAGTTCGTCGAGCGCGTGCGCCTGGCGCGCGCGGTGCTGGGGGAAATCGAGCGCGGCGATCTCACGCGCCGGCTCGACGGCGATACCACGACGGATGAGCTCGGCTATCTGGGCATCAGCGTCAATCGTACCACCGCCGCGATTGCCGACATCATCCAGCAGATCGGCCGGCAGGGGCGCGCGCTGGCCGCGATGGCCGGTGAGCTGGCGGCCGCGGCGCGCGATCTGCAAGCCTCGTCGCAGTCCATCTCGGCCACGACGAACCAGCTCTTCGCCGGCACCGAGCGGCAGCGCCAGCTCATCGGCTACGGACGTCAGGATTCAGAGGCAGCCACCGGGCTCGCCACCACATTGCACGCGCGCGCGCAGGAAGCGGAACGTCGGATCACCGAGATCGCCCAGCAGGCGCACCGGCGGGGCGAAGAGGTCGCGAAATCCAGCATGCTGCTCATGAACATGCTGCTGCACATGGACCACGCGTCCCAGCTCGCGGCCGAGCTCGACCGCGAATCGCGCGAGATCGGCAAGCTGGTCGACGGCATCACGCGCATCGCGAGCCAGACCGATCTCCTCGCCCTCAATGCCGCCATCGAAGCCGCCCGGGCCGGGCAACACGGGCTCGGTTTCCGCGTGGTCGCGGGCGAAGTGCGCAAGCTCGCGGAGCAAAGCGCCCGCTCGGCCGAGGAGGTCCGGGCCAAGGTTCGCGCCACGCAGGAGCAGATCAGCCGCGTCGTGGAAGCGATGAAGCAGGGCCGCGAGGCCGCCCAGGGCGTGGGCAGCGTTGCCACGATGGTTCAGGGCGCGCTCGACGCGATCTTCTCCGACCTGAAGACGACCGTGCAGTCCGCCACGGTCTTTGCCGTCGAGACCGAGAATCAGACGAAGAGCATGCGGGAGGTGCTGCGCCGGATGGAGGAGGTCGCGACAATCGCCGACGGCGCGGCCAGCGGCGCGCAGCAAACATCGGCTGCCACCGCGCAGCAAATCGCGTCACTCGGTGAGCTCACGGCCACATCGCAGCAATTGTCCGATGCCGCCGCGGCGCTGGCGCGCACCATCCAGCGCTTTCGCAGCGACTAGGCGATCACCCGCCGCAGCCGGCGCGCGTGCGTATTGGCGCTGTTGCGAACATCCGCGATATCCGCCGTCTGCAACATGCCGTCCCGCACGACGATCACGCCATCGACGATCACGTGGCGCACATCGGCGGCACGCGCGCTGTAGACGATCCGCGACACGAGATCCGCATCCTCGGGCTGCGTGTGAGGGCCCGTGAGATCGAGCACGATGAGATCGGCGCGCTTCCCCACCTCGATCGAGCCGATCTCCGCCTCGAGCCCCAGTGCGCGGGCTCCGCCCAGCGTCGCCAACTCCAGCACCTGTGCGGCCGGGAGGGCATCGGGCCCCAGTCGCGGCTTCTGAATCAGCGCGGCCAGACGCATTTCCTCGAACGCATCGAGCCGATTATTGCACGGCGCGCCGTCCGCGCCGAGGCCCACGCGGCAACCAGCAGCGAGCATTTCCGGAATCGGCGCGACGCCGCTGCCCAGCTTCAGATTGGAGCTGGGACAGTGCACCACGTTGGTGGCCTGCCGCGCCAGCCGCGTAATGCCGTCCGTATCCACCCAGACGCAGTGCGCCAGCGCCGCGCGCGGTCCGGAAATCCCCACGGAGTCGAGATACGCGATCTCATCGTGTCCCGTCTCCTGCTTCACTATTTCCAACTCGACCGGAGTTTCGGCAGCGTGGGTGTGGATGACAGCGTTCGTCTTCTCAGCCAAATCGCTGACGGCCCGGAGCAATGGGCCCGTGCAGCTCGGCGCGAACCGCGGCGCAAAGCAATACCGGAGCCGACCACCAGCGGCCCCATGCCACCGCGCGCATAAGTCCGCGCTTTCGGACAATGCCGCGTCCGTCGATTCGCGCAGGCCGGTCGGGTTCGACGGCGCATCCATGAGACACTTGCCCGCAGTGGCACGAATGCCGATCGACTCGAGGGCCTCGAACGCAGCGCCGGTGTGTCGCACGGACTCCATGTCGAGGATGGCCGTGGTGCCACCGAGCAGCAGCTCGGCCGCCCCGAGCATCGCGGACGCGTAGATCGATTCCGCGGTGTGCGCGGCCTCCAGCGGCCAGATCCGCTGCGCCAACCAGTCCTCGAGCGAAAGATCGTCCGCGAGCCCGCGGAACAATGTCTGGCAAAGATGGATGTGCGCCTGCACGAGACCAGGGAGAACACACAGGCCGCGACAATCAAGGATCGTTGGTTTTGCCTGCCCGACACTGGTGATTCGTCCGTTCTCGACCAGCACATCCGCATCCACGATGCGGCGTGTGCCATCCATCGTCACCACGCGGCCGCCTTGCAGCAGCAGCGGTTTACTCAAGGGAGGGTCAGCAAATCGGCGGGATCGAATGCAATGGCGCCATACTGCGCGCCCCAATGCAGGTGCGGACCGGTCACACGCCCGGTCGCCCCGACCCGGCCGATGACCTGACCGCGTTCGACCGTGTCACCAACGGACACGAGCGCGCGGCTGAGATGAAAATAGACCGTCATCAGGCCGGAGCCGTGGAGCACGTAGACAGAGATGCCGCCATAAAAGAAGCTGCCGACGAGGGCGACCACGCCGCGATTCGACGCGCGGACCGGATCGCCCTTCCGGCCCGAGATATCCAATCCCGAGTGGGTGCTGCGCCAAACGCCGTTGACCTCGCGGCCTGCCCCGAACGGGCTCGTCACGCGCGTAGGGCGCGGCCGCAAAAACGGCCCTTCCCACAGGCGGGGCAGCTCGTGCGCCCGCCGCGCCGCTTCGAGCGATAAGCCGCGCTCGCGATTGATGCGCACGAGCAGCGCGCTGTCGGGCGGCGGTGTGAAGCGCTCGGCGGCCTGCACCTTTTCGCCCGTCGCCTGGCGTGGCGTTACCGGCACCCACACCACATTGTTTTCGACGACACCCTCGTGGCCGGTGAGCACTTCCAGCTCGACGCTGTCTGTCGCAGCCAGCGGAACCGCGGCAAAGGCGCGGCCATCCACGAAGTGCAGCGGCTCGCCCGCAAGCTGGCCGAAGACGCCTGCGGGGGCTGACACGACGATGAGCGAGCCCTGGATGGGCCGCGCCGGCTCCCAGGTGATGCTCTGCAAGGCGGCCAGCGTCGTGAGCACAGCCAACAGCATCAGGTGGAGATCCGCGGATGGGTGGTGGTGGCCGTATCGGACGGCGGCAGATCGAAGTAGGCCTCGACCTCATCGAGCAGCTCGTCCTCGTCATACACGCCCGCCAGAATCCGCTCCGCGGTGCCCGGCTCGATCAGCACGTAACCGAACGGGTAGTCGATGCCGGACAACACAATCGTCCGGCGCTGGTGATTGGGAAGCGCGACATAGATCGTCTCAGCATTCGTCGGGAGCAGCTTGATATGGTGCCGTTGCAGCGTCGGGGCCACGCTCTCCGTCGTGTTGTTGAGATCATCCAGCGCCTGCGCCTGATCGTCGGCCGAAAACGAGTCCGCTGCCGGCAGCCAGAACACGACGACCGTCGGGCCGGTGATGACACGCGGCGTGAGCAACGCACTGTCCGCCGAATCCCCTGGGGAGTTTTCCGCGAGACTCAGGGTATCGACGTTGCGCGTGGTAACAGCCTCGTTCTGACTGTGTCCGCGACATGCGGCGAACACTGCGACAATCACGAGGAGCATTGCTGAGCGCATGTCAAACAATATACTTACCGCATGTCGGCTCTCTCGAATGCTTCCGAACCTGTAGCGCCGCCCGTCCCGCCCGTCCCGCCCGTCCCGCCCGCCGCCGTCAAGCGGCACCATTGGATCGTCCGCCTGACGCACTGGGCGACGTTCCTGTTGGTCCTTGGGATGATTGCCAGCGGGCTGCAGATCTACGGCGCCTACGCGCGCTTTGGCGACCGCGGCGGTCGGTACTACGTCAATCCGTTCGAGGATCACGCATTCCCCAAGTGGAGCCGGCTGGGCGGCTGGCTGGCCGGCGCGCTGAACTGGCACTTCACCCTGATGTGGCCGCTCATCGCCGCCGGCGCGCTGTATCTCGGCTATCTCGTGGCGAGCGGCGAGTGGCGCGCGCTGCTGTTTCGGTCGCGCGACATTCGCGGCGCGATCGCAATGCAGATGTACTATCTGCGGCTGCGCAAAGACCATCCACCGCAAGGCAAACACAACCCGCTCCAGAAGCTCGCGTACACGCTCATCGTCCTGCTCGGCGTGCTGTCGGTGCTCACGGGGTTCGCGATCTACAAGCCGACGCAGCTCTCCTGGCTCACGGCGTTGTTCGGCGGCTTCCAGGCGGCGCGCTACTGGCATTTCTGGGCCGTCTGGATTTTTGTGGGATTTCTCGTCGTCCACGTGATGCTCGTCTTTGTCGTGGATCCCGCGTCGCTGCGGGCAATGATCTCGGGATGGTATCGTGGGAGATTCCCTTCGCATGATTGATCACAAGGCACGTCGGCACGACGGCACCTCGGCACGCGTCGATCGCCGAGCATTTCTCCAGCTGGGCGTAGCCGGAGGCCTCGCGTCGGTGGCCGCCGCGTGTGGCTGGGATGGCGGGAATGCCGTCCGCCCGCTGCTGCTCGACGTCAGCCGCATCAACGATTGGGTTGGAGAAAAGATCCTGTTCTCGCCGCATCGTCTCGCGCGCGAGTACGACAGCAGCGAGCGCGCGGCGAGGCTGCCGAGCTACTTCATCTCGCAGGAGATGCCGGTGCTGCAGGATCCCGCGGCGTGGCGCCTACACGTAGCGGGACTGGTGCGCAAGCCGCTGTCGCTCTCGCTCGACGAGCTGCACGCGATGCCGCGGGCGACCCATACCGTCAAGCATCACTGCGTCGAGGGGTGGAGCGCGATCGCCACCTGGCATGGCGTGCCGGTCTCGGCAGTCGTCGAGCGCTGCCAGCCGCTCCCCGGCGCGCGCTACATCCGCTTCGACTCGTTCGATTCCGGCTACTCGAACGGCTGGGATATGGCGAGCGCGATGCATCCGCAGACGATTCTCGCCTACGCCATGAACGACAATCCATTGCCGGCCGCTCACGGGGCGCCACTCCGCCTGTACTCGCCGACCAAGCTGGGCTACAAGATGACGAAATACCTCGTCTCCATGACCTTCACGGCCGAGCGCCCGCTCGGCTACTGGGAGGAGCAGGGCTACCCCTGGTTCGCCGGCGTCTAACCGACGCTCGCCAGGGCATCGTGCATCGCTGCTGCGGATTGGAATCGCTGTGCCGGATCCTTCGCCATCGCCTGGAGAATGACCGCCGCCAGCGTCTCGGGCACGTCGGCGTTCAGAGCGTGGGGATCGGGGGGATCCTCCTCGATGTGTTTCGCGACGAGCGCCCACGGTGTGTCGGCCACGTAGGGCACCTGTCCGGTGACACACTCGAACAAGACGACACCCGCCGCGTAGAGATCACTCCGCGCATCGAGCTCCGCGCCCGAGAGCTGCTCGGGAGACATGTAATCGGGAGTGCCGATCGACACGCCCGCTTCGGTGAGCCCCTTCCCCTGCGGCGGATTGGCAAGCCGCGCGATGCCGAAATCCATCACTTTCAGGAAGCCGCTCGGATCGACGACGATGTTCTGCGGCTTGATGTCGCGGTGGATCACTCCTTCGGCATGGGCGACTTCGAGCGCGCGACACAGCTGCTTCCCGACCGTCAACGCCACCGCCACGGGTAACTTGCCCCGCGAGTCGATGAGCTGCCTGAGCGACGTGCCTTCGACGTACTCCATCGTGAGGTAGTACTTCCCGTTCACCTCACCGAGATCGTATGTGCGCACCACGTTGCGATGCGCGATGCGCCGCGCCAGGCGGATCTCCTGCTTGAAACGCTCGAGCGCGGCACCGCCGCTGCCCAGGGCCTCGGGACGCAACGTCTTGATCGCCACGGGCTCCTGCAGCTCGCGGTCGAACGCGCGGTACACGACGCCCATGCCGCCTGCGCCGAGAATCTCCTTGACCTCGTAGCGGCCGGCGAAGATCGCGCCGGGGCGGAGCTGATCACCGGCTGCAGCGAGGCTCGGTCTGGCGAGCGGCTGCGTCGCCGCCGCGCCCGACGCGGCCATCATGTAGTCGACGAGTGCGGCCTTGTCCTTGAGATCCTCAACCAAGCTCTTGAACGCCTGCGACAATACGCCGATCTCGTCGCGCGACTGGACGTCGATGTCCACGCTGTAATCGCCGTCCTGCACCTGGCGGGTGGCGCGGGCCAGCCGCCGCACCGGCCCCGCGATCTGGCGTGCCTGAATGAAGGCAAAGAGCAGGGCCAGCACGACGCCGAGGGCTACGGCCCAGAGCATGGTGCGCCGCAGCGCGCTGAACGCCGCGAGCTCGGCCTCGCGCGATCGCAGCGCGACGAACCCGCCCCGCAGGTCTCCGCTCGGCGAGCGGATCGGTCCCGCGAGGCCGATCAGATGCTCACCGCCCAGCGTCGCCGCTAATGCCATCCCGCCAGCGGTCGAATCAGCGGCCAGCGTGTCCGGTCGCACGGCATCACGCAACGCAGGTCCGATGTCCTGCGCCGGAAGCGTGCTGCCGACGACCACCGGCTGGTTGAGCGTGTCCAGCGCGAAGAACACGACATCCGAATTCGTATTCTGCTTGATCGATACAGCAAGGGAGTCATCGATCTGATAGGTGGCGATCAGCGCTCCCAGCGGCGCCGCGGTGGGCTGATCGCGCAGGGGTGTTCCGACGGCGATAAACATCGTGCCCCGCAAGTCGTCCAGCCACGCACCGCTGGTCTGCTCGCCGCTGAGGGCGTTGGCAACGAGGGGCGCAATCGACAGGTCGCGCTCGTACTGCTCGCGGTAGTCGGTGCGGGCGATTAGGATGCCCTCGCTGTTCGTCACGAGCACCCACGCGGCCCCGATCAGATCGCGCACGTCATCGGCCTGATCGAGGGCCTCAGCACGGTCGCGTTGGTTGAGCAGGCGCTGGCGGTACTGCGGCACGTCCGTGGCGACCGTACTGGCGCGACCCAGCGTGCGCGTGCGGGCCGCGAGGTACTCGTCCACCGCGCGCCGGGTCGCGAGCAGCGCCCGATGAATCGACGCGTCGGCCGTGCGCTTCGCCTGGATCGACGTGACGCCGAACGTAATCCCGAGCACCGCCACGACGAGCAGCGCCGAGGCCACAAAGATCTTTGCGGTGAGCCCGAACGCCGGTTTAGTAGCGCTCGCGTCCGGCATTGGTGGGGTAGTTCTTCTCGTACTTGTTGCGATGCGGCTCCCAGCGGTAGCCGCGCGCGTCCAGCGTGATCTGCAGCGGGTCACCGCTTCCCGCGGTCACATCCGTGACGACCTCCGTGGGAATGCGCTCGTGCCAGACGTGCAGCCGATATTGTCCCGGCGGAACGTTGGCTAGGGTGAAGCTCCCGTCGGCGCCCGGCTGCGTGAAGTAGCGGTTCCCCATCACCTGCACGTATGCCACCATGCGAGGATGCACGTTGCAGTACACGCGTACCAGGCCGGGATTCGCGAACGTCTGGCTCTTCGCCTCACCACGCCCGTACAACCCCAGGTCGAACTGATTGGGCTCGCTCAGCGAGAAGACGTTGTGATTGAACGGATCGTGATTGGGAAAGCGCACCGCCGAGCCGACGGGCACGACGACGACGTGTGGCGCGTACGTCTTGTCGGTAATCGCGATCTCCACATTGACCGGACGTGCCACGGCGGCAGGCAGCGCGGACGCTTCGAGATACAGCACCGCGTCGCCCAGATCGGGCGAGGGCTTGTTGTCTTTCTCGAGAATGAGGATGCGCCCGTTCAGCTCGACCGTCCGTGCCGCGGGACTCTGTGCCTTTGCATGCGGCGGTCCCAGGACAGCGGCGAGAGCGACGACGCCAATGAACCGTTGCATCTGAGGGCGTGGAGCTTACTGTATTGCTACCCAACACGCCAGGAGCGGCGCCGTGACGCAGGGTCTGTTGCTTCTCTTGCTTGCGACGCAGCAGCCGGCGCAACCGAAGCGCACCGTCGAGCTGACCGGTTTCGTTCTCGTCAATGGCTTCTACAATTCTGCGCAAGTCAATAACAGCGACGTGCCGCAGATCGCCGCCAACGATTCGATCGGAATCGGCAACGCCGGCGGCACGATTCGGCAAACCCGGCTCGGCGTGCTCGTCAACGACCCCGACGTACTGCGCGGCACCTTCTCCGGCGAGCTCGACGTCGACTTCTATGGAGGGCAGCAACCGAGCTCCGGCGGCCGCACCTTTCCGCTCTTGAGACTGCGGCGGGCGTTTGCGACGCTCACGTGGACGGGCGTGGGATCGTCCACGCAGCTGCTCATCGGCCAGGAAGGTCCGCTCATTGCCGATCGCAGCCCGCGCTCGCTTGCGTCGGTCGGCTTCCCCGATTTCGCCGGCGCGGGCAACCTCTGGCTCTGGATTCCGCAGGCGCGATTCACCGGCGAGTTTGGCACGAGCGTACGCCTCGCCCTGCAGGCCGCGGTCCTTGCCCCGGGCACCGGGGCAGCGCAGCCGGCCTTCACGACGCAACCCGATTCCGCCGAGCGGTCGGGGCGGCCTTCGCTGGAGAGTCGGCTGCGCGTGGCGTGGGGACCGACCGATGATCCCAGCGAGTTCGCCATCGGCGCGCACATGGGCTGGTTTCTGGGCCGCGACACGCTGAGCGGTGACACGCTGCTCGTGTCGCAGGCGGTGACGGCGGACGGCCGGTTCAAGTTCGGAATGGTCGAGCTGATCGGCGAAGCGTTCTCGGGTAAGGCGCTCGCGGGACTCGGCGGCGGCGGCATCGGCCAGAACACGGGCGCGGGCGGCGTCCCTGTCCGCACCAAAGGCGGGTGGGGACAACTCAATGTGCGACCGAACCCTGAGTGGATGTTCGGCGGAGGCTGCGGCGTCGACGATCCCAACGACACGGACGTCGCCGCCGGAGGCCGGCTCAAGAACTTCGTGTGCGAGGGCCACTTCGAGTGGCGCCCTCAGGGCCCGATGGTCTTTGGATTCGAATTCCGCAGACTCACGACGACGTATGGCGCAGGTGACTTCTCGGCAAACCACATCAACCTGGCGGCGGGGTACCGCTTCTAGGAAATCCTGAGACTCCGCTGGCAGTAACGGCAGGCGATGTCTCGCGGGACGCGCCAACGCCCGCCGGTTTCGAGCTGCTGCGTGCGGCCGCAATCGGGGCACGTGCCTGCGGCGGTCGTCACGACTTGCCGGGCGCCAAGCCGCTCGAAGAATGTGTACGCGCCGAACAACGCGAAGGCGGGGACGAGCAGGAAATGTGCAACCGGGATGAACACGCTTCCCACGGCGAACGCCCAGAACTTCCCCAGGCCTTTCAGCGCCCGCCGTATCCGCTCGGGGCGATCGAACGATTGCAGGGTGACGGTCGCAGTGCCCGGCCTGGGGTTGTAGCCGGTCAGCTGGTAGGTGTGCGTCGATTCGGTCATGCTTCGCCATTGCCCTGGGCAGGACTCACCACGCGCCGCGCGATCCTGCCCCGGAGCACCTTCAGGTGCCGGCTCAGCCATCCGGGATCGCGGGTTTGCTCCTCGCGGGTCGCGTAGCGCCACACCGCCATCACACCGGCGCGCCCCAGCAATCCGATGAGCCGCGCCGGATCGTCGCGCCGCACCACCGGCAGACGCCCGATATCGTTCGCAATCATCCTCGCCGTCGCCTCTTCGAGCAGCTCGTCGGGATGGGTCACAATGAGCTGCCGGCTGCCGACGTCGAACAGCGTCGCGCCTTCGCTGTCCTCATCGTCCAGGGCGCGGACCAGATCGCCGCGTGTGATCAGCCCGACGAGCTTCCCGTTGTCGTCAACCAGTGGCCATTCCTGGCGCCGGGCGAGCACAGGGTCTTCTTCGGCCAACCGCTCGAACAGACCATCCACGGGAAGGGACGCGGGCACGGCCGGGACGTCTTGCTCCATCACCTCTGCGACCGTAAGGAGCTGGAGCGGATTGATGATGTACTCCCGCGTGACGTGATGACCGCGCCGCTGGAGCTTCTCCGTGAGAATCGAGCGCTTGAGCAACAACACCGTCACCGCATCGGCGGCCATGCAGGCGATGAGCAGACCTGGCAGGAGATTGATGTCGTGCGTCACTTCCGCCACGAACGCAATCGCGGTGAATGGCGCGCCCATCGCACCCGCCATCATCGCGCCCATGCCGAGCGCCGCGGCGACGCCGGGATCTCCAGGAACGAGCGGCGCGCCGAGGACACCGAGGGCACCGCCCATCAGCAGGAGGGGCGCAAGCACCCCGCCCGAGTTTCCCGATCCCAGGGCGAGGGCCCAAATCAGCGCCTTCGTTACGAGCAGGCCGAGCACGAAGGCACCCATGAGTCGGCCGTTCAGCAGGTCGCGAATGACGTCGTAGCCGACGCCTAATGCGCGCGGATAGAGCAGACCCCCGACTCCGATCGCGACGCCGCCGATCGCGGGCCACCACATCCAATGAATCGGCAGCCGGCGAAACAGATCCTCGGACGTGTAGACCAGCCACGTGAGTCCGCCCGCCCCGAAACCGGCGATCACGCCCAGGAGGGCGGCAGCGGCGAGACCATGAATCGCCAGCGGCGCATGCGCGTGCGTGAGAAAAATGGGACCTGGGCCCATGAGCGGAACGCGCAGGGTCCCAGCGACGGCTGCCGCGGTGGCCACGGGAATGAAGCTGCGGGGCTTCCACTCGAACAGGAGCAATTCGACGGCGAGGAGCACCGCCGCCACTGGGGCGGAAAAGATCGCCGCCATTCCCCCCGCGGCGCCGGCGACGAGCAGCGTCTTGCGCTCGGGCGCAGACATGTGAAATGCCTGCGCGAACAGCGAGCCGAACGCGCCACCGGTCATGATGATTGGCCCCTCCGCCCCGAACGGCCCCCCCGTCCCGATCGCCAGCGCGGAGGAGAGCGGCTTCAAAACGGCGACTTTCGGCTCCATGCGGCTGCGGCCAATGAGGATCGCTTCCAGCGCCTCGGGGATGCCATGTCCACGAATCTTCTCGGACCCGTAGCGCGCCATCAGGCCGATGATCAGTCCGCCGCCGATGGGAATCAGCACCGACCACGCGCCGAGGTGATGGCCGGCCGGCGAGGCAAGGCCGCGTGCGGTGAAGTGCCCATAGTAGAAGACGTTGGTGAAGAAGCTGATCAGCCAGGCGAGGCCGAGCGCGACGAACGCGCTGATGACGCCGATGACGGCCGCCATCGCGGCAAGAACGAGAACTCTGGGATTGGCGGTGAAGTCACCTCGATGCGCGTGCGCGACGGCGGTCATGTAACTGCAATCTACCCCGGCGGGGAAGGGGGTTTTCCCCCTCCGGCAGCGTCAGTCCGGATTGCCCCGTTTGCGGAAGGCGACGACGGCGACAACCGTGCAAACCAGAAACGCCGGCACCATGAGGACGATCATGCCCGTCATCGTCGCCTGCATGCCGGTCGAGGCGATCATGGAGTCGGCAACCGCTGGTGCAGCAGGCGAAACGCGTCGAACCAGAAATGATCCATCAAGACGACGGTGATCACCACGGCGAGCACCACACTCCAGACGAAGGCGCGCCGTTCGTAGCGCAAATGCATGAAGTACATCACCCCGAGCGTGGCCTCGGCGAGCGCGAGCACGAGCAGGCTGGGCAGCAGCACCTTGGTGGGCACATGCGCGAGTGCCAGGACGACCTCCACCCCGACGATGGCGAGCAAGGCGATCCAAACCACGACGTAGCGTTTCATGCCATGTCTCAGCGCAGGTTCAGGAGGTAGATCAGCGGAAAGACGAACATCCAGACCAAGTCGACGAAATGCCAGTACAGCCCCGTGGCCTCGAGGTGTCCCGGGTCGTAGCGGCCCCGCCGGTACCCCAGGGCGATCACGCCGATCACGACGACGCCGCCGATCACGTGCAGCAGATGGAGTCCCGTGACGCTGAAGAAGGTAGCGCCGACGAGCGGAGACCCGCCCAACGGATTGGTGAACGGCCGCCATCCGTCGCCGATCATCGCGAGCCATTCGCGCAGGTGTAACCCGGCGAACAACGCGCCAAGAAACATCGTCGCCCCGAGCCAGCGCAGCGCGGCGCTGCGTCGCCCCGCCTGCGCCGCGAGCACGGCCGCGATGATGGTCAGACTGCTGGTCAGCAGCACGACCGTCATCACGATGGCGTTGACGAGTGTCGGCCAAACGGCGAACGGGCGCGTCCAGTCGGGGTTGGCGACGCGCACGTACCCATAGGCGAACAGCATCGCGGCGAACGTGGCGGCG
>DASZCG010000320.1:0-30580 GCA_035943355.1 Gemmatimonadales bacterium
AACTCCGCCGAGGAGGCCGACGGGCAGCGAGTCGAACCCCCACTGCAGTAGCGCCGGTGGGGTCGCAAGGACTTTCACCAGCGTCGAGTCCATGTACACCGCAGCGCTGTCGATCAGCGAATCGACCACATAGGTCGTGGAATCGAGCGCGACGCCGGTAACGAGGCCGCCCGAGTCCACGGCCACAAAGCGTGTGTCACGCGATACGTAACCGAATGTCCGCCCCGGAATCGGGAAGCCGTTGCGGTCGTAGGCCCGCGCCACAATCTGGCCGCTCCCGCCGATGCCGATCGAGAGCGACGCCGGGGCGTTCTGCACGCGTTTCACCAGTTGCTTGACCCGCACCGTCGCGGTCGTTTGCACACGCAGCGTCGCATCGACGGAGTCGCGAATCACAATTGCACCGTCTCCCGCACCGACGCTGCGGGTCCGGCCCGTCGTCGGGTCGACGATGACAATACCGGGCGTCGCCGAGCTGTAGGTGCGCGTGAAGCCGGAGCTCACGACTTGCCCGAAGTTGTCGTAGGCCGTCGCGCCGATGTCGAACGAATCACCGAGGGCGGTGATGACGGTGTCCGCGGGAGATGCGATCACCTGACTGAGTGCGCGCACGTAAAGCCGTGCGGTATCGGCGTGGCCCGCGGCGGACGCGATGATCTCGGTCGAATCCGCCGCTGCGCCGAGCGCCAACCCGGTCTGATCGACCAGCGCCACGACCGGGGCGGTCGACGTCCACCCGATCGTCACGGCCACCGGATTGCCAAGGGCGTCGCGGGCGGTCGCGATGTACTGCAGCGTCGCCCCGCGTGCAATCGTATCGATGCTGCGATCGAGAGTGACTGATGCGACGGTGGCGCTGATCGCCGTGGCCGTGAACGTGACCGGCGAGGCGATGCGCGCGACGCGCGCATCAAACGTCTGGACTCCGACGGCGGGACCCAGCGTGCCCGTCACTTCCGCGTAGCCGAGGGAGTCGCTGACGACTGTGTCGACACTCACCGAGGCGCCCGCCGCCAGCGCGCGGAATGCGACCGGCACGTGGACACCAAGCCCGTCGTTGCCAAGGACGCGAACGCGCAGCGGCAGCGGCAGCAGGGCCACCGGTACCGCGGTCTGGGTGTCGCCGCTGACCTTCAGCAGCGTCGTGGGCACCGGCTGAGCCGTCACGAGCAGGGTATCGGCGGGACCGGTGAGCAGCTCGGCGACGATGCGCGCCGGCCCGCGCTGCCCCGCGCCGACGACTTTCCCCACCGCCGCGTCGGGCACGCGCACGCGGGTCGAGTCGAGTGAGCGCCATGCGATCGGCGTGCCGGGGATAATTTGCTGCAGCGCGCCGAACGCCACCGCGGTAAGCCGCAGTGTATCGCCGAAGAGCACCGACGTGTCCGGCGTCGCGATCACCACCGCGACGGCGTCAAAACCCACCCCGACGTACACGATCGGCGCATGCACCACGGCGACGGGACCGCCGCTCGTGACCGTGACGGTTTGCGGGTACGGCGCATTGCGGAAGACGGTATCGCCGGCGGTGTTCAACAGTCTCAGATACAACAGCAGATCCTCGCGCGGCGAGGACAGTGGCACGCTCAGCGAGAGATCGATCGAATCTGCGGTCAGCGGGATCCCGATGATCGTGTCGACGACCGCCGTGTTGGGCGGTCGCACCAGCGTGACGCGTGCGCGGTCGAAATCGACGATTCCCGCTGTGCGGTTCGCGAATGTCGGGGTGAACGCGAGGTGTCCCGCCAGACGGGGGCCCATCGCGTCGCCGCAATGGAGGCCGAGGAGGGCAATGAGTACGACGGCGGCTCGTGCGAGCCACGCCGACCTCACAGCCGTATCCCCTCTCTTCTTCGAGGAGAGCGGCAACGCGTTCAGCGGGACCATTCGATCAGCATACCGACACGCGGGCCCACGACGGAGACGCGAATTCCTTCATCCTGGAGCGTTCCGATCGCGAGCTGCGCGTGGATCACGCCCGTCGCGCGATCGCTCAGCCGGTACCGCAGGTCTGCGCCGCCGCGCAGCAGATAGCCGAGCAGCTCCATCTTGTCGGCCGGGCCGGTCAGCTCGTGCCGAAACTCGACCAGCGGCACCAGCGTGACGTTCGGGCTCAGCGGTTTGTCGAGGCGGGCACCCAAGGCGAGCACGTTGCCGCGCGGGACGGCGATCGTCGCGGGCACGTTTTCGTTGCGGGCGCGGAGGCGCCGCATATCCCATCCGTAGATCGAGAGCTGTCCGTTGCCGACGGGAAGGCTCGCCGCGCCGTACGCCAGCACCCGATCGCCGATGGCGCTCTGTTCGCCACCGCCGATGTCATTTTCGGCTGTCGTCGTGTAGACGAGCGCACCACGGAAATACTTGTCTCCGCCGAAGGGGCCTTCGATCCCGGCCCGCGCCCGGATCTCACCGCCGGGGATGAGCCTGGATCCGCCGGTGACCGGCACATAGCTCGCGCCATAGCGATAGCTCGCGGCGGCACCGACCGCCCAGTTGGCGCCCATTCTGAACGCCGACGCGAAGCCGCTGGAGACTCCGCCGCCGGTGCCGAAATTCGGCGTCGTGAAGGCGAGGAGGTCGGTCGCGGTTGCGCCGAACAGCGGAATCGTGGTGTCGGGAACCGTGGTCGCGCCCGTCGGCAGCGTCGCGACCACGGTGAAGAGCAGCCGTCCGGGAACGACGTTCATCGTCGCGCGGACGTCCGTGTCGACGAGTCCGGAGTGCTCGATGTCGGGGCCGCCCGCCTGTTGCGCCGACGCGCTCGCGTACGCGGTCGCGACATCGATCACGAAGCGGTTGCCGACGCGCTGCGACACGGCGACCGGAACCGTGAGCTCGCTGACCCGGCGAAACGCGAGACCGCTGCCGAAGGTGTACGACTCGAAGTAGACACCGGTGCGCGCGACCGTCGTGGCCGCCTGCGCGAATGCAACGGACGGCGCGAGCGCACTCAGCACGGCAAGGAGCAGCGCGCGCCCGTGACTCACGGCCGCTTGAAGATGATCCGTATGCCGCCGGAGGCCTGCACGATGCTGGTAATGCCCTGGCTTTCGGTGGTGGGGTTGCTGGAGGTGGCGCTGACGCCGGTCTGACCGGTCACATCGGCGATCGTCTGCGAAACGTCGGTAGTCGACTGCTGCAACGTGCCCCCGGACGCGGGCCCGGGCAGCTGCGAGATTTGAGCGGTGGCCTCGACCACCGTGACGTAGTCGCCGGGCGAAGCTTGTACAGCGGGCGCGGCTGCCGCACCCTGCTGCTGCTCTCGTGCCGCTGAGAACGACGGGTCGGCACGCACCGCGGAGTTGAACGCCGTCCCCGCGGCGCGATAATCGCCGCGATCCAGCGCCTCGAGCCCCTGGCTGTACGCGAGGAACGCCGCGAGGTTCTTCGGGCCCTGACGCAGAATCCTCTGGCGCTCGGCCTCGGTGAGCTCGATGCCCAGCTGCGTGGCGAGGGCGAGCACGAGCTGCTTTTCGAGGTCGAGCAGCTGCTTGAACGTGCCGTGCGCCTCGGCACCGGTGCGCACTGTGCCATCGCCGCGCACGACGGACGCCGACAGCCGAACGGGTCCGTGCTGCGGGATCGCCGCAACGCCCTGCACCATCCGTTCGGCCCGCAGCATCCGGCCCACGCGCGCCGCCGTGGCCGAATCGACGCGGGCGGTCTGGCTCAACCGGAGCTCGTCGAGCAGCGAACCCACTTGCATACGCTCGAGCAGCCGCAGCGAGCGCACCAGCGCGAGGTCCGATGTGATCAGCTCGGCGAGCCCGCGCGACAGCGGCTGGAGACTCGAATCGCCGGCGATCGTCAGCGGGAGAACGGCGAGCGTCGCAGGTTCGGGGGGGAGCGTGGACAACGTCGATTCGCGCGCGAGCGCGAGCTTGGCCGTCTGGGTCGCCTGGGTGCGCAGCGCGATCTGCGCCAGAGCGCGTACGCCCGCGACGCCCCGGGCCTGTGGATGCCTGGTGGCGAAGTCGGTATAGGTGACGTAGGCGAGATCGTACCGGCCGTCCTTCTCCTGACAGCCGCCGATCACCATCGGTCCGAGAGCGTCAGCGGGCGATTGGAGCTGCGCCGCATTCGCGACGACGACGGCCGTGTCACAGCGGCCTGCCGCCATGAGCGCGGCGGCGAGGCGGAAGCGAACCTGCGCGTTACTCGGTTGTCGTGCTGCCTGGGCCTGGAGGGAGGGGATTTCCGCGGGTGTGACGGGAACGGGTCGCGACCTGCCTGCACAGGCCGCGACCAGACCGCTCATTCCGAAGAGCAGCAACCTGCGAGGAGCCGACTTCAGCTGCGGGCTCACTGGAGAAGGGGGTTTGGATTTACCGCCGTTTGACCGAAAGGGCTATGACGCGCGTCACTTGCGCGCCTCTTCTCCAATCTCCGGAGGTCTTAATAAGGAAGGCGGCGCGAGCAGCCCACCGACGCACCGTATTCGGCGGCCACCAGACGGTGGGCGGGGCAAACCGGGGGCGATGCCGGCGGCTCACTCGGTGGTGTGCAGTATCTGGCGCATCTTGCGCGCCAGACTCTCGATCTGCTTGAGGCCGGCCAGCGTCTCCTCGTCGAACTTCTCGGGGGCGAGGAGCAGCAGCTGTGTTTCGGCGAGAATCGCCGAAAGCGGGTTGGACAAATCGTGCCGCAACTGGGACAGTGTGATCTTCGAATCAGCCATCACAGCAAGGAGCGGTACAGGTCTCGGAGGTGGTGATCCCGCAGGTCCCGGACCGACTGCCACAGATCCTGCTCCGTCGTGGCGCAGAAGATCTCCGCGCTGGAGCGCTCCGCTTCCGTCCCCTCCGCCCCGAACAGGATGCGGCCACGCCAAATGCCATCTTCGCTGCGGCGCAGGGAGAGTCGGATGTCTATGGGTTGTCCGTCGAAGCGGATGGGAGGTAGATCATGAACGACCGTGTCGGTAGCAGCTGGTGTGTATCGGGCAGGTTGCGCTGGCATGCCGATCCAGGGGCTGGTTTGAAACAACATTATAAATGGCTAGGAGTTACGCAATAGACGGGTGGGCGGTACGACGCACCCTCTTATCGTCTAAACGGAGCGGGGATAAACGTGAGCACAAACAGCACCAGGCTCAGCCAGACCAGCCAGCGTCGAGATGGTGGCAGCGGACGGTAGGCGTCCAGCACGGGAGGATGATCCAGACGCCCGCGCGACAAGAGCAGCACCAGGACCCCCCAAAACAGCCACGTGAGGGAGATCCAGGAGAGTCCGAGCGTGACGACCCAGAAGACGCGCGCCACCCGCCGGTGCCACGCCGGGAAGGCGGCGTAGAGGATGTGGCCGCCGTCGAGCTGGGCCATCGGAAGCAGGTTCAGCATCGTGACGAAGATGCCGAACCACCCGGCGACGGCGATTGGATGCAACACGATCGCTCCACCACCCGAGGCGTGCCCGCTGAGATGCCGCACGAGTAACGTGAGGATGGAATCGCCGAGGGGCCACGTTTCGGTGCTTAAGGAGACGACCATGCCGCTCACCCCGGGCTCGGCGACGGCATGGCTGTGTGCGAGGCCGATCCACAGCACCGGAACGGCGACGATGAACCCGGCGATGGGACCCGCTGCGCCCACATCCAGCAGTTGACGGCGGTCGTTTACGATGGTCCGCAGGCGAATGAATGCGCCAAACGTCCCGATCCCGAATGGTGGCGGCAGGCCGGGGATGAAGAACGGCGGTGACACGTTGAGTTGATAGCGCCGCGCCGTGAGGTAATGGCCCATTTCGTGACAGAACAGGATCGCGAGCAGCGGGAGCGAGAAAGACAGCCCGCGCGGCAGGGCATGAAGCAGGACAGCGGGGGTCCAGGCGCTCATGTCCTCGGGGAGGGTGGTGGACATTACACCACCGGAAATCGTCATGGAGATGAGCACGGCGATGAACAGCGCGGCATGCACGCCCCACGCGTCGCGAGCCTGGTACGTCGGCCGCGTGAGGACGACGTGGCGGCCATCCGGCTCGTCGGACCAGTAGTACGTGCCCGGCCACTGCGCGAGGGCGGCGGCGAGCTCCCGGGACGGACCGTCGTGCGCCCGATCTACAAGCCCGTCAATGACTTCGCGGTCATGGAGCGGTGTAGTCCGCCACGTCCGCAGGTATGGGGTCAGACTCATGGCCGTACTTGACGGGCGCGGACGGGTATCCTACTATCACTCGGTCGCACACCGCCCAATTCCCAAGTTTCCATTTTCAACTAAGGACCACTCCCCCATCCCGGGGTTTTCCCCGCCGCACAAGCAAACGGAGTTGAAGCACACGTGGATATCGCCGAACTGAAGAGAAAATCCGTCGCGGAACTACACGCGATGGCCGAGAGCCTGAACATCACCAACTACTCCGGGCTCCGCAAGCAGGATCTCATTTTCCGCATCGAGCAGTCGCTGCTCGACACCGACACGGTGCTGCGCGGCGAGGGCGTGCTCGAAATCCTGCCGGAAGGCTACGGCTTCCTCCGCAGCGCCGACTGGAACTACCTCTACGGTCCCGACGACATCTACGTCTCGCCGAGCCAGATCAAGCGGTTCGATCTGCGCACCGGCGATACGATCACGGGACAGGTCCGGCCGCCGAAGGAAGGCGAGCGCTATCTCGCGCTGCTGAAGGTCGAAGTCGTCAACGGCGAAGAGCCGGAGAAGGCGAAGCATCGCGTCGCCTTCGACAACCTGCGTCCCCGGTATCCCGAGCAGCAGCTGAAGCTGGAGCGCAAAGATGGTGACCTGTCGATGCGCGTGATGGACATTCTGTCGCCCATCGGCAAAGGCCAGCGCGGTCTGATCGTGTCGCCACCGAAAGCCGGCAAGACCATCCTGATGCAGAAGCTCGCCAACTCCATCATCGAAAATCATCCTGAGGTCTACCTGATCGTGCTGCTGATCGACGAGCGGCCCGAAGAGGTGACCGACATGGAGGAGAACGTGAAGGGGCCGAACGTGGAGGTCGTATCCTCCACGTTCGACGAGCCCGCCGACCGGCACGTGCAGGTCGCCGACATGGTGATCGAAAAGGCCAAGCGTCTGGTGGAGCACGGTAAGGACGTCGTCATTCTACTCGACTCGATTACGCGTCTGGGCCGCGCCCACAACGTCGTGGTGCCCCATTCGGGCAAGATTCTCTCGGGTGGTGTCGACGCCAACGCGCTGCAAAAGCCCAAGCGCTTTTTCGGCGCGGCGCGCAACATCGAAGGCGGCGGCTCGCTCACGATTCTGGCTACCGCCCTGATCGACACCGGCTCCCGCATGGACGAGGTCATCTTCGAGGAATTCAAGGGCACGGGTAACTCCGAAGTCATCCTCGACCGCCGCATCGCCGAGCGGCGGACGTTCCCCGCAATCGATGTGCAGCGCTCCAGCACTCGCAAGGAAGAGCTGCTGCTCAGCAAGGAAGAGCTGAACAAGGTCTACCTGCTCCGCAACTTCCTGGCCGACATGCCGCCGGTGGAAGCGATCGAGTTTCTGCTGGAGCGCCTCAAACGAACCAAGACCAACCAGGAGTTCTTCCAGACGATGTCGCAAGGGTGAAAGCCGGAGGCAGGTTCCTGGCTGTTGACTGGGGCGAGCGCCGCATCGGTCTCGCCCTTACCGATGAAACGCAGACACTCGCCCAACCGCTCGCCACGTTGACCCGCCGCGCTGGGAAGCGCTTTCCGATGGCGCGGCTACTCGAGTTGGTCAACCGTCACCATGTCACGGGTATCATCGTCGGGCTCCCGCTGGACGAAACAGGAGCCGAAGGTGATGCCGCTCACGCCGCAAGGGCGCTCGCCGATGATATCAAGCGGCGCGTGGGTGATGTGGAGGTCACCATGTGGGACGAGCGGATGACGACGGCACGCGTGCTCGCGGCCGTGCGCGAGATGGGCGGATCGACGCGGGGGCGCAAGGCCGACCTCGACGCGATGGCCGCCGCCTTGCTGCTGCAGCACTATCTGGACACCCGCAAGGGCACGGCGCTGTGACGAATCGTGCGGGGTCCGTGGTACTCGACCTATTGATCTTGGGCTGCGCGCTGTCCTGCGGCAAACAGGAGCCGCCCGCCTACGAATCGATCGCGAACAAGGTCATCGTCACGATCCCCCGCGGCGCAACGTATTACCAGGCGCTCGATTCGCTCGAGGCCCACGGCATCATCAAGAACCGGGACTGGTTCAGCCTGTACGCGCGCGTGCGCGGGCTTCCCTCCAACCTGAAGAGCGGCGTCTATCTCCTCGACCCCGACGAGGGCTGGAGCAGCATCGTCACCACGCTCAAAAAAGGGCGCGGCATGGAAGTGCGCTTCACCGTACTCGAGGGGATGATGGGTTTCGAGGTGGCCGAGCGCGCGCGCTCCTGGCTGGGCATATCGCCGGCCGCGTTCAAGGCGGCCGTGCGCGACACGGCGCTGGAACGGGAGCTTGGGATCACTGACACGCCGGCGGGCATCGAAGGTTACATGTACCCGACGACGTATGTCGTGCCGATGCGCATGCCCGCGCGAGACCTGGTCCGGGTTATGGCGCACGAATTCATCGCGCGCTGGCAGCCCGAGTGGGATGCGCGCCTCCTCGAGCTGCATATGACGCGGCACGAGATCGTCACGCTCGCCTCGATCATCGAAGCGGAAGTCCGCTATAGTCCCGATCGGCCGTACGTCTCCGCGGTCTACCACAACCGGCTCAAGCGGGGCATGGCGCTCCAGGCCGATCCGACCGTCGTGTACGCGCACGGCCGCCGGCTGCGCCGCGTGTGGGAGCGGCAGCTGCAGATCAAATCGCCCTACAACACCTATCTGCACCCGGGGCTCCCGCCGGGTCCGATCAATCAGCCCAGCGACTCCAGCTTGATCGCGGCGCTCTACCCCGCCCCGATCGGCTACCTCTATTTCGTCGCGCAGCCCGACGGCAAGCACATCTTCTCGGCGTCGTACGCCGATCACCTCGCGGCGATCAGGCGCGCACGGCAGCGGCCACCGCCCGAGCAGCGCTCTCCGGGTCCGGCGCGCTCAGCACCGCGCCGATAACCGCCACGCCCACAGCACCGCCGCTGATGATCTGCGGCGCGTTCACCGCGGTGATACCGCCGATCCCGATCACGGGAATGTTCTCGGGCGCGAGGCGCGCGAGTGCCGAGAACACCTCGGGACCGAGCGCGGGTCCCGCGTCCGCCTTGCTGGGACTGGTGAAACAGGGACCGATGCTCCAGTAATCGGCGGGCAGGCCGGCGGCGCGAGCCGCTTCATCGGCCGATCCGACGGAGATGCCGAGCAAAAACCCCGCCGGGAGATGGGGGCGGAGAGGCGCGAGCGGCACGTCGTCCCAACCCAGGTGAGCGCCGGCGGCTCCCGCCGCGAGCGCGATATCCACGCGGTCATTGACAAGCACGGGCACAGGCAGGGCGGCAACCAGGCCCCGAGTCAACTCCAGAATCTCCGCTGGCATGCCATCTTTCCACCGCACCTGCACCGCGGTTGCACCGCCCTTAACCGCCTTGCGGAGAACGGATAGCGGATCTCGGCCCTTGAGAAGATCGGGATCGGTGATCACCATCAAGCGCAACTGATCGACGAGCGCCATGACTCCCCCAAAGATTCTGCGCGGCCTGCGCGGCGCCACGACGGCGACCGCCAACACCAGTGAGGCGATTTTGGAGGCGACGGAGGAATTGCTCGCCGCGCTGCGCGATGCGAACGGCTTTGAGCCGGGTGACGTCGAGAGCGCCATCTTCACGTCGTCGCCCGATCTCACGGCCGACTACCCCGCGCGCGCGGCCCGCCGGCTCGGCTGGACCGACGTGCCACTCCTCGGCTCCGCCGAGGTTGCCGTGCCGAGCGGGTTGCGGCGCTGTATCCGGGTGCTGCTGCATTTCTACACTACCAAAGCGCAGCGCTCGCTGAAACATATGTATCTCCGCGACGCCGCGAATTTGAGGCCGGATCGTTGAGCGTCAAAGTCACCGCGAAGGGCGCGGAACGCTGGAAACAGGGGCACCCCTGGATCTATCGCAGCGACGTCGCCGACGAGCCTGATAAGACGCCGGGCATCGTGCACGTGACCGATCGAAAGGGCAAGTTCCTCGGCCAGGCGCTGTATTCACCCAGGTCCGAGATCCGGCTGCGCCTGCTCACGCGCGGCCAGGAGCCGATCGACGCGCAGTGGTGGACGCAGCGCATCGCGGCCGCAGCCGGGCGGCGGAACGGGATCACAGCGAGTGCCTGGCGCGTGGTGCACGCGGAAGGTGATGCGCTGCCGTCGCTCGTCATCGACAAGTACGGACGCTCGATCGTCGCGCAGCTGCTCTCCGCCGGACTCGAGACCGCGCGGGACGACGTCATAGCCGGCATCACGGCGGCGCTCGAGCCGGAGGGCATCCTGCTGCGCAACGACGCCGCGGTGCGGCGTCACGAAGGACTGCCCGAGGAGGTCGTCCTGGCCTCCGGTCAGGTCCCTGAGGTCGTCGAGGTTCTGGAGAATGACGTGAAGTACCTCGCGGCTCCGTGGTCAGGACAGAAGACGGGCGCTTTTCTGGATCAGCGCGAGAATCGCGCGCTGGTCGGCCGGCACACGAAGCCCGGCGGCCGCGCCCTCGATCTCTTTACCTATCACGGCTCGTTCGCGCTGTATCTCGCGCGCGCGGCGAAAGCGGTGCTGGCGGTCGATCAGAGCACCGACGCACTGGCGCGCGGCGCCGAAAATGCGCGCCTGAATGGCATCGCCAATATCGAATGGCGCGAAGCGAATACCTTCGACCTGCTGCGGAACTTGGAGCGCCGCCGCGAGCAGTTCGACACGATCGCGCTCGACCCGCCGGCGTTCGCCAAGACGAAAGCCAATCTCGAGCGGGCCATCGCCGGCTACAAAGAAGTGAACCTGCGGGCGATGAAGATCCTGGCGCCTGGTGGCGTGCTGTTCACATCGTCATGCTCGTATCACGTCAGCCGCGACCTCTTCAACGCCATGCTGACCGACGCCGCCCGCGACTCCGGCCGTCGCATGCAGTTTCTCGCGGCGACCGGCGCCTCGTCCGATCATCCCGAAGTGTTGAACGTCCCGGAGACGGGCTACCTGAAAGGCGTCCTGCTGCGCGCCATTGGCTAGGGGCGCCTGCTGCGCCCCTACACCTACGGTTTCCCGGTCCTCGCAATCCAGTCGGCAATGGCGCTGACCACCTCGGGCATGATGGGAATCGTGGGGCTCTGGTAGGTTGGGAGCTGAGCGGCCAGCGTCGTATCCGTCGCCTGCTTCAGCACGTGATTCGCGAGCGGCACCACCACGAGTGGGGCGTCGGGCTTGGCCGCGTGCAGCCGCTCGGCGTCGGCCACAGTGATCTGGATGTCGCGTCCGCCCTGGACGATCAGCACCGGCTGGCGCACCTGCTTGATCGCGGCGACCGGATCGAACGACGCCAGTGACTTCATGAAATTCTGGTTGATCGGCACGAACAGCGCAGCGAGCTGCGGCGGGACGTCCGCGGGCCGCTCCCCACGCAGGTACTGCGCCATGGCGCTGTCGTAGCGGATCACCGTCGCGCTATCGAACTGCCGGGCGAGCTGCTCGCGCATCACCATGCCAAGCGGCCGCCCGAGGCCCGCGACACTGACCACGCCGGCGACCGGCGGGCCGCCGCGCGCGGCGATGAACGCGAGCGCCGACCCCTCGCTGTGGCCAAGCAGCACAACCTGTGAGAATCGCGCGTCGTGTGCGAGTGACTCGGCTGCCGCGCGGGCGTCGGCCGCAAAATCCTCGAGCGTCAGGTGCGCGATGTCGACCGACCCGGCCGTGCCGGGCAGGACCCGCTTGTCGTAGCGCAAGGTCGCGATGCCGCGCTCGGCAAGGCGCCACGCGAGCTGCGCATACGAATTCGGCCTGATTCCCAGCGCCGAGTTGCCGTTACGGTCGGTCGGCCCCGAGCCTGCAATGATGACGGCGACCGGCACCGGCCGGGTTGCCCCGCGCGGCAGCGTGAGCGTACCGCTCAGCTGCAGCGCGCCGCTGCGAATCGTGTACGGTGACTCCACCGCCGCGGCAGGCGGGACCGTATCGGCACGCTGAACCGCAACTGCCAGCATCAGGCTAAGGACGATCATGCTGCTCCCTCTTCCACAACACGTACGATTGCACAATGGGAATCACGGCGACGATGATAATGGTCGCGACGAACAGGACCAGAAACGCGGAGCGGGCGACGAACGCCCCGATGACCAGCACCAAACCGCCGCTCACCATCAACCAACCACCGGTGCGATGCGTGCGGCGCCATACCGTGTCGCTCGACAGCGTCCAGGGCGTGCGGATGCCGATGAACCAATTGGGCTCGACACGCGTGAGGTAGTTCCCCAGGAAGACGAACAGCAATCCCACACCCAGCGGCATGAGACGGTCGATGCGAACGTCGTAGCCGAGTCCCGACGCAATGATCAAGGCGTGCGCGACGAGGAGGAACACGATCACGGCGTTCGCGATCAGCCAGTAGCTGCTCAGGAACTTGGCATAGTTCTCCCGCCGCGGATCGACTTTCGGCAGCACGTTGAACATCACCGTCATGACGACGAGCACGATGGGCACGATCGAACCCGCCATCAGGCGGCTCGAAAACCCGTCCGGTGTGCCGTTCAGACTCCAGTGCGTCGCCATCGTGGGCGGGAGTCGCGGGCACGCCCAGACTGACACTCCCGCCGCGAGCGCGGCGATCACGATGCCAAACCAGCGGCTACGCATTGCTGTCTCTCCCAAAACGGGTCATGAAGTAGCGCACCAGCTCCTGAAACACGGTCGTATTCAGCCGGTAGCGGATGAACTGCCCCTCGCGCTCCGTGGCCACGAGATCCGCCGCCTTGAGCACCCCCAGATGGTGCGACACCGAGGCGAACGCCATCGGGAATTGCTCCGCGATCTCGCCCGCTGTCCTGTCCTTCTCGGTCAGCAGCTCGAGGATGCGGCGGCGCGTGGGGTCGGCCAGCGCCCGAAACAGGGAATCGTCCATTGGGGCGAGATATTTATACAATCGTCTAAATATGTCAGGTGAATTTGACTAAATCGGCCCCTATCACAAGCTTGCAAGCCATGTCCGGGAGGGCCCTAGACCGCTCGGCAGCGGTGCGCCGAGTGCTGAGCGGATTGCTCGTCGCCAACATCGCCGTCGTCCTCGCCAAAGCGGTGATCGGCGCGGTAGCCGGCTCGCTCGCCGTCATGGGCGATGCCGTGCATTCGTCCGTCGACGCCGCGTACAACGTCCTCGGCCTGATCGTCATCCGCGTCGCCGCGCGCGCGCCGGACGAGGATCACCCCTACGGCCACGGCAAGTTCGAAACCCTCGGGGCGCTCGGACTCTGCGTCTTTCTTTCCGTCACGTGCTTCGAGCTGCTGCGCAGTGCGATCGCGAGCCTCATCGTGGGCGGTCATGCGGTGCGGATCACGGACCTCGGGCTCGTGCTGCTGCTCGCGACGCTCGCGACGAATGTGTTCGTCGCCTGGTACGAAAACCGGCGCGGGCAGCAGCTCTCCAGCGAGCTGCTGATCGCCGACGCCGCCCACACGCGCACCGACGTGTTCATCACCATCGGCGTCCTCATCGGGGTGCTGCTCTCGCGCCAGGGCTATCTGTGGGTCGATCCCGTGGTCGCGATCATCGTCGCGCTGCTGATCGTGCGCGTCGGCTACCAGATTCTGCAGCGCACGGTTCCGGTGCTCGTGGATGAGCGGGCGATTCCGGAGCCGGCGATCCGGCAGTCGGCACAGACGGTCGAAGGTGTCGTAAGCGCATACGGGATCCGCTCGCGCGGCGGAAATGCTGGCGTCCGTTACGCCGAGGTGACCATCGCAGTCGATCCGCATGCGAATGTCGCTGACGCGCATGCCATTGCGGACGCTGTAGAGGAAAAACTCAAAAATGACCTGGAGCTCGAAGAAGTGACCGTGCACGTCGAGCCATGTTGACTTCCCTTCCCTTCGAGCGCGCCAGCAGGACGGGCATGCCTCCGGTACGCCGGGCGCCCCGCTCGCTCAAACAGGAGTATCAGGAGTTCATCCTGCAGCGGCTCGAGGAATACAAGAACACCGTACCGCGCGCCGATCTGCTGCGCATCGGCGATGACGCCGTCCGCGAGCTGCAGACGAGCGCGCAGGACCAGTACCTGCTCACCGAGGTGCTGCTGCTCGAGCACGTCGATCGCATCATCGCGCGGCGGTTGCGGCTGCCGTCGTTTCCGCGGTGGCGGCAAAAACACCGGGCGCTGCGCGAAGCGCAGCGTGAACCGACGCACTGGGGATTCGACCGCGCGCATCCGATCGTTCCCTGGGCCGGCCGGGTCGAACCGAACGACACCATCGTGGTGCTCGGCGCCGCGGGACTGGCGGAAGCGCTCTTCCTTGCCGCGCACGACGCGGATGTCTTCCTCCTCGACCAGGACCTGGGAGCGGTAGAGGCCGCGGAAGGGCGCGCGGTCGCCGAGCAGCTGGGCGGCGGCGCGTTCCAGGCACTCGTGATCAATTTCGGGAGCTGGTTCCCCGACCTGGCGCCGTCGCTCGTCGTGATTGCACCGGCCAGTCTGGCTCAGCTCCGCACCAAGCAGCGGGCGTCGTTGATCGCCGATCTCCAGGTGCGGACGCCGTCGGGTGGCGTGCACGTGGTGCTCCCGCCTGCCGCGGAAAACCGCGAAGTCATCCCGCTCGCCCCTGAGGCGCTGCAGACGCTGTATCGCGGCTGGCAGGTGCAGCGCCCCGCGGGCCGCCGGTCGAAACGCGCGGGGTTCACGGCGATCAAGCCGCCGCGTCAGCTCGACACGGCCCAACCGGTGTTGAACGTGTCGGATTGACGATTCGCTTTCGGCCCTCTTCGCTAAGACGAGATTTGGTAGTTACTTAGGGCTGCCCTGCCGTGGCAGGACGCTTGCCTAGTAGACCGGCATGACAACCCTTCCGCTAGTGCTCGACGACGAACCGATGGGCATCATCCTACGCGCCGGTCAGCAGGTTTTGAGACCCGCCAAGATCTGGGCGTACTGCTGGTTCACCGACGAGGGCGAAAACGGCGATCACACGCACAACCACTTACCGATCGATCCGAAGGTCTAAAAGGCGACGCAGCCAAACGAAACCGGGGCCGGCACCAGCCGGCCCCGTTCGTTTTTGTCCCCTGATCCTTTGCAAGATCCCAGGATGCAGGTAGTAATTAGAGGCATGCCGCAGCTCGTGATCGACGGACGGTCCATTGCCGCGACGCCCGACCAGACCATTCTCGATGCCGCCCGATCGGCCGGCATCGAGATCCCGACGCTCTGCTGGTATCCCAAACTCTCTGTCGTCGGCAACTGCCGCATCTGTCTCGTTTCGGTCGAAGGCCAGGCGAAGCTGATCCCCGCGTGCGCGACGAAAATCGCCGATAACATGGTCGTCACGACGCAGTCGCACGCCGCGGTCGAGAATCGCAAAGGCGTGCTGCGGCTGCTCGCGGAGCGGTATCCCGCCGATCACCTGCGAAATGGCGGTCGCGCGAACCCGCGCAACGAGTTCGAGCGCTACCTCGTGCAGTACGACGTGGTGCCGAGCGCGGTGGTGGAGCGCGACTTGCCGCTGCGCTCGGGCGACGAGCGCCCCGGCGATCCGATGATCCGGCACGACATGTCCACGTGCATCCTGTGCACGCGCTGCGTGCGCGCCTGCGAGGACATCCAGGTCGTCGGCGTGCTGGACATGGGGTTCCGCGGCGAGCACGCCGAAATTATCGTCGGTGCCGACGGCGATCCCGATAAGGCGGGGTGTACCTGGTGTGGCGAGTGTGTTCGCGTGTGCCCCACGGGCGCGATCTTCGAGGTGATGCCGCGGCAGCGTTTTGCCCCCGAGCAGATCCGGCACCCCGAGAAGGTCGTGCGGTCGGTCTGCCCCTACTGCGGCGTCGGGTGTCAGGTTGACCTCCACGTCGCCGGCAACAGCGTCGTTCGCGTCACGTCCCCCGACATCGAGCTGAACACGCCCAACCAGGGATCGACCTGCGTGAAGGGGCGCTTCGGCTACGACTTCCCGCAGCATCGCGATCGCCTGACCAAACCGCTGATCCGCACGGGCTGGATCAAAGAAAGCGGGCGTTGGGTCTGGCAGGGTGGAGGAGGCGCGGAGCGGCGCGCCGGTCCCTGGCACACCATCGAAGGCGAGGGGAGCCGCCCCAAGCCCGGGACACCGCCGCGTGCCACGGGCAAGTCGGTCCGCGCGCTCCCGCTGCTCGAGCGGCTCGACCTCGACATCCGCGATCGGGTCGCGACGCCGGAGGACTGGTACACGCCGTTCCGCGAGGCGACCTGGGACGAAGCGCTGGAGCTCACGGCGCAGGAGCTGCGCCGCATCAAGACCGCGCGCGGCCCCGACGCCCTCGCCTGCTTCTCATCGGCGAAGTGCTCCAATGAAGAGAACTACCTCATCATGCGGATGTTTCGTGGCGCGATCGGGACGAACAACGTCGATCACTGCACGCGACTGTGCCATTCGACGTCGGTGGCGGCCATGCAGCGCGCGATCAACACCGCCGCCGCATCGGGCTCGATGCGCGAGATCGAGGAAGCGTGCGACGTCATTTTCATCGGCGGTGCCAACACCACGGAATCACACCCCGTGTTTGGCGCAGCGCTGAAGCGCGCGCATGAGAAGCGCGCCACGCTGATTGTGGCCGATCCCCGCCGCACCGAGCTGGCCGCCCGCGCCGACATTCACCTCCAAATGCAGCCCGGCACCGACGTCGCGCTCTACTCGGCCATGCTGAATCACATCCTGGCGCTCGGCATCGAGAACAAGCCCTTCATCGCGGAGCGAACGCACGACTTTGAGAAGGTGCGCGCCGCCGTAAAGCCGTACACGCCGGCGCGGGCGGCGACGATCACCGGCATCGCGGCCGAGAAGATCGAGCGGGCGGCCGAAACTTATGCCCGCGGTCCGAATACCAGCACGCTGTGGGCGATGGGACTGACGCAGCACGCCAACGGCACCGACATCGTCACATCGCTGCTCAATCTGATGTTTGCCTGCGGCATGATCGGACGGTGGGGCGCGGCGATGCTGCCCGTGCGCGGCCAGAACAACGTGCAGGGTGCCTCCGACGTCGGCGCCATTCCGTTCGTCTACACCGACTACCAGCCGGTCGGCGACACGCGGATCCGCGCCCGCTTTGCGAAAGCGTGGGGCGTGCCGGAGGAGTCGCTGTCGCTCAAAAGCGGCCTCATGGTCACCGAAGTGGTGAAGCCCGAGAGCGGCGTGCGCGGCATGTACATCATGGGAGAGAATCCCATCATCTCGGACCCCGATATCGCGCACGCGGAGCACTGGTTCCAGGAGCTGGAATTCCTTGCGGTGCAGGATCTGTTTTTGACGGAAACCGCGCGCTACGCCGACGTCGTGCTCCCCGGCTCGAGCTTCGCGGAGAAGACAGGCACCTTCGTCAATACCGAGCGTCGCATCCAGCTGTCGCACCAAGCGGTCGATTCGCCGGGCGAGGCCCGGGGCGATCTCGAGATCCTGATGGACCTCACACGCAGGCTGGGACTCGCGACGACATTCGACGGCGCCGAAGCGGTCATGCGGGAAATCGCGCAGGTGACGCCGAGCTGGGCTGGCGTGACGTACGAGCGACTCGAGGGGCCCGGCCTCCAGTATCCGGTTCCCGACCCGCACCATCCCGGAACCGCGTTCCTGTTCGACAAGGCGTTCCCGACGACCGACGGGCGCGCGACATTCGTCCCGGTCGAGTACACCGATCCCGTCGAGCTGCCCGATGACGACTATCCGTTCGTGATGAACACCGGCCGCCAGCTCTACCACTGGCACACCGGCACCATGACCCGGCGCGCGAGCGGCCTGGATGCTCGCGAGCCCACCGCGATCGTCGAGATCCATCCCGAGGACGCCAGGAAACTCGGCGTGCGTGAAGGGGAGCTGGTGCGGCTCACGTCGCGGCGCAACTCGATGGTGAGTGCCGCGCGCATCAGCGAGCGCGTGGCGCGCGGCCAGGTGTTCGTGCCGTTCCACTTCCGCGAGGCGGCTGCCAACCTGCTCACCAACCCGGTGCTGGATCCCTACGCGAAGATGGCCGAGCTGAAGGTCTGCGCGGTGCGTATCGAGCGCGCGTGAACCTCGGACTCAAAGGTCGCGTCGCGCTGGTGTGCGGCGGTACGCGGGGCATCGGCCGCGCCGTCGCGGACCTGCTCACGGAGGAAGGCGCGCAGGTCGCGATCAATGGACGCGATCCGCAGACGGCCCCCTTCCCGGCCGATGTCACCGTTCCGGCTCAGGCGGCGACGCTGGTACAGGACGTCGCGAAGAAGTTCGGCCGGCTCGATGTCCTCTTTTGCAATGCCGGCGGCCCGCCGGCCGCGTCGTTCAGGGATCTGCCTGGCGACGCCTGGCAGAAGGCGATTGACCTGAACCTCCTGTCCACGATCCACCTCGCGCGCGCGGCCGTGCCGGTCATGACCCAGGCCAAGTGGGGCCGGATCATCTGCCTCGTGTCGATCGCCGCCCTCCAGCCGCTGCCCGGGCTCATCCTCTCCTCGACCGCGCGCGCCGGCGTGCTGGGTTTTGCCAAGGCGCTGTCGGACGAAGTCGCGAAGGACGGGATTACCGTCAACAGCATTTGCCCGGGATTCATCGCGACGGAGCGGATCGCGGAGCTGTCGAAAGCCCGCCCCGAGATGATCAAGCAGCGACTGGCCGAAACGCCCGTCGGCCGCATCGGGACACCGGCGGAGCTCGCGGCGGCGGTCGTGTTCCTGGCGTCGGAACGGGCCAGCTATATTACCGGCGCAGTTTTGGAGGTGGATGGCGGTTTCACGCGATCGATCTTCTAACCTAGCCCTCTTCCCCCTTCCCTCGTCCCCGAGTTCATGCAAGCGATCGTCAAAGACAAACGCGCGCCCGGTCTGACCGTGAAGTCCGTTCCCAAACCCGCGCCGGGCCCCGGCGAGGTGCTGATCGCCGTGCGTCATGCAGGCGTCTGCGGCACCGACCTGCACATCGCCGACTGGGATCCGTGGGCCCAGCATCGGATCAAGCCGCCGATCGTCGTCGGCCACGAATTCGCGGGCGAGATCCAGGGGCTCGGCGACGGGGTGACGGGCTTGCGCGTCGGCCAGCTCGTGACGGCGGAGGGGCACATCGTCTGCGGGCACTGCCTGCAGTGCCGCACCGGCAACAGCCATATCTGCAAGAACACGCGCATCATCGGCGTCGATCGCGACGGCGCGTTCGCCGAGTACATCGTGATGCCCACGACGAACGTGCTGACCCTGTCGGGCATTCCGACGGAGGTCGGCGCGATCATGGATCCGATGGGCAATGCGTTTCACACGGTGCTGACGGCAGAGATTCCCGGCAGCACCGTTTTCGTTGTGGGGTGTGGGCCGATCGGTTGCTTCGCGGTCGGCATCGCGCGGGCGGCGGGCGCGACCAAGGTGATCGCCTCCGACGTGAATCCCAAGCGCCTCGCCCTGGCGGAAAAAATGGGCGCGCACGTCGTCATCAACGCCGCGAAAGAGGACGTCGTCAAAACCGTGATCGCCGAAACGGATGGCGAAGGGGCCGACGTCGTCTGCGAGATGTCGGGCGTGCCGTCGGCGCTGCATCAGGCCTTGGCCAGCGTGCGTCTGGGCGGACGCGTGCAGCTGCTCGGCATCCCGAAGGGCGACGTGCCGATCAACTTCGCTGATGAGATCATCTTCAAGGGCATCACGCTGTACGGCGTGATCGGCCGCAAGATGTACCAGACCTGGCACTTGATGCGTCGCTTTCTCACGAGCGGACAGTTCGATCCACGCCCCGTCATCACCCATAAGTTTCCACTCGCCAAGATCGATGAGGCGCTGTCGGTCATCCGTTCGGGCGACGCCGGCAAAGTCATTCTGGAGATCGTATGAGCTTCATGGCGCAGCTGCAGGAGGAGCTGGCGCAGTTCAAGAAGGACGGCGTCTACAAGCGACTGAACTATCTCGATTCCCCGCAAGGCCCGCGCGTGAAGATGGAAGGGCGCGGCGACGTCGTCATCCTGTCCTCGAACAACTACCTCGGACTCTGCAGCATCCCCGACGTGGTGCAGGCTGGAAAGGCGGGCCTCGATCACTGGGGCGCCGGCACCGGGTCCGTGCGCTTCATCTGCGGCACATTCACGGTGCATCGCCAGCTGGAAGACGCACTGGCGAAATTCGTCGGCTGCGAGTCGTCGCTCAGCTACGTGAGCTGCTGGAACGCGAACGAGGGACTCTGCCCGACGATCCTGAGCGAGCCCGACGTCGTCATCTCTGACCAGCTCAACCATGCCTCGATCATCGACTCGATTCGCCTCGCCAAGGCGACCACGAAATGCCAGACGGCGGTCTTCAAGCATTCGGACATGGCCGACCTCGAAACGACGCTGAAAGCCGCGGGCAGAGCACGGCGCAAGTTGATCTTCACCGACGGCATCTTTTCGATGGAAGGCGACATCGCCAAGCTGCCCGACCTGGTGGCGCTGGCGCGGAAATACGACGCGATCCTCGCCGTCGACGACTCACATGCAACGGGCGTGCTCGGCAAAGCCGGCCGCGGCACGGCGGAGCACTACGACATGCTGGGCCAGATCGACGTGATCACATCCACCCTCGGCAAAGCCCTCGGCGGAGCGGCGGGCGGCTTCACGGCCGGCCCGCTCGCGCTCACCGACTACCTCACGCAGCGCTCCCGGCCGCAGCTCTTCAGCAATGCGCTGCCGCCCACCGTCGCGGCGAGCGCGCTCGCCGCGGTGCAATACGTCGAGCGCCACCCCGAGCTCGTCAGCCGGCTGCACGAGAACGCCCGCTACTTCCGCGAGCAGCTCCTCGCCCTCGGCTTCAAACCGCTCCCCGGAGAGACACCCATTGTGCCGGTGATCCTGGGCGAGACGGCGAAAGCGATTCACATGAGTGAGCTGTTGCTGGCTGAAGGCGTCTTCGTGACAGGCTTCGGCTATCCTGTGGTGCCGCAAGGACATGCGCGTGTACGCTGCCAGCTCTCGGCGGCCCATTCGCGCCAGGACCTCGATTTCGCGCTGTGTGCCTTCAAAAAGGTGGGTTCAAAGCTGGGGTTGATCTAATGCATCCGTTGCTCATCCTCGCGGTCCTGCAGTCCGCCAGCCCGCCTGCCCCCCCGTCCGCCCGGCTTGGTTTCGAACCCGGCGCTGACTCGGTGCTCGCGGATTGGACGCAAGTCAGCGGCTATATGAATGGCCTCGCGCAGCAGAGCCGGTTTGTGCACGTCGATACGCTGGGCCGCACAACCGAGGGACGGCCGTTCCTGCTGATGACGATTACGTCTCCCGCCAACCAGGCGCGACTCGCCGAGATCAAACGCGCGCAGGCGCTGCTCGCCGATCCGCGCCGCCTCGGTGACAGCGCCTTCGCAGCGATCCGGAAGACCCAACCCGCGGTGATTCTCATCAGCAACAACATCCACTCTACGGAAATCGCGTCGAGCCAGATGGGGATGACGCTCGCCTATCGGCTGGCGACCGATCCGGAGCTGACGCGTCTGCTCGACTCCGTCGTGGTGCTGATGATTCCGTCAATGAATCCCGACGGGCTCGACACCGTCGTGAGCTGGTATCGCCGCTACAAGGGCACGCGCTACGAAGGCGGACCCCTGCCCTGGTTGTACCACAAATACGTCGGGCACGACAACAACCGCGACTGGTTCATGGTGACCCAGGCCGAGACGCGGCTCGTTACCCGGATGCTGTATACGGAGTGGTTTCCCGAAGTCGTCTACGACGTGCATCAGATGGGCGCGAGCGGCGTGCGGCTCTTCGTCCCGCCGTTCACCGACCCCGTCAATCCCAATCTCGACCCCGCGCTGGTCGCCGCGATGAATCTCGTCGGCGCGCAGATGGCTTCCGCACTCTACGACGCGGGCGCCACCGGCGTGGCGCATCAGCTCACATACGACTTGTGGTGGCACGGCGGCTTCCGCTCGACACCCACGCGGCACAACATGGTCGGCATTCTCACCGAAGCCGCGAGCACGCGACTCGGCTCACCTATCACGCTCGCGCCCGATTCGGTGCGCCAACCGATGCGCGGCGTCAACCAACCCGCCCAGTGGCCCGGCGGCACCTGGCATCTCGGCGACATCGTGCGCTACGAGCTGATCGCCTCGGAAGCGCTGGTGCATCTCGCCTCCCGTGATCGGCTCACGTTCATCGACCGCTTCGTCGGCCTCGGGCGCCGCGCCGTGGAGGCGGGTTTGGCGGGAAGTCCGTTCGCCTACGTCCTGCCACCGGACCAGCGCGACCCGGAGGCATGGTCGACGCTCGCCAATGTGCTGCGGATCGGTGGTGTGGAGGTCCGCCGCGCCGCCGAGCCGTTCACCGCGGATGGACGGAGCTACCCGGCCGGATCGCTCGTGGTGCCCATGGCCCAGCCCTACCGCGCGCACGCCAAGGATCTGCTCGAGCCGCAACAGTACACACCGGTGAACGACCGGCCGCCGTACGACGTGGCGGGGTGGACGTTGCCCTACACGATGGGCGTGCGCGCCGACGTCGTGAATCAGCCCTTCAGCGCCAATCTGGTGAATGTCGACAGCGTGGTACCGACGCCGGGCAAGATCCAAGGCAGCGGCGAGGTGTTCGTGCTGCGCAACCGGACCAATGCCGAATCGCGCGCGGTGGCGCAGCTGCTCGCTGCCGGGCAGTCGGTTACGGTGCTGGGTGACAGCTTGATCGTACGAGGGCCCAGGGCGCGCGCCATCCTGACCGAGCAGGCGGCACGACATGGCTTCAACGTCACCGCGGTTCGCGCGGCGCCGGCGGGAGGGCGCACGTTGCAGCGTCTCCCGCGCATCGGACTATACCAACCGTGGACCGGAAACATCGACGAGGGATGGACGCGCTGGTTGTTCGAGCAGTACGGCATCAGTTACACGACACTGCACGACAGCGATCTCAAGAAGGGTGGTCTCCGCCAGCGCTTTGACGTGCTGGTGTTGCCCGACGCAGAGGAGACAGCACTGGTGCGCGGGATCGACTCGACTCGCATTCCGTTGCAGTACGCAGGCGGGATGGGTGAGACGGGTGCTAACGCCGTTTCGGAGTTTGTTCGGGGCGGGGGGACGCTCGTCTGCCTCGATGGTTCAAGTAATTTCGCGATTGCACACCTTAACCTACCGGTGGTCAACGTTCTAGCTGGGGAGGCATCCGGTCCTCAAGTTTTGCGATTTTACGCCCCGGGTTCTATTTTCGGAGTGCTTTTGGGGAGGGTGGAGGGTGGGTCCCGGAGCCCCATCACAGTCGGGCTCCCGGACTCCCTCCAGATCTATTTCGAGAATAGCGCGGCCTTCAGTGTATCGGGCTCGGCCCGAGCGCTGGCAACGTATCCCCCAAAACCCCTGCGCTCCGGCTACGCAAGGTACCAGGAGCGGCTCGAGGGGAAGGCAGCGCTGGTGGAGATACCGGTAGGCAGCAGGGGGGGGCGTGTGATCCTGTTCGGCTTCCGGCCGCTGTTCCGGGGCCAGACGCACGGCACCTTCAAGCTGCTCTTCAACGCGGTCCTATTGACGGCTCCCTAGAGCGGGCGGGGGCGCGGAGGAGTCCGATGAAGCGGCTGATTCTCCTGGCGGGATTCCTGACCTTGGTAGCGAATCCCTCCCCCCTCGCGGCGCAACGGTCACAGGCCCTCGAATTCAACGGCTTCGGCTCGTGGTGGCGATTCGATCGCTCGTTCCTGATTGAAAACGGGTTCGGCGGCGGCGCGCGGATCGGATACAACCTGAGTGACAAAGTCGGGCTCGAGGTGGTGGGTGACTTTGTCGCCACGCGAAACCTGGCTGCCACTCAGAACATCGACGTCTCCGGCATCAGCGCCAATATCGTCCTCAATTTTCCGGCGAGCGATCGGTTCACGGTCGTCGCGTCCGGTGGCTACACGCACATGGTGTTCGCCCACGACCCTCCGTACGACTTTACGCAGCACCTGATCGGTGGCGGCCTGGGCTTCCGCGGGTTCATCTCACACCATGTGGCGATCCGCGGCGATGTGCGCGCGCAATACCGGCCCGACAATCCGTTCTACAGCAATGCGTTCACCGGGCAGGTACAGGCCTCGCTCGGCGCCTCGTACTTCTTCATTCCACCGCAGCAAGGCAAAGGCTGGAACAAGAACTATCAGTGGTACTGGGGCGCGCAGGGCGGCGCCTTTGTCTCGAAGACGAATACGGAACCCTACGTCTACGATCCCATCGTGGGCGGCCACTGGCTGATCACCGCCCGCCGGACGGCGTTGTACGTGGCGTACGAACAGTCGTTCTTCCTGGCGGACGCGCACGCCGTCGTCTTCGACCCCAACTCCACGACCTCTTCGGTCGGTCCCGGATTCCGTGACGTCACGTTCACCGATGTGCGCCGCTTCATGTTCGGCGTGCTCGCGTATCCCTCGCAGAAGGTGATCGAGCCGTTTGCGGGCGGCGGATTCGCCCTGATGCAAGTCCTCAATCCCCAGGTCGACTGCTCGACCTGCACGACGCTGGGCGAAGCCGAGGAAGCGGCGAATCGCGTGCATAGCGCCGCGAGCAAGGCGTTCGTCTGGGTGATGGGCGGACTACAGATGAACTACTCGAGCAGGTTCAATGTCTTTGCCCATTACGTGTTGCAGTCGAGCGCGCAGGAATTCCTGCTCGACGGCAATACGCACACGCTGCAGGCCGGGATACGCTACAGCCTGGGCACCGCCAAGGAAGGCATTACCGAGCGGCACTAAGCAGCCGCAGAAAGTTTTCGCCGAGGATCTTCTGGACGTCGCTGTCGCTGTAGCCGCGGGATGGGAGCCCCGCGACGAGGAGCGGCAGCGACGTCGCGTCTTTCATGGGCCGCGGCAGGACGCTGATCCCGTCGAAATCGCTCCCCAGACCCACATGATCGATCCCCATCACCTGCACCGCATGGTCGATGTGGTCCAACAACCGGCCGATGTCGGGGATGTCGAGGTTTTGGAGGTTCTGGCCGCGCAGTTTGTCGATTTCGAAGTCGGCGAGACCGGGCTGTCCGGAATGGCGCGCGCGAATCGCGTCGAACTGGGGGCGCAGCCGCCGGTCGACTTCCGCGTACTGCGCCCGGAAGTGATCGTCGAGGAATACCGGGAAGAAGTTGATGCCGACGACGCCGCCATTCCTGGCGAGAGCGCGGAGCTGATCGTCCGCCAGATTGCGTGGATGGGTGGCCAGCGCGCGGCAGGATGAGTGTGAGGCGATCACGGGGCGCGTCGTGGCCTGAAGCACGTCCCAGAATGTCGAGTCCGACACGTGCGACACATCCACCAGCATCCCGAGCTGATTCATCCGCCGGATGACTTGCGTGCCGAAATCGCTGAGCCCGCCGGCACGGTGGGCGTCCATCGACGACCCCGCCCAATCATTGCCGTTGTTCCACGTGAGCGTCATGTAGCGCACACCGCGCGCATACAGGCTCGCGAGCTTCTCGAGTGAGTTCTCGATGGCATGCCCGCCTTCGACACCCAGCAGCGCTGCCACGTGCCCCCGGCTCACCGCCGCCCGCACTTCCTCGCTATTCGTCGCCAGCTCCACGTCGGCGGCCGTCTCGGCGAGCTGGCGAACCGCGTCGATCAAGGCGAGAGCCCGCTTGTAGGCCCTGCCCGGCCCGTACGTGTCGTCGACCCAGATCGAGAAGAACGCGGCGGAGATTCCACCCGCCTTCATGCGCGGCACATCGACGTGCCCATCGGGGAGGCGAGCGGAGATGTCGACCTTGCCGTCGAGCATGCGTTGCGCCGTATCGATGTGCCCGTCGAGGACTAGCGGGAAACCCACGGAGAGTCTTTGAGATAGAAGCGGAGCGGCCAGTCCGCCGCCTGGGTGATGCCGATGCGCGGCCCGACCACGATCTCGGACTTCCTGGGAGTGGGCGTGGGGCCTTCGACGATGCGCAGCGGGGCGCGCTGCAGCGAGGCGCCGTTCACCGCACCGGTGATGCCCATGGCCTGGCACAGTCGAGCGGGTCCGGCACACAGCGGCTCGGTGCCGCGACGTTGCCGCATGGTCTCCAGGCCGCCGATCGGCTCCAGCGCGCGGATCAGGACGGCCGCGGGGAAGTCGAGCGGCTCCGTGACCGCGTTCAGACACCAGTGCATGCCGTAAGTGAAGTAGACGTATGCGGTACCCGGCGGTCCGTAGAGCGGCTCAGTCCGGGCGGTGCGGCGGTGCTTGTAGGCATGACAGGCGGGATCGTGCGGTCCGACGTACGCCTCGACCTCCACAATGCGGCCCGCCGTCTGGCGGGCGCGGCCGCCGATGTCGCTGACGAGGATGCGCCCTAATAGTCCACGCGCGACCTCTTCCGTGGGTCGCGCGTAGAACTTCGCCGCAACTGCAGCGCTGCGGGTCAAGCGCCTCCGGTGAGGCCCCGCTTTACCTTGGACCAAAAGGACTCACCGTCGTCGCTTGTTGGCGTCTCCGGACGCTGTGGAGGTTCGGGACGCTCTTGCGGTTGCGGAAGAGGCGTCGCTTCCATTGCCGGCCGCGGGTTTGGATTGGAGAGATCGGCGCTCTCCGACTCATGACGCCGCGGTCCGCGTCCTTCTCCCCCCGCACCACCGCGGCCACCGCGACCCCCGCGCCGACCGCGGCCGCGCTCACCCCGCTCGCCGCGCTCGCCGTTTTCACCGCGGCCTCTGCCCCCTCTGCCTCCCCGACCGCGACCGCCGCGTTCTCCTCGCTCGCCACGTTCGGTCTGGCCGTTCGAGGAAGATTGTCCTCCCACTATGGGCGGTTTCGGCGTTGTAGGCACGACCTCGACGCGCTGCCGGAAATTCGGATCGACTTCGACGACGCCGATCTTGGGAATCTCGGGCGATGGCTGACCCGGCCGCCCGCCGCGCGATCCACGGCGGAACCGTCCGCCTCTGCCCCGCGCCGCGAAGCCACCTGCCGGCTGACTCGGCTGGCTATACGGCGGCGGTGGCGCCGAGGAGGCGGGCATCGGGACGTCATCCTCCTCTTCGACGCTCGGAGTCTCGACCACCGGAGGCGGAGTCTCAGCTTCCTGCGTCGCTTCGTCATTCGTACCGATTCGGCCCACGGCGTCCCTGAGACGGCCGAATGCGTCACCGAATGAAAAGCTGCTCCCCGATTTCGCCGCGGGCTCGTCGGTCTGTTCGGGTGCCGCGGGCTCGGAGGCCGGCGCCGGGATCGGCTCCCCGCGCTCGGTCCGCGATCCTTTACCGCCCCGGCCGCGGCCACCGCGGCGTCCAGTGCCGCCACCTGACCGGTCCGAGCGCGAGCGATCGTTCGATTCCGCGATCGTCGCGAGGGCAGGTGAGGCGGGCGCACCTTCGACCTGCGGTCCCAGCGCGATCTCGTATTGGCCGTTGTCCAGGCGGGTCAGCGTGATCTGGCCGCGCCGGGCGGCTTCGATGACGAACTTGCTGAAACGCGAGAAGCCCGCGTCCTTTTCGTCGAAGTTGGGGTCGATCTCCTGCATGACCTGCTTGAGCCGGTCGGAGCGCATGACGTCGTTGTGCGCCGTCATCTGCTTCACGGCTTCGACGACAAGCTCCCACGGATCGCGCTTTACGTACTCGACGTCGCTCGCCTTGGTGAAGCCGGCGAGCTCGTTGTAGGAGTAGTATTCGTCGCAGTTCTGAATGAGGAGGTCGCTCGACGATTCCCGGATCCCGACGCCGATGACGTACTTGCCGTACTCTTTCAGCTTGAGCACGAGCGAGGAGAAATCGGAGTCGCCCGACAACAGAATGAACGTGCCGATCTCGGGCCGAGTGAACACCAGCTCGAGCGCGTCGATGGCGAGGCGGATGTCGGTCGCGTTCTTTTTGTTGGCGCCGTGGGCGGGCGCGAAGATCAGGTCGATGGACGATTCGGAGAGCGGGACGATGTACTGCGGATAGCGGCGCCAATCGGCGTACGCTCTCTGCACCGCAACTTTGCCGCGAATGATCTCCGACTGGAGCAGGCGTTTCAGCTCGGTCTGCAGATCCGAGCGGATCGCCATGGTCACGTTGTCGAAGTCGATCATGAGCGCCGCATTGGGCGCGTGGGCGGGTGGTTCTTTGTGAACCGGACGGGTTAAGTGACTGTGTGGCTGTTGGCCTGTCATAACGGATTTTGTTCCTGCCCTGACGCCGGGCAAGCTCGTCGCACGTTCCCCATGTCGAGGAAGTGAACGACGCTCGTCTGCCGCGTCGGGCTCTGAAGAAAGGCGTGTGTCGCCGTAAGTAAGGCTGGCAGGCTGCTGGGGAGGTCGCCGGATCACCCTGGCGCGCCGTGCGTGCTACCCCGACCCGATGCCGAGGCCCGCAAGCGCCGCCTGATGATGTGGCCCTTCCGCCTGGGCGAACTGCCAGACGTGTGAACGGTTGAAGATAAGCGGTTACCGCTCCTGAATCCACTAGCAGGTGCCCAACCGCACCGACGCCAGGCGTTTAGGGTCCCAGCATGGCAAGGCCGTACCAGCAGGGATTCAGCCGACAAGCCGCCATAGTCACCTTAATCCGGTATGAACCCGACGTGGCTGGCGTGACACGAAGCACCGGGAAGGTCTCGCTTGAACGATCAACGGCCAAGTCATTCCCAGTGGACGTGCTCAACAGCAGATGGAGACCAGAGCAGTCCTCGTCACACACGCCGACCACGTCGTAGGCGTTTCCAGCCGTCATCTCAAGGACGAATGACTCGGATTCTTCGGCGTTAAGCGTGCGGACCCGCAGCACCTGCCCTTTGCGCTGCGAGGAGTCCTGTAGCCCGCTGATCGCTCGCTCAAGGTGAGCGCGTACCTGGCGCTCCCACCGCTTCCCCTGTGCAAACGACAACGTCGGAAGCGCGACCAAGACCAACAGGACGCTTGGTGTGCGGAGACCATTCATCAGATTGACGCCTCCGCGCAGTCAGCGCCACCACCGCAACTGCGGCGACTGACAAGAATATTGCCAGGATTGACGCGCCTATCGAGGCACCAGGACCGAGCGGCAACTCGGCTTGCACGAATCGTCGCTGCCAGCCAGCGGTCCAAACACCAACCGGCTGCCGCAGCGCGCGAGCCAAAGCAGTGTCGACAGGCAATGTGGTGTTCCAAAACTCGAGGAATCGCTCGCGGCCCACCGCGTGGACGACGTCGGACAGATACGTCGTGCCACCGATCAGGCGCTGCCGCTGCCAGAAGCGTCGGTCCGTTGCGACGACACCTGGCAGCGAGGCGGGATTTTCGTCGGTCGCGCCCGCGAGCACAGCCTCGCGACATCCAGCGGAGCGTCCCGCGAGACACGCAACCGCGGGTAAGGGCTGGTGGTAGATGTAGTCCCACCACCATCCCCTATTATCACCGCGTCTCAGGTACGCCGTTCTGTGAGTGCCGTCGAGCGCGGTCGAGTCATTCCAATTCGGATAGAGTGCGAGATCGAATCGGCGATTGGCGAGCCAGATTCGTACCGACCTCCCAGGTGTGCCATACGCGGCGAAGAAGGCACAGGGCCCCAGCAGCCCTTTGAGCCAGGGCCGTAGCCAGGGACGTGACGCATCCCGCAGCATGGCGTTACGCCAGCCACGGTTCTCCGCTACCCGCGCGACGCACAACGTTCGGTTGGTCGAGTCCGGCAAGAGGTACGCGACGGACGACTCGTCTCGAGGGACTGCGTCGGCGCCCGCCACGTCGGGCGGATCCACCACGACGCCGACCGAAATCTTTGTTTCCGACAAACCCAGGTCGCGCCAGGCGCTATCCAGCTCCAGCTCGAGGCGTTCGCGCAGTCCGGAAGCGCTGGAATCCCAAGCTGAAAGGAGCACCGGGTGGTCTGAAGACGGCGCTGCGGTAAGACGCTCTCGCAGACGCACGCGCTCTTCGGCCAGCCGGCTCACCCTTCGTGCCACACGCCACTGCTCCGCGAGGTTCTGGGCCCGCAGTCGCGCCGGCGTTGTCTGCGCAATTATCACCGAAAACGGCGTCTGCGCGCGGGTCGCGCGCGAGCCATGTAGCGGCAGGTATGCGATCGCAATGAGGCTGCATACGCCGACCGTTCCTGCGAACCACCACTTCACGTCACGCGCCATCGCGAACTCGTGAGACCACAGCCGGCGAGCAACAGAATCCAGCCGAGGGCCGCGGGAGCGCCCCACGGCGGGAGTGTCACCGGTGTCGGACGCGCTGCGATGACTTCGCGACGCCAGAGTCCCAGCAGCGTGTCGAGCTGCACTCCAGCCGCAACCTCGAGCCTCCGGCTGAGAGCTGCTCCGGAGTCAGCCAGTAAACGCGGATACGCCTCTCGCCCACCCAACCGGACCGCTACGTACGCCAGAAGCCGATGGGCTTCGGTATCAAGCGGTCGCGGAATGACGCCGCGCGGCAACGAGCGCAGGAGCTGAATGCAGTTGGGATCGTCACCGCTCATGCAATCGCGCCAGGTCGTGGCGCTTGCCGGCCGGTCGAAGTATTCCGCAAAGGATCCCTGCAGCACTGCGCGCCGCTCACCTGGACTCGCGTACCAGTGCATGAACGACTCGCCTGATTCGTTCAGATCGAGCACCGACGTGCAGCTGGGGAGATCTCCTAGCAGACACTGGTGCGCGGCCTCCGACGGTACAGTCACGAGC
>DASZCG010000321.1:0-8563 GCA_035943355.1 Gemmatimonadales bacterium
GTGCTGCTGCGACGGTGAGGGCGGCGGCGACCGCTGCCCACAGAGGGGGGCGCTGGAACATGACGGCCTCAGATAATGGAGTGAGTGACGGAACCTTGTATCGAATGAAGTACGAATGGAAGGCTTGCGCCGTTTAATCCCGACAAGTAAACTCGGCTTTCCTGCACTCCTAAGACATGAGACAAATCTTCGTCGTGCTCGGTCTTCTCGCTGGTCCCGTCGGCACCCCTCTTTCAGCCCAGGAATCATTCGAAATCGAGGTCTATCCCTATGCCACCGCGCACCGCGGGGAATGGGAGCTGGAAGGTCACGTCAGCTACATCCACAAAGGCACGACGGCGCCCAGTGGATCGGTGGCGCCGACGGACGGGCAGGTGCGGTTCGCCGCCGAATTGACGCGGGGACTCACCGATCATTGGGAGATCGCGGGTTATATCCTGGCGGCCCAGGTACCCAACTTCGGCACTCAATACGCCGGCTGGCGCCTGCGCTCCCGCATGCGCGCGCCCGAGGCATGGCGGCTGCCGGTCAATGTCGGGCTCGCCCTCGAGTACGAGACGGCGAAGCCGACGTTCAGCGAAAGCGCCCGCACCTTCGAGCTGACGACGATTTTCGAGCGGCGGTTTGGCGCCCTGCAGCTGATCGCCGATCCCACGTTCGAGCGCGATCTGGAAGGTCCGGAGCACGAGTTCGAATTCGAGCCGAAGGCGCGCGCCGCGGTCGACGTCAGCAAACGGTTAATCTTGGGGCTGGAATACTACGGCTCCCTGGGGGAGTCGAGTCAAACGCATCAGTTTTATCCCACAATGGATTGGCGCCTGCCGTCCGATCTGTCGCTGCATTTCGGCGTCGGTTTCGGCGCGACAAACACGGGAGATCGGCTCGTCTTCAAGAGCCGCATCGAGCTGGAGTTTTGAAACCTTTTGGGCGCGCATTGCTATCTAATGAATGATCCCTGATGGAGGTCAGATGCGACGTTTGCGGTTGATCCTTCCCCTGCTCGCGTTGGGCGTCCTCACCCCTCTCAGCGCGCAGGAGGCCAAGCTCGCGGTCCCCTACACTCGGTTCGTGCTTCCCAACGGTCTCAACGTGATCGTCCACGAGGACCACTCGACCCCGATGGTGGCCGTCAACATGCGCTACAACGTCGGCTCGGCACGCGAAAAACCTGGGCGCACGGGATTCGCCCATCTGTTCGAGCACATCATGTTCGAAGGCTCGGGGCACGTCGCCGAAGGCAAGTTCGATCAGTGGCTCGAGGCGGCGGGCGGGGACAACAATGGCTCGACCAGCGAGGATGGGACGCAATACTGGGAAAACGTGCCGTCCAACGCGCTCGATCTGGCGCTGTTCCTCGAATCCGATCGGATGGGCTACCTGCTCGACGCGATGTCGCCCGCCAAGGTGGATGGCCAGCGCGACGTCGTGAAAAACGAGCGGCGGCAGTCGTACGAGAACCGCCCCTACGGCATGGCGTGGATCGCGCTGGGAGAGAATCTGTATCCGGCGGATCATCCGTATCACTGGCCGGTGATCGGCTCGATGGAGGATCTGTCGGCGGCGAGCTATCAGGACGTCGTCGATTTCTTCAAGCACTATTACGGACCGGCGAACGCGTCGCTCACCATCGCGGGCGACGTCACCGCGGCCCAGGCACGCCAGGCAGTGGAGAAATGGTTCGGCGACGTGCCCGCTTCGACACCAGTCGCCCCGATCGCACCCCCGGCTGCGCTGCTCAGCGAAGAGAAACACGTTGTGCTCGAAGATCGCGTGCAGTTGCCTCGGGTCTACATCGCCTATCAGTCACCCGCATGGCTGGCCCCCGGCGATGCCGCGCTCGACATCACGGCAAACGTCCTCGCGGGCGGGAAGAACTCGCGGCTCTATAAGCGGATGGTCTACGATCTCCAGATCGCGCAGGACGTCTCGGCGTTCGAGAGCTCCAGCTGGCTGGGGTCGCAGTTCATCATCATCGCGACGGCACGCAGCGGCCACACCCTGGCCGAGCTGGCCAGCGTGATCGATGAGGAAATCAAGAAGCTGGCGGAGCAGCCGCCGACTGCGCGGGAGGTGCAGCGGGCGGTGAATCAATACGAAGCGGGCTTCCTCGACCGGCTCGAGCGCATCGGCGGCTTCGGTGGCAAGGCCGATCAGCTGAATCAGTATTCGCTGCGGACCGGCGATCCCGATTATTTCGCCGAAGACCTGGCACGCTATCGCGCGATCGATCCGTCGGATGTCCAGTCGGCCGTCATCACGTCTCTCAAACCCGACGCGCGCGTGGTCTTGAGTGTGGTGCCGCAGGGGAAGGCAGAGCTTGCGGTGCCGGCGAAGCGGAGGGCGACATGAAAACACCAGGTATGAGGGGTTGGGTGTCAGGGGTCGGGCTGATGTGCTTGCTTGTGTCCCCGCTGATCGCCCAGTCACCTGACCGCTCCAAACCGCCGGCGCTCGGACCGGTGCAGTCACTCGAATTGCCGCCGGTTACGCGACACACCCTGTCGAACGGCCTGACGGTGCTGTTGCTCGAGAAGCATCAGGTACCGCTCGTGCAGGTGAATCTCCTGGTGAAGGCCGGGAGCGCCATGGACCCCGCCGACAGGCCCGGTCTCGCGAGCATGACGGCGGACATGTTGGACGAGGGAGCCGGGACGCGCGGCGCGCTGGCATTGGCCGACGCCATCGATTTCCTCGGCGCCGAGATCGGGACGTCGGCGGAGCAGCATCGTATCGGTGTCGCGCTGCATGCCCCGGTCGCGCGAATCGACTCGGCGCTGGCGCTGCTCGCCGACGTTGCGCTGCGGCCCACGTTCCCGGCGGATGAGCTCGAGCGGCTGCGCAGAGAGCGTCTCACGGAGCTCGTGGAGGCGCATGACGAGCCCAGAACCGTGGCTCAGGTGTTGTTCATGCACTCGGTGTTCGGTGATGCCCATCCGTACGGGCGGAGGGCGTCCGGCACGGAGGCCTCATTGCGGGCGTTCACGTCCGACGACCTGCGTCGCTTTCATCAGACGTACTTCCGTCCCGACAACGCGGCATTGGTCGTCGTCGGCGACATCACCGCCGAGCAAATTCTTCCCAAGCTGGAGGCAACATTCGGGAAGTGGACGGCCAGTGGCAGCGCTGCGGCGGCGCCGCGCTGGCCTGATGCCACGCAGGTTGGGGCGCGCCAAGTATTCCTGGCCGACAAACCTGGCGCGGCGCAGACCGAGGTGATCATCGGTCGCGTCGGTGTGCCGCGCACGACGGCCGACTACTACGCGCTGACCGTCATGAATACGGCGCTGGGCGGCTCGTTCACGTCGCGATTGAACCAGAATCTTCGCGAAGAGAAGCAGTACACGTACGGCGCGTTCTCGAGCTTCCAGTACGACAAGCTGCCGGGGCCCTTCCTGGCCTCCGCGTCGGTCCAGACCGCCGTCACGGACAAGGCGCTGACAGAGTTCATGAAGGAGCTGACACGCATTCGCTCGGGGCTGTCGGTGGATGAGCTCACGCGCGCCAGGAATTATGTCGCGCTCCGCTACCCCGGACGGTTCCAGTCGATCGCGACCATCGCGCGCCAGCTGGGGGATCTCGTGATCTACGATCTACCGCTCGACTACTACAATAATTATGTGCAGCACATTCAGGCGGTCAGCGCGGCCGATGTGCGCCGGGTGGCCAATCAGTACATCGATCCCAACCGGATGGTGGTGGTGCTGGTGGGCGATCGCTCCAAGATCGAGGCCGGCGTGCGGGCGCTGAAGCTCGGGCCGATGCGGACGCTCACCATCGACGAGGTGCTGGGACCGGCGCCGGTCGTCACGACATCATCGAGGTAGTCCGCTGCAACGCAGCAGCACCCAGCCCGCAGCGGTGATCGCTGCGGGGCTGTTGTCTTGCTAGTGGCCCCGGTGCGCGGGCGGCGGTGGGGGAGGTGGTGCCATCGGCAGCGGCGTGTCGCTGTTCCAGATGTCGTCGACGATGAGCCATTTCCCGTTCGACTGCATCCAGTGCACGATGTACTTGCCTGAATCCACCGCCGGCATGCCGGGCGGCAGCTTCGCTCCGGCGGGGAGGGCCCAGTGCCAGCGCCCCGTCTCGAGTGCCATGTCAGCCATGCCCGTCACCGATTCGGCGCGGAGCGTGAGCGTCGGCCGCGGGTCGATCGAGTTGATAGTCGCGAAGAACGCGCGAATCGCTGCTTTGCCTTTCATCGTCGCCATGTTGGGCGGCATGATCCGCGCGTCCGCGGTATAGAACTCCGCGAGCGAGTCCGCATGGCCACCGCTGGTAAGCCGCGGCCAGTTGGCGTTGGCGGCGTCGATCGCCTGCTTCGCACTCGCCGACGTGTCGGCCGGCTGGCAAGCGAATGCCGTGATCAGTAGGAGCGGGAGATAACGCTGGGCGCACATGTCTCTCTCGGGCGGTTGGGAAGGCGGAGAGAATGCGGAACGGCAACGGGATGCGCAAGAGCGGAGCGGCGCAGCATGCTGCGCCCCTACCGTTGCCTATTTCCCAAACCGCTCGAACCGATACGCCAGCCGTGGGCCACCTTTTCCCTCGTACGCCAATTGGCCGACCAGCAGGGTGAACGGCTCGGTGTACCGGGCGATCCGTAATGGTCCGGCATCGACGGGCTCGAAGCCCACATCACGAATAAGCTCGGCGGCAATCCGTTTGCTCTTCGCGTCATCGCCGCAGTAGACGAGGTTGGGCCTCGTGGCGTTGCGCCGCCGTGCGAAGACGTCGAACAATACCTCGCTCGGCACGGTCCCAAACGCGGCGACGACCCGCGCCGCGGGAACCTGTTTCGCCAGCTCCTCCGCACCCGAAGACGTGTGGGCAATGACGAGACCGGTATCGTCAGCATTCAGCGGGAGCGAGCAGGTTACCACGACCTTGCCGGAGAGGTCGCCCGCCTGATGCAACACGTCGTCCACGCGGGACCAGTGCACCGCGAGCAAGACCGCTTGCGCATGCTGCGCCGCCTCCGCCGGCGTGCCGGCCCGCGCGTTGTCTGTGGCGTCGCGCGCGAGCCGTTTCAGCGTCTGCTCACTACGCGAGTAGCTGAACACCACGTCGTGCCCCGCGCGCGCCCAGATCGTGCCCAGCTTGCCGCCCATGAGACCCGAACCGAGAATGCCGATGCGCATGATTACACCATCGTCCAGTCGTGAAACATTCGAGGAAGATGCCGAGCCGCTAAGCTTCGAGAGTCAATGTTCGCAGGACCACGTGCAGGACGAAAGGAGCTATCCATGTCTGTTCGTCGTCTCGTCGGCGTGCCCCTCGCGGTACTCGGCGCGCTGTCGCTCGCCTGCTCCGGAGAGCGCCCCACTGCTCCGAGCCTGACGCCGCCCTCATTCTCGAGCGCGTCCGCACCAGCCGCGGCTGCCGCCTCACGGTTTTACCAGCAACACAACCTCGTGTCCGACGGGGCCGTCCCGGCAGATCTGGTCGATCCCGACCTCGTCAACGCCTGGGGGCTGGTTTCGAGTGCGACCTCGCCCTTCTGGGTTTCGGACAACGGGACTGACCGGTCCACGCTCTACAACGGCAAGACGGGCGCCAAGATCGCGTTGACGGTCGCGGTTGACGGTGCGCCCACCGGTGTCGTGTTCAACGGCGGCGCAGGTTTTGTCGTGTCGAACGGTAGCGCGTCGGCTGCCGCCCGATTCATCTTCGCGACGGAGGGCGGCACAATCCGGGGCTGGAACCCGGGAGTTGCAGCGACGCAGGCGGTTGTCGCCGTCGATAGTTCGGGGGCGGGTGCCGTGTATAAGGGTCTCGCAATCGCCGCTACGGCGGCGGGTGACCGTCTCTATGCTACAAACTTCCACGCGGGCCGGGTGGAGGTGTACGACGCCGCGTTTCATGCGGTTCCGGGCGGGTTCAGCGATCCCACGCTGCCGTCGGGTTATGCGCCGTTCGGGATTCGCAACCTGGGCGGTACGATTTACGTCAGCTACGCGCTCCAGGATGCTGACCAGCACGACGATGTCGCGGGTGTGGGGCACGGGTTCGTGAACGCATTCGACACGCAGGGCAATCTGCTCCATCGCGTGGCGTCGCGCGGGCGGCTTAACTCCCCGTGGGGGCTGGCCATTGCCCCGGCCGATAGTTTCGGACAGTTCAACGGCAACTTGCTCGTGGGAAATTTCGGTGACGGCCACATCAACGCCTTCGACCTCGGGAGTTCCGGCGGAAACGGCGAGCTCCAGCAGCGGGGCCAGCTGCACTCCGCTGACGGCCAACCGCTCACGATCGATGGCCTGTGGGCGATCGCATTCGGAAACGGCGCAGCGGCGGGGCCGACGACTACGCTCTTCTTTACGGCCGGCCCGTTCGGCGAGCAGCACGGCCTCTTCGGCACGGTCGTCGCCACCACCCAGCCCCATTGAACCAACCATGCCCCGCAGCGACGACGGTTGCGGGGCCCCCCCCCCTGCTTACAGACCGGTCCGTTTCTCCAGCGCCTCGGGGTAACGCGCGCCCTGAATCGTGATCTTTGCGGCGGCGCTCTCGATCGCGCGCAGATCGTCAGCCGTCAGCCGGATGACTGCGGCGCCGCTGTTCTCATCCAGACGCGCGAGTTTGGTAGTGCCGGGGATCGGCGCGATCCACGGTTTTTTCGCGAGCAGCCAGGCGAGCGCGATCTGCGCCGGTGTCGCCCGCTTCTGTTCTGCAATCTTCCGGAGGACGTCCACGATAGTCTGATTCGTCTTGCGAGCATCGGGAGTAAAGCGCGGGATGATGTTGCGGAAGTCGGAGCTCACGAACGTCGTCTTCTCGTCGATCGTGCCGGTCAGAAATCCCTTGCCGAGGGGGCTGAACGGTACGAACCCGATGCCAAGCTCCTCGAGGGTTGGCAGCAGCTCGTCTTCCGGCCGTCGCCACCACAGGGAGTACTCGCTCTGGACGGCCGCGACCGGCTGCACCGCATGGGCGCGGCGGATCGTCTTTACGCCCGCTTCGGACATGCCGAAGTGTTTCACTTTCCCTTGCTGAATCAGATCCTTGACGGTGCCCGCCACTTCTTCGATCGGCATGCTGGGATCGACGCGGTGCTGGTAATACAGATCGATCACGTCGGTGCGCAGTCGCTTGAGCGAACCCTCGACGCTCTGCTTGATGCGCTCGGGGCGGCTATCCTGCACTTGCTGCCCGTTCTCATACCTGATGCCGAACTTGGTGGCGATCACCACCTGGCGGCGCAGCGGCTCGAGCGCTTCACCGACCAGCTCTTCGTTTTTGTAGGGCCCGTAGATCTCCGCCGTATCGAAGAACGTGATGCCGCGTTCCACGGCCGCGCGGATGAGCGTGATCATCGCCTGCTTGTCTGGGGGCACACCGTAGCTCTGGCTCATGCCCATGCAGCCCAGGCCGAGGGCCGACACCTCCAGGCCGCTCCCTCCGAGCTTGCGTTTTTGCATGTGCACCTCCTGTCGTCCGACCGAACCTACGCTCGAGACCGGAGGCGTGTAAGCTCAACCACGAGAGGCAACGATTCCCGCCGCGATACGCTCGGTATTCGCGAGGATCGTCAGGCTCGTGTTGACCGCCAATGAAGCTATTGCAGCCGCGGCTCGCCTATATTGGAACCCATGTCTGCGCGTACGGGGGCCCTGGCCATCTGCTTGGTCGTCGTGGTTGCCGCGGCGGGCCTGCTGGGCGCCCACGCGCTCACGACATCGAGAGCACCGACCGGACTCCGTTGTCCCCAGGACCCTGGCGTGGCACTGGGGTGCTACGAGCAGCATTACCGCTCGATGGTCGACCGCCAAGGCGTGGCAGCAGCCTTCGCCGACTTGCAGGCGCAGTACGCAACCGATGCCCAGATGCAGCGCCTGTGCCATGCCATAACCCATGCAATTGGCCAGGCCGCGGTGCGGAAGTACTCCAGTGTCGCCGAGGCCTATCGCCATGGCGACAATGCGTGCGGCTCGGGATACTATCACGGCGTGCTTCAGGGCGTCGCCCTCACGCTGGGGCGCACCAAGCTCTTGAGCGATCTCGATGCCGTCTGTGCCGGTGTCCCGGGAAAGGAACGGAGGTCGCTCGACTATTTCAACTGCGTACACGGCCTGGGCCACGCAATCATGGCCGTCACGGATGACGACGTATTCGAGGCGCTGCGTGATTGCGATGGCCTGACGGGCTCCATGGAGCAGAATGCGTGCGGCAACGGCGTCTTCATGGAGAACTTGATCGTGGACGGTGCGCATGGAGGGCACTACAGCAAGTACTTGAAGCCCAGCGAGCCGCTTTACCCCTGCAGTACCGTCGCCGAGAAATACAAGACAGAGTGTTTCGACATGCAGACCTCTTACGCGTTGGGAGTGGTGGGAGGCGATTTTGCCAAGGTGTTCGCGCTGTGCGCGGCGGTCGGCGGTCCGTATCGGGTCGCGTGTTATCAGAGCCTGGGGAGAGATGCCGCGACGATCAGTCTGAACCAGGTGCCGGGCACGGTGGCTCGCTGCGCTCTCGGGACTGATCGCGAGCAGCAAGCGAATTGCGTCATCGGCGCCGTGTTGGATTTCGTCTACTATTATCATTCTGACGGGCAAGCGAAGCAGCT
>DASZCG010000322.1:0-17265 GCA_035943355.1 Gemmatimonadales bacterium
TCACCGACCAGAACGCGACACCTGTCCAAGGCATCAACGTGACCTGGGCCTCGGTGGGTGGTTCCGTATCGGCGGCTTCGGTGCCAACGAGCGCGGCGGGTTTGTCAAAGGTTCGCTTCACATACGGAACCGCGGCGGGGAATCAAGCTGCGACGGCAACGGTCACGGGTCTCGTGGGCTCACCAGTGACGATCGCGTTAAACGCGACGGCCGGGGCCGCGGTCTCGATCGTGAAGACAGCCGGCGACGGTGGAGCGGCGGCGCCGAGTAGTCAGGTTACGTATACGGTGCAGAGCCGTGACTCGCACGGGAATCCAAAGGGCGGCGTTACCGTCGACTGGGCGGTCGGCACGGGCGCCGGCTCGATCACACCAGGTCAGAACACCACCCTGGTGAACGGGAACGCCAGCGCCCAACGGACGCTCGGCGCGGGGACAGGGGACCAGACCGCGACGGCCACCGCGAATGGCTTGAGCGGGACGCCCTCGGTGACGTTCACGACGACTGCTGCAACGGTTACCACGGTGGACGTCGGGCCAGGGCTCGTATTCAGCCCGAACGCGATCACCATCACTGTGGGGACGATCGTGACCTGGGCGTGGCAGGGCACGACACCCGCGCACAACGTCACCTTCGCGAATGCTACGGGAGTGCCCGCCAACATTGGCGACATGACATCGGGAAGCGCGCAGCGGACTTTCAATACTGCCGGAGTCTTCACCTACCAGTGCACGAATCACCCTGTGATGACGGGCACTGTGACTGTCAACCCGTAGCTCGCAGGTAGCGCCAACCGTTGGCGAGGTACAGGATCAGCAACACTGTCGTCGCGACACTGACGCCGTACTTCCAGATCGCGGGGGCGTCGGAGGTCGATAACAGACCTTCGATCGTTCCCGCAATGGCAAGCAGGGTCACGACGGCGCCGATCATGCGCGCCGCAATCCGGCCCTCGACGATCAGCGCGTCTTTGCGGGTGCGATCGCCTGGCGCGATGATCGCCTTCGCCAGCCGGAACCCGGCGCCGGCGGAAATGAAGATCGCCGTCAGCTCCAGGACACCGTGTCCTGCGACGAATGTCGTGAGATAACTCAGCACGCCGTAGTTCTTGAACAACCCGAGTCCAAAGCCGAGCATCATCCCGTTCAGGAGCAGCAGCCATGCCGTGAGCAGGCCGCAGGTCAAACCCCCGACGAACACCCAGAACGAAACCTGGACGTTGTTCCCGATGATCATTGCCGCGACCACCGGCCGCTCTGTCGCGCCCTGCTGCGCGTAGGTCCGTCCTTCTGCTTCGCGGGCCGCCGCCTGCTCCGCGCGGTTGATCATGCCCTGCGGCATCACGTCTTCGGCGATGGCAGGCCGTTCCGTGATCATCACGTACGCGGCGGCGGCGGGCAGCATGAACAGCAGAAAGGCCACCACCACGTAGACGCGTGACTGCACGACCGCCGCGGGAAAGTCGCGCAACACGTATTCCACAACGGGTGTGCGGTCGCGCCCGCGTGTGCGGTACAGTGCGTTGTGGCCGGCGCTCACGACGCGCTCCAGGTATTCGATGACGCGTTGATCGAGCTGGTAGGTACGCGCGCGGGCCAGGTCGGCCGTGACTTCGCGGTATTGTGCCGCGAACTGTGGAGTCTCTCCCGGCGCCAGCGCGCCCACGCCGCTGCGCTCCATCCGCAGGGCCAGCGTGTGAAACGCGGCCCAGTCGTCTCGTTTGCGGGCCAGAAAGCGCTCGGCCGTCATCGTCGTGCGGCCCACCGCACCGGTCTGGGCGCGCGTGGCAAAGCGGCTGCGGCGCTTGGTTTGCTCCGCGGTAAAGACCTCTACGAGATAGGCGTTGATATCGTCGGTCCGGCGCGGGATCCGTGCTTCGAAGCGGCGCGCCAAGTCGCTGCCGATCCGGTGCTGGACGTCCGGCCCGAGCTCGTTCATGCGGCCGAGGAACCGGTCGAGCAGCCGGAATTCGTCCTCGCTGAGCTCCGGCGGGCCGGTCTCGATGAGCTCCTCGCTCTGAGCCTTCCCGCCGATGGCCCACGCGGTTGGCCGGTCTCGGACGACGATCGTTCCCGCCGCCATATCGCCGAGGCGCTGGTTGCTGCGCGTCACGAACACCATGACCATCGCCGGCAGGAAGAAGAACGCATAGCAGTCCAGCAGGCGTACCAAATTGCGAACGACCGCCGCACCCGCCGTGACCGGGCGGCCGCTGTCCATGACCACGCGGATCCCCAGCGCCTGCTTCCCGGGCGTGCGGCCGCCGTTCAGTGCCTCGAACAGCACGAAGTAGCCCCAGAACAGCAGGAAGCCGAGCAGCACCATCATCGCGGCGACCCAGCCCTGCGCCACGCTGCGGCCGACGTCGAGCCAGGAGGAGATAATCAGGAGAGCCAGAGATGCCAGCCACAGGATGAACAGGTCGAGCAGCGCCGCGGCCACGCGCGAACCGACCCCGGCAAGCTCGAATCGTATGTCCACGTGTTCGGGTGTTTCGACGCCGTGATGCTGGCGCAGGTCGAGATCGAGGTCTCGCGCGGAAGGCGTCACGTCCTCATCTTACCGCCATCCCCGACACCGAGGTAGTCGTAACATGGCGGACCTGAAGCCGATGGACCTCGGCGAACTCCTGGATGGGGCGCTGACGATTTTTCGCCGTCATTTTCTGCTGTTCATGAAGATCGGTGTCATCGCGCTCTGGTTTCCGGTCGCCCTCGCCATCTATGTCGAGCTCGCCGGCGGCAGCGAACAACACCCCGTGCTCGGATTCTTCATCGTCGTGATCCGCTGGTTCGCGGGTGTGTTTCTCACGGCCAGCGCGATCCGGGTGATCTCCGACTCCTACCTCGGGCGGCGCCCCGAGCTGGCGGACGCCATCGCGCTGGGGAGCTCCAAGATCATGCCGCTCTTCCTCGTCGGTTTGGGGAAGGGTCTGTTGCTCGGTCTGATCGGTATCGGCGCCGTCATGGTGGGGGCACTGACCATTCCAGCCCTGATCGCCGGCGGAGGCGGCGGTGGTCTTGGCGTCTTTGCGGTCTTCGCGTTGGTCATCGCCGGGTTCTGGCTCATGATCTACGTGGCGTGCGGGTATGCGGTAACGACGCCTGTCGTCGTGCTCGAGGACCTCAACTCGTCGTCGGATTCGTTTGGCCGGTCGTGGGACCTCACGCGCGGTTTCAAGCTCAAGATTTTCCTCATATCCCTCGTCTCGATAGTTGTGGTTTTCATTCCCGGCATCGCGATCGCCCTGCTGGGCGAGTATCTGACCAGGGAATCACCCATCGTCGGCCAGTCGATCGAAATTCTCTCCGCAGCTCTGCCGATCCTGCTGACGCCGCTCTTCTCATGCGTCCTGACGCTGCTCTATTACGATCTGCGCGTGCGTCGCGAAGCGTTTGACCTCGAGGTGCTCAGCGAACAGCTGGGAGCGCTGCGCTGATCGAACTCCCTCAGCTCGTCGTGCAGGCCGTCGCGCAAATTCCCGCGGACTCCGTCCGGCGGGTCGTCAGGACGGTGTTCACACAACCGGACTACCAGTGGGTCGCGCGCCGCGAGCCGCTGCTGTGGCTCAGGCGGTTGTGGTTTCGCTTCGTCGAGTGGATCGACAGTCTCTCGCGCATGCATCCCGTCGGCTATAACGCGCTGCTCGTCGTGCTGGTCATCGTCCTGGTGCTGATGCTCGCGCACATCGGCTATGTGGTCTGGCGGATCACGCGGCGCTCGACGGGCGAGTCGCGCGCGGAAGGCCCCGGCGGGGGTGTGCTGCACGACGCCGCGCAGCATCTGGCGCGAGCGGAGGAGCTGGCGAGCGGCGGCCGCTACGTCGAAGCACTGGGTCATCGCTTCCTCGCGGCCGTGCTGGAGCTGGACCGCAGCGACGCGCTCAAGTTCCACGCGTCCAAGACACCCGCGGAGTACGTATGGGAAGTGCGTCTCGACGATACCGGTCGCGCGTCCTTCCGCGCGCTCGTCGCCGAGCTGTATCGCCATCTGTTCGGCGCCGTGCCCTGCGCGGAGGCCGAGTATCGGGCCTTCGGCGCGGTGGCGCAGGAATTGACGAGACATGTCGTCCCGGCTTGAAATGTGGCTGGCGGCGCTGATCGCCGTCGCGATCGGGGTCGCGGTCTGGGCGGCGCACCGCACTCCCAAGCCACCGGAGCAGGACTCTCGCGCCTCCACACTCCTCGCGGGTCCTCAAGGAAGCCGCGCCGTCTATGACATCCTGGTCAGGCTCGGCCGGCCCGTGCAACGGCGCCGCGCGCCGCTCTACGCGTTCACCGGCGATTCGTCGCACCGCGCGGCGCTGCTCGTCGTCCTCGATCCGCCGATGCCGCTGGAGCCCGCCGAGCTCGAGCAGGTCGTGCGCTACGTCCGTCAGGGCGGCGCCGTCCTGAGCGCGGGCAACGGCGGCGGCATCCTGCGGTGCGTCGGTTGGCGGTTACAGCCGGATGGCTGGATCGACGACAGCGTGGATGTGGTCAGGCCCTCAGGTCTCGACGCAGGAGCGTTGCCACCGGCGGCGCGCGTCCTCGTGCCGCGGTCGAGCGATTCGACGCGGATCGAGGAGCTGCAGGGACTCGTGAAGCACCGGGCGGAGTCGCTGAGCGCCTGCACAGGACTCGTGCCGGACCGCCGCGAGCCACTGCTGTACGCCGCCAATGGGCGGCCGGTCCTGTTGCGGCTCTGGTATCCCGGGGGGGGGGGCAGCGTGACACTCGCCTCCGATCCCGGCTGGTTTACGAACCAGGTCTGGCGCGACACCGACGTTCCGGTTGTCGTTCTCCCGCTGCTCACATCGCCCCGGGGAAGACGCGGCCGCATCGTGGTGGACGAGTATCACCAGGGATTCGGCAGCGATGAACACTCCGTCATCGCGCTGTCGTGGGCCTGGCTGCGGCAGTCGCCCCTGGGATGGGCCGTGCTGCAGATTCTCGCGATCGGGCTCGTGTGGCTGGCGGTCCTGGCGGTGCGGTTCGGTCCGGCGCGCGATGCGGTGGAACGGCGGCGCCGCTCACCGCTCGAGCATCTCGAGGCGCTGGGAGCGGGTCTCGAGAGCGCGCACGACGAAGGCACTGCCGTGCAGCGCCTGGTCTCCGGCCTGCAGCGACGTCTGAGTGTGAGCCGCACTGGACGCACCGATGCGTGGCTCGAGGGCCTCGAGCTCGCCATGCGGCGGCCCGAAGGCCGCGCCGCCGTCCGGCGGCTGCGGCACCTCATGAAGGAACGCAATGGTGCCAATGGCGACCGCGTGCTCGCCGCTGCCCAAGCCGTGGAGGATGTGTGGGAGGAACTGCGCCCGCGCTCCAAGCGCGAGCAATACTAGACGCCCTGCGCCGCGTCGTGCTGGGACAGGACAAGGCGCTCCTTGAGGTCCTCGTCTGCCTGCTCGCGCGCGGCCATATCCTGCTCGAGGGCGTGCCGGGCACAGCGAAGACACTGCTGGTGCGCACACTCGCGCTCGCCATGAACGTGCGCTTCGTCCGCATTCAGTTCACACCCGATCTGATGCCGGCGGATATCACCGGCATCACCATGTTGACCGGCGGCGGCACCCAGGAATTCACGTTCCGCGCGGGACCGATTTTCGCCGATCTCGTGCTCGCCGACGAAATCAACCGCGCCCCCGCCAAGACCCAGGCGGCCTTGCTCGAGGCCATGCAGGAACGCACGGTGACCGTGGACGGGAACAGCCACGCGCTGTCAGCGACGTTCACCGTGTTCGCCACCCAGAACCCCATCGAATTCGAGGGAACCTATCCGCTCCCCGAGGCGGAGCTCGATCGCTTCATGGCGAAGGTACAGATCGGGTATCCCGCGGCGGCGGTGGAGCAGGGGATCCTCACTCGCTATGTGGAAGGCTTCGAAGCCGATCGCACCGAGACGTACGGCGTGACTCCGCTGATCGATGCCAAAGGCCTGGAGCAGCTGCGGGCGGCAGTCGATGCCGTTCGCGTTGAGCCGCGGATCACTGGCTACATCACGGCGATCGTGCGTGCCACCCGCGAGGCCGCCTCGCTCACGCTGGGGGCGAGCCCGCGCGCCGGCGTCGCGTTGTTCAAGGCGGTCCGTGCCGTCGCGCTGTTCGAAGATCGCGATTACGTCATTCCCGACGACGTCAAGCAGCTCGCTCCGGCGATCCTGCGGCATCGCGTCAGCGTCGCGCCCGAGCTCGAGCTCGAGGGCGTCACCGCCGATCAGGCGCTGAAGGCCATCCTCGACAGGATCGAAGCCCCCACCGCCTGATGCTGACCGCGTTTTTCGTCTCCGCTCTGGTCCTGGGTGGATTCGTCCTGCTCTGGGTCCTGCTCGGTACTCCCCGGGGCGCGGCCGGCGGCGTGTTGTGGACGCCGCTGTCGCTGTCCATCGCCGCCGCGTTCGCCGTGATTGGCGCGCTCGGATTCTGGGTGCCGTGGGCGCTGGACGCGATGCTGATTGCGGATGTCATCCTGGTCGCGTTGATCTGGCTCGATGCGACACTGGCACTGCGAGTGGACTCCGCTCCGGGATCCCATGGCTTTCTGCCAACCCCCCCCGCTGCGCTCCTCGTGACCCGCGATCCGCTGACCGCGCTGTCCGTCGGCCACGTGGGTGAAGTGACCTATCGCTGGGCCAATACGTCGTCGCGCCGGGCACGGCTCAATGTGCGGGAGGTCCGGCCCGACATTCTCGGCGGCTCGCAGCCGCCCCGCCTGGTCCGCGTGCCTGGGGAGTCGGCGACGACCGAAACGGTGCCCGTCGTTCCGGTGCGACGCGGGCGAGAGGTGATGGGCGGGTTCTATGTCGACAGCACCGGCCCGCTGGCGCTGGGGCGGCGTCGCTTCCGGTTCGCGCTGCCGTGGGAGGTTGTCGTCTATCCGTCGCTGGTTTCCGTCAGGCTGCGGGCCTCGGTCGCGGAAGCGTTGCGCCGACGCGTCGCGGGAACGAAACCGGTGCGGCAGCTCGGCGAAGGCCGCCTGTTCGAGTCGCTGCGCGAATGGGTGCCCGGCGACGACCTGCGGCACATCGACTGGAAGGCGACGGCCCGGCGCCGCAAGGTCATCACGCGGCAGTACGAAGCCGAGCGACGCCAGCAGGTGCTGCTGGTGCTCGACACCGGGCGACTGATGACCGCCGAAGTCGCGGCCGGCGTCGCCCGGCTCGATTTCGCCGTGCAGGCGGCGCTCGAGCTGGCATATGCGGCCGCCCAGTACGACGACAACGTCGGCATCATGACGTTCGCCGACGGTGTGCAGCACTTTGTCGCGCCGGAGCGCGGCCGCACCGGCGTGCGCCGCGTGCTCGAGGTGTTGGCCGTCGTCCAACCCAAGCTGGTCGAGCCGGATTACCCCGGCGCGTTCCGCTATCTCGCGGCGCGCAATCGCAAGCGCGCGCTGACGGTCCTGTTCACCGACATCATCGATCGCTTCGCGTCCGACGCGCTCGTCGCCAACGTGGCGACCCTGCGGCCCCGCCACTTGCCGCTCGCCGTCACGCTGCGCAATCCGGAGCTGGATGCCGCCGCGACGCTGCGACCCGCCACGACACGCGACGCGTTTCGCAAAGCGGCGGCGGAGGAGCTGCTGCACGCGCGTGAAGAAGCCCTGGGACACATGCGGCGCGCGGGTGTCCTGGTGATCGATGTCACACCACAGCGCGCCGCGCAGGCGGTGGTCGCGAAGTATCTCGAATTGAAGCGGCGCGGCACGCTCTAGGTCACTGTCTGGCCCGGCAGTCGACGCGAGCGAAGTGGACGTGCAGCTGCGGTACTTCATCGGGCGCGGTGACGGCCGGCGCGCAGATGTCGCATCTGCTCGGTCCCGGCGTGCGGATGGCGCTCGACGGCGGTCTGATGTTCGGCCCCCAGTTCTCCGGCGGCGGATCGATCTCTGCGCTGGGGGCGGTGCGCCTCGGCCTGGGTGTGACGGTGGACGCCCTCCACGGCCGCGCGCGGTTTACTGGGGACTACGAGTTCCAGAGCGTATCGCGCACCACCGACGATGGCAGTGGCTCCGTTCCGGCGCCGATCCAGCAGTCTCTGGGACGGATCGGCCTCGCAATTGCGTTCCGACCGGTCTTTTCCGGCGGTCTTGACAGGCCCGGGCCAACACGGAGATTACCTCGTCCACATGACTTCGTTCGCGCTGCTGCTCCTGTGCCTGGTCCTGCTCCTGAGCCTTAGTCTGCTCGGGGGAGGGTTCGTGGCGCGCGCGGAGAACACGATGTAGCAGCTTCGAGAGAGCAGGACGAGCAAAACCGGCGCCGCGAACCCAATCAGGTTCGCGGTCTTTTTTTTCACCGCGAGGCGGAGGAGAAAGCCATGTCTCAGGATGTGATCATCTTCGATACCACGCTGCGTGACGGCGAGCAGGCGCCCGGCAATGCGATGACACCGGAAGCCAAAGTGCGACTGGCCCGCCAGCTCGATGCGCTCGGCGTGGACGTTATCGAAGCCGGCTTTCCCGCCGCGTCCCAGGGAGACTTGCGCGGTGTGCAGCAGATAGCGGAGGCGGTGCGGCGTCCGACGATCGCCGCACTGGCGCGCTGTCACGATGGCGACATCGACGCCGCCGCCGAGGCGCTGCGCCCGGCACAGCGCAACCGCATCCACGTGTTCATCGCGACCTCGGATCTCCATCTCGAGCAGAAGCTGCGCATCGACCGCGCGCGGTGCATCGAACGCGCCCGCGCCGCCGTCCGTCGCGCGCGCGGCTACACCGGTGACGTCGAATTCTCCGCCGAGGACGCCACCCGCAGCGACCTGGAGTTTCTCTGCCAAGTCGTCGCGGCGGCGATCGCGGAGGGAGCCACGACGATCAACCTGCCCGACACGGTCGGCTACACGACGCCCGCCGAATACGCCGCGCTGTTCCGCGCCGTTCGCGAGCGCGTCCCCGAGACCGGCACGGTCGTGCTGAGCGCGCATTGCCACGACGACCTTGGCCTCGCCGTCGCGAACTCGCTGGCCGCCATCGAAGCGGGGGCCGGCCAGGTGGAGTGTACGGTCAACGGCATCGGTGAGCGCGCCGGCAACGCGGCGCTCGAGGAGATCGTCATGGCGGGCCGGACGCGGCCGCAGGTTGTGGCGTTCCAGTGCCGCGTGAACCCGCGCGAGATTGTGCGCACCAGCCGGCTGTTGTCGCACGAAACCGGCGTCTTTCCACAACCCAACAAGGCGATCGTCGGTCGCAACGCCTTCGCGCACGAGGCGGGGATTCACCAGCATGGCGTGTTACAGAACGGCCTGACGTACGAAATCATCGCGCCCGAAACGGTAGGCGCCGGTGGGTCGAGCATCGTGCTCGGCAAGCATTCCGGCCGCCATGCGCTCGAGCGGCGCTATCGCCAGCTCGGCTACGAGCCCGACGCCAACGCGCTCGAGCAGCTGTATCAGGCGTTCACCGCGCTCGCGGACAAGAAGCGCCAGATCCTCGACGAGGATCTGCTCACGCTGCTGCACGACGGGTTTCATCGCGCGCCCGAGGTCTACAACCTCACCTACCTGCGTGTGATGTGCGGCACGGAGACCGCCAGCGCGGAGGTGCGGCTCGCGGGTCCCGGGTTCCGGGAGCGTACTGCGTCGGCCACGGGCAACGGGCCAATTGCTGCGGCCTTCGCGGCAATCGCCGAAGCCGCCGGCCGGACGATCGAAGTGCTCGATCTCTCGGTGCAATCGGTCACGCCCGGCCGCGACAGTCTGGGACGCGTCGTCCTCCAGGTCCGCATCGATGGCAAGTCGCTCAGCGGGCACGGGGCGTCGACGGACATTGTCGAAGCGGGCGCACGCGCCCTGGTGCACGCGCTGAACAAAGCCGATCACGCGGATGGTCTCGAAACAGTGGCGTTGAGCAGCAGCTATTTCTGGGGGGTGTGAAGCCATGACCGAGCTCCTGACGGGCGCCCAGATCCTGACGCGTACGCTGGTCGACGCGGGCGTCGATGTGATGTTCGGCTATCCGGGCGGTGCCATCATGCCCTTCTACGACGCACTCCATCAGCACGAAGGCCTGCGGCACATCCTGGTACGCCACGAGCAGGCGGCCGCACACGCCGCCGATGGATATGCGCGTGCCGGTCATCGCGTCGGCGTGTGTGTCGCGACCTCCGGTCCGGGCGCGACCAACCTCGTCACCGGATTGGCCACGGCGCACATGGATGGCTCACCGGTGCTCGCGATCACGGGCCAGGTCGGCCGGCCGATGTTGGGGCGGGACGCGTTCCAGGAGACCGATGTTGTCGGCGTGACGCTGCCGGTCACCAAACACAACGTGCTGGTGCGCGATGTGGAGGAGCTGGCCGATGACATTCGCGACGCCATGGCCATCGCGCTGGAGGGCCGTCCCGGTCCGGTCCTCGTCGACGTGCCCAAAGACGTCCAGAATCAGAAAGCGGAATACCGCACCCGGCCACACCCGTCGCGCCACAGCGCGGAGCGGAAGCCCCCACGGGAGATCCCCGACGATGCGACTGTGCGTGAAGTGGCGCAGCTGATCGCCCAGGCGGAGCGCCCGCTGCTGATGATCGGGCACGGCGTGATCGTGAGCAACGCATACGCCGAGATCCGCCAGCTCGCCGAGCGGACCGGCATGCCGGTGATCACGACGCTGCTGGGCATCAGCGCATTCCCCCAGGCGCACGAGCTGTTTCTCGGGATGCCGGGCATGCACGGCGAAGTGCACGTGAACAAGGCCATCCAGGCAGCCGATGTGATCATCGGCGTCGGCATGCGGTTCGATGACCGCGTGACCGGCAATACGGCCACGTTCGCGCCGCGGGCCAGGATCGTGCATATCGACATCGACGCCGCGGCGATCGGGCGCAATGTGCCCGTCGCCGTGGCCATGGTCGGCGACGCGCGCCGCATCGTCGAACGACTTCTGAACGTGGTGGCGCCGCGGGACTGCGTGAGCTGGCGGAAAGAAATCGCCGCTCTCATGCGCCACCGCGAAGAGGCGTTCGCCGGTGGACTGTCGCCCGAAGTGATCCTGTCCGCCCTGGCGGATGTGACCGGCGGACGCTGCACCATCGTCTCGGACGTTGGGCAGCACCAGATGTGGATCGCGCAGCGCTATCCCTTCCAGCGGCCCAACACCCACATCACCTCGGGCGGCCTGGGCGCGATGGGGTTCGCCGTCCCCGCCGCGATGGGTGTGCACCTCGCCCGCCCCGATGAGCCCGTCTGGGCGATTTCCGGTGACGGCGGATTCCAGATGAACATGGCCGAGATCGCCACGATGGTGCAGGAGGGCCTCGAGGTGAAGCTCGCCATCTTCAACAACGGCTACCTCGGCATGGTCCGGCAGTGGCAGCAGTTCTTCCACGGCGGGCGGTACTCGAACACACCCATCTGGAGTCCCGACTACGTGAAGCTCGCGCAGGCGTATGGGATTCCCGGATGGCGCGTGAAACAGGCCGGCGAAGTGGGGGCGGTGTTGCGCGAGGCAAACGAAACGCCTGGCCCGACGTTGGTCGAGCTGGTGATCGAGCAGGAAGCCAACGTCTTCCCGATGATCGTGCCCGGCGGCTCGCTGTCCGAGCTGCTCGAGACGGCGCCGGTATGAACCGTCCCCGCACGCTGACCGTGCTGTTGTCCAGCGACCTGCTCACGCTCAATCGCGCGTGCAGTGTGCTGCGACGGCGCAATCTCCCCGTCCTTGCGCTGGCCGTGGATTCCAATGGTCCGCCAGGCATCTGGCGGATGTCGTGCGAAATCGATGCGGACGACGCGACGGTCCACAGTCTCGTCCTGCAAATCCAGAACGTGGTCGGTGTGCGCAAAGCCACCGCGTCACCCCCTGATCCCCACCCCCTCTCCCATCGGGAGCGGAGGGACTCGTCCTCTCTTTCCGGAGTAACCATGACCTCTTCGGTGCGTGTCTATTACGAGGCGGACACCGACCGCGCGCGGCTGCGCGATCGCGTGTTCGCCATCATCGGCTACGGCAGTCAGGGCCACGCTCATGCGCAAAACCTGCGCGACTCAGGCGCCCGGGTGATCGTGGGGTTGCGGCCGAACGGCGCCTCGTGGAAACAGGCTACCGCCGATGGACTCGAGGTGCGGCCGGTGGCCGAGGCGGCGACGGCGGCCGACGTGATCATGATGCTCGTGCCCGATCAGGAGCAACGCGCGGTCTATGACGCCGCCGTCGCCCCCGCGCTCGGTGCGGGCAAGACGCTGATGTTCGCCCACGGCTTCAATATCCACTTCGGTGAAATCGTGCCGCCGCCCGCGGTCGACGTGTCGATGATCGCTCCCAAATCTCCGGGGCATCTCGTCCGCAGCGAGTACCAGGCGGGCCGTGGCGTTCCCGGACTCGTGGCCGTACACCAGGACGCCAGCGGCGCGGCGCTGGCCAATGCGCTCGCCTACGGCACGGGAATCGGCTGCTCCCGCGCCGGCGTCATTGCGACGACCTTTGCGGAAGAGACCGAAACCGATCTCTTCGGCGAGCAGGCGGTGCTGTGCGGCGGCGTGACGGCGTTGATTCAGGCGGGGTTCGAGACGTTGACCGAGGCGGGGTATGCGCCCGAGATGGCGTACTTCGAATGTCTCCACGAGCTGAAGCTGATCGTCGATCTGATCTACCGTGGCGGCCTCGGCTTCATGCGTCAGTCGATCAGCAACACCGCCGAGTACGGCGACCTGACTCGCGGCTCTCGCGTGATCAGCCCGGCGGTGCGCGAGGAAATGCGGCGCCTGCTCGCCGACATCCGCGACGGCACATTCGCCAAGGAGTGGATCGCGGAATGTCGCGCGGGCGCTCCCCGGTTCAACGAGTTGCGGCGCGCGGCGCAGGATCATCCGATCGAACAGGTCGGTGCGGGCTTGCGCGCCATGATGCCGTGGACCGAGGAAGGCAAGGTGGCGGAGTCGGGTGGGGCGGGGGGGGGCCGTACCAGAGCCAAGCCCGCGCAACCGTCCGAGCGGGAGCCGGCGCGCGCGTGATGCAGACGCTGTTCGATCGCATCTGGAGCGCGCACGTCGTGCAGGAGCTCGCGGACGGTGTGGCGCTGCTCTACGTCGATCTCCACCTCGTCCACGAGGTGACGTCGCCGCAGGCGTTCGCCGGCCTGCGGCGTGAGGGACGCAGGGTCCGGCGGCCGGCGCGCACCCTGGCGACCGTGGACCACAACGTGCCGACGGGCGATCGCTCCCTGCCGATCGCCGACGCGGTGTCCGCGCGGCAAGTGGATGCGCTCGACACGAACGCGCGAGACTTCGGCATCGAGCTGTTCGGTCTCACGTCACCCGGGCAGGGGATCGTCCACGTCATTGGCCCCGAGCTGGGCGCCACCCAGCCCGGCATGGTGATCGTGTGCGGCGACTCGCACACCGCGACGCACGGTGCGTTCGGCGCGTTCGCGCTCGGCATCGGTACGAGCGAGGTCGAGCACGTACTGGCGACGCAATGCATCGTGCTCGCCAAGCCCCGCAATCTCGAGGCGCGGATCACCGGCAGTCGAGCGCCGGGTGTCACAGCCAAGGATCTGATTCTCGCGTTGATCGGGAAGATCGGAACGTCGGGGGCGAGCGGGCACGTGATCGAGTACACCGGCGACGCGATCCGCGCGCTGTCGATGGAAGAGCGCATGACCGTGTGCAACATGTCGATCGAAGCGGGCGCGCGGGCCGGCATGATCGCGCCGGACGATGTGACGGTCGCCTATCTCGAGGGCCGGCCCCGCGCGCCGGCGGGCCAGGCATGGCGCGACGCCGTCGCGCATTGGCGATCCCTCCGCTCGGATCCCGGCGCGACGTACGACACCCGGGTGAGTCTCGACGCGTCGAGCATCGGCCCCCAGGTCACCTGGGGAACGACTCCCGGAATGGTCACCGATATCACCGGTCGCGTGCCGGATCCGGCGCAATTCCCGACGGAAACCGAGCGCGAGGCGGCGACGCGCGCGCTCGCATACATGGATCTCCAGCCCGGGACGCCGCTCGCAGGCATTCCCATCGATCGTGTCTTTCTGGGATCGTGCACCAACGCCCGGATCGAAGACCTGCGCGCGGCGGCGGGCGTCGTCCGCGGCAGGCACGTCTCCGCGCGCGTGCGCGCGATGGTGGTGCCTGGCTCGCAGCGGGTGAAGGCGCAGGCGGAGCAGGAGGGATTGGACCGCGTCTTCCGCGACGCCGGCTTCGAGTGGCGCAACGCCGGCTGCTCGATGTGCCTCGGCATGAATGCCGATGTGCTGGGTGCGGGGGAGCGCTGCGCGGCGACGTCCAACCGGAATTTCGAAGGCCGGCAGGGACGGGGCGGCCGCACCCACCTGATGAGTCCCGTGATGGCGGCCGCGGCAGCGATCGAGGGGCGCCTCGTGGACGTGCGCGGATGGTGACTCCGTTCGTGCGCCACCGGGGGAAGGTCGTCGCGCTGCCGCGCGCCAACATCGACACCGATCAGATCATTCCGAAGCAATTTCTGAAAGGCGTCGAGCGCGTGGGGTTCGGGTCGAGCCTGTTCTACGACTGGCGCGCCAATCCCGATTTCGAGCTCAACCGTCCCACGGCACAGAGCGCGACGATTCTCGTCACCGGCCCGAACTTTGGCTGCGGGTCCTCGCGCGAACACGCCGTGTGGGCGCTCGCGCAGTACGGATTCCGCGCGATCATTGCGCCGTCGTTCGCCGACATTTTCCTGGCGAACTGCTATCGCAACGGCCTGCTGCCCGTACGCCTGGCGGCGTCCGACGTCGACGGGCTGATACGCACTGCGGCGAGCGGCTCGTACGAGCTCGTGGTGGATCTCGAAGCGCAGCTCGTGTCGGACGACCGCGGTCTTGCTGTCCCGTTCACCGCAGATCCTTATGGTCGCCAGCTGTTGCTGCGCGGTCTGGACGAAATCGGCCGCACGCTGCTCGAGGAAGCGAGCATCGCGGCCTATGAGCGGAGTCATCAATGAAGACTTTCACTATTGCGCTGTTGCCTGGTGACGGCATCGGGCCTGAGGTGATCGCGCAGGCGGTGCGTGTGCTCGAAGCGGTTGGTGAGCGCTTCGAGATCCGGTTCGAGTTCCAGACCGTGCCGGTCGGCGCGGCCGGCGTCGCTGCGGCGCAGGATCCCTTGCCGCCGGCGACGCGCGACGTCGTGATCCACAGCGACGCGGTGCTGCTCGGCGCGGTTGGTGATCCCAGGCTGGACAGCGCGCCGCGCGCGCTGCGCCCGGAAACAGGCCTGCTGGCATTGCGCAAGCTGCTGGGCGTGTTTGCGAACTTGCGGCCCGTCGCAGTCCACCCGGCGCTCGTCACCTGCTCGCCGCTGAAGGCCGACCGCCTGCAGGGCGTCGATCTGCTGGTCGTGCGCGAGCTGACCGGCGGTCTCTATTATGGCGAGCCGCGCGGGCGCAACGGCACGCGCGCGATCAACACGCTGACGTACACGGCAGCAGAGATCCAGCGCGTCGCACGCGTGGCGTTCGAGGCGGCCCGTGGCCGGAGGGGCATCGTCACATCGGTGGATAAGGCGAATGTGCTCGAGGTCTCGCAGCTGTGGCGCGAGACCGTCACGCAGGTCGCGCATGATTACCCCGATGTGCGGCTCGAGCACTGCTACGTCGATACCGCCGCGATGCGACTGGTCACCGATCCGGCATCGCTCGACGTCGTGCTGACCGAGAACATGTTCGGGGACATTCTGAGCGATGAAGCAGCGGTGCTCGCCGGGTCGCTCGGTTTGCTGCCGTCGGCTTCGCTCGGCCCCCCCCCCGGAGCCGGTCTGTTCGAGCCGGTGCACGGCTCCGCGCCTCCGCTGGCGGGGCGCGGCGTGGCGAATCCGATCGGCGCCATTGCCAGCGTGGCGCTGCTGCTGCGCCACGGTCTCAACCTCCCGGACGCCGCCGCTGCCGTCGACGACGCCATCGCGGCAGCCCTCGACACGGGTGCCCGCACCCAGGATCTCGCGCGTCCCGGCGAAGCGAGCATCGGCACTACCGAAATGGGTACCCGCATCGTGGACCTCGTGCTCGCCGAAGCGCTGGAGGGATTGTCGTGAGCGACAACTTCCGCAGCCGGGCGATCACGCAGGGACTCGAGCGGGCGCCGAACCGCGCGATGTTGCGCGCCGTGGGATTCGGCGACGCCGACTTCGTGAAGCCGATCATCGGCATCGCCAGCGCGCACAGCACCATCACGCCGTGTAATGCGGGCCTCGACCGCCTGGCCCGGCGCGCCGAACAGGCGCTGCGCGGCGCCGGCGCGATGCCGCAGACCTTCGGGACGATTACGGTCAGCGACGGCATTTCCATGGGCACCGAAGGCATGCGCTACTCGCTCGTGTCGCGCGAGGTGATCGCCGATTCGATCGAGACGGCGTGCGGCGCGCAGCGCATGGATGGCCTGCTCGCGGTCGGTGGTTGCGACAAGAACATGCCGGGCGCGATGATCGCCATCGCGCGGCTCGATATCCCGGCGATTTTCGTCTACGGCGGCACCATCAAACCCGGTCATCACGCCGGTCGCGATCTGACGGTGGTGAGCGTCTTCGAGGCGGTCGGGGCGTGCAGCGCCGGGCGCATGGGCCGGAACGAGCTGACCGAGATCGAGCGGCGCGCCTGCCCCGGCGCGGGGTCGTGCGGCGGGATGTTCACGGCGAACACGATGTCCGCGGCGATCGAGGCGATGGGCATGAGCCTGCCGGGCACGTCGACCATGGCGGCCGAAGACCAGGAGACGGCGGACGGCGCCGCCCGGGCTGCCACGGTGTTGTTCGACGCGGTCCGTGCGCGGCGGCTGCCACGCCAGATCCTCACACGGCAGGCATTCGACAACGCCATCGCCGTCGTGATGGCGATCGGTGGATCCACCAACGCGGTGCTGCATCTGCTCGCGATCGCTCGCGCCGCCGGTGTCCCGCTGGCCATCGATGACTTCGAAGCGATGCGGAAACGCGTTCCCGTATTGTGCGACCTGAAACCTTCCGGTCGCTACGTCACGACGGACTTGCATCGCGCGGGCGGCATTCCGCGGGTCATGAGCATCCTGCTTGCGAACGGTGTGCTGCACGGCGCTGCGCGGACCATCGATGGCCGTAGCGTTGCGGAGGTGCTCGCAGACGTACCCACCCGCCCTTCGCCCGATCAGGACGTGATCCATCCCTGGGATCGGCCGCTCGCGCCGTCGGGGCACATCGTGATTCTGCGCGGCAATCTTGCGCCCGACGGGGCGGTTGCCAAAGTGAGCGGTCATGGCGCCCATGAGATCACTGGACCCGCCCGTGTCTTCGACTCGGAAGAGGCGTGTCTCGCGGCGATTCTCGCCGGCGAGATCCACGCGGGCGACGTCGTCGTGATT
>DASZCG010000323.1:0-11131 GCA_035943355.1 Gemmatimonadales bacterium
GCGTGTTGCCGGGAACGCTGGTGATCTGGGGTCTGATTGGGGTCGTTTCCGCCCCCTCGATGCAGCACGCTCGGTACGCGAAAGTGCCGGCCGAGCCGGACAGTCTCCGGGCGCACGCCCGCTTTCCTCAGGGACTACCCGCGGGGGTGCCGCGAGACTCACTGACCCCGCCGCGCAGATAACCCGGGCTAAGAGCCCGGGCTCGGCATTTGGTGCGCCTTCTGCTAGAACGCTCTCCCCAGCAGCCGATCCACCGCGGCGCGACGGCTCCGCGCCAGTCGAACCTTCGTGCCGTCCGCCAGCACGATGGTACCATCTCCGGAGCTGTCCGACTCGATCTCTTTGAGCCGGTCCACGTTGATGATTGCCGAGCGATGGACGCGCACGAAGCTCGTAGGGTCGAGCAGGCGCTCGAGCGCGCCGAGCGAGACCCGGACGACGTGAACCGTGGCGCCGACGTGGAGTTTGGCGCAGTAATCGGCCGCCTCGATCCAGTCGATATCGGTCACCCGCACGATCTGCTGGCGCTGGCCCAAGCGCACGGTGATTCGGGACAGGTGCTGGGGGTTAGGTGCCTGGTGCACGAGACCCGTCAACCGCTCCGCCAGCTGCTGCAACTGACCGTCCCGCACGAACCGCTTGGCGCGGTCCAATGCCGCGGCAAGCGCTGCATCGCTGAATGGTTTGACGAGATAATCGAGGGCGTGGACACGAAACGCGTCCAGCGCGAACTCTTCGTACGCGGTGACAAAGATGACCGGCGGCATCCGCTCGGGGCCGATCGCGCGGATCACGCCGAACCCGTCGATCTCCGGCATCTGCACGTCGAGCAGCACGAGATCCGGCTTGTGCCGCTCGATCGCTTCGATCGCCGCCTGGCCGCCGCCACAGTCACCAAGGCACTCGAGCTCTGGGTCGCGCCGGATCAGCTCCCGTAGTCCGGTGCGAGCCAGGGGCTCATCATCCACCACGAGAACGCGCAGCGGGTTCATGAGCGGTGCTCAAGCCGCAGCGGCAGCACCAGCGTAGCGACCCCGCCGCCTTCCGGAGCGTGCTCGAGCGTCAAGCGCGCCCCGGCTCCGTACGCCGTGCGCAACCGCTCGCGTGTATTCTTGAGGCCGACGCCGTTGGGACGCTGGGTTGGGGAAGGCCCCGGACCGTCATCGCGCACCACGACGATCAATTCGTCAGGCGTCGTGCGCGCGGTGATCTCGAGGTGGCCCGCGGCGGCACGTGCCCCGATCCCATGGCGCACGGCATTTTCGACCACCGGCTGCAGAATCAGTCGGGGCACACGCACTGCCCGCGCCTCTGCTGTGAGCTCGACGCGCACCTCGAGCCGGTCGGCGAAGCGCACCTCTTCGATTGCCAAATAGCGCCGCGCCAGCGACACCTCTTCCTCGAGCGAGACCTCGGCGCGGTCGTCGTCGTCCAGCGAATCCCGCAACAGGTTCGACACGCGCGCGATCATCTCGACGGCTTCGGGACCACGCCCGCCCCGGACGAGCATCGCGACGCTGTTCAACGCGTTGAACATGAAGTGTGGCCGCAGCTGGGCACGCAACGCGCGGAGCTTGGCGCCGGCGAGCTCCACGTCACGCTCCACCGAGCGCTGTGCGTAGTAGTACGCCAGGACCGCGCCGAGTATCGCGCCATACGAAAAGAGCGAGGCAGAAGCCGAGCCCATGACAGCATCTCCAAAACTCTTGGAAAACCAGACCGCGTGAAACGCGGTAGCGAGCGCGATCGTCGCGGTCGCAAAGGCGACATGCGCGAGGACCGCGGGTACCCAACCCCGGCGCCGCCGCGCCAGCTGGTCCACGAGCAGATAGACGAATGGGATCGCGAGCGCCCAGAACAGCCAATGCGGTACCTCCTGGGACATCGCGTGGCGCCAGGTGAGAAAGTCTCCGTGGAGCGAGCTATCGACCATTTGGTAATGGTGTCGCGTGGTGGCCATCGCGGCGATGAGCGCCATGATGCCCCACGCCCATGCCAGTGCCCGCCCATTGCGTGATCGCAGTACAGGCATGCGTCGAAGCTAACTCCTTCAGACCGGCGGTTTACCGCAGTTCACTGCACGGGGGCAGCAGTTCGCTGCACGGGTGTTACGCCCCGCGCGCGGAAGCCGTACTGTCGTCGAGCGCCGTCGCCAACACTACGCAAGGAGAGCGCAGATGCATGCAATGATCAAGGTCGCAGCGGCCGTCTCGCTAGTGTCGACGCTGGCTGTACAAGGCGCGAAGCAGAGTCCGCCCAAGGATCAAGTCCCACAGTTCACGAGCACCGGCCGCCTCATCCGGCCGCAGGGATACATGGAATGGGTGATGGTCGGCGCCTCAACGGGCCTCTCCTACGCGCAGTCGCAGACGCCGCCGGTGGCCGGCGCGGCTCCTGGAATGTTCCACAACGTCTATCTGCAGCCGTGGGCGTATCGCTATGCCATCGAGCATCGCGCCTTCCCCGAGAACGCGATGTTCGTGCTGACGTTCTTTGAGGCTTCCAAGAAATCGAACCCGGCGCGCGCGGGTTTCTACGAAGGCGACCGCATGTCCGGGTTCGAGGTGCATTTGAAGCGGAAGGGGGTCGATCCTACCGGTTGGGGATTCTATGGATTCGGCGACACCGCATCGAGCGCCGCGAAGCAGCCGGGCGAGCTGGCCTGCTACTCATGTCACAAGACGGAGGCCGCGTTCGACAACGCGTTCGTGCAATTCTATCCGGCACTCCGGGAGACGCTGCTCGCCAAGGCGGATAGCCAGCTCCGCAGCGCACCATAGCCTACCCGTGCCGCTCGTAGACCACGACCTCCCACGCCAAGGTCCGCACCTTGTGGCGCAGCGTGAATCCGAGCGAACGGATCAACTCGTCCATCGCCGCGATGGAATGGATGAACGACCGAAATGGGTTGCGCCACAGCCGGCGGAAGAAGTTCTCCACGCCGATCACGACATGCGCGAGCCAGCGATCGCGCGGGTAGACAAGGCCGTACAGCCGGCGGCAGCGTTGCGCCGAGAGGCGGAGCAGCGGCTCCATGTGGGCGTAACAGCACACGACGCGGTCGAGTGTCACGATGTCTGCCGCCGCAACCTCGGGCGCTAGGTCGACAAAGTCGCCTAGCTGATACGTGATGCGGCCGCGCACGCCGTGGCGCTCGGCCTCGCCGCGGGCGATCTCCTCATAGTTGCTCGCCGCGTCCACACTCGTGGCACCGCGCGCGCCGGCCGCGAGCAGTGCGAGCTGAATCGCGCCCACGCCGCCGCCGATGTCGAGCAGCGTGCCCTGATTCACGCCCATGCGGACCAGGGCATCGATCAACGCTCGCGTCGTTGCCGCGGGACCATGGCGCTGGTAATCGCGCAGCTCGCGCGCGGCTCTCCCGCGATTGAATTGATTCGCCCAAGCGGGCGCTGGGCAGCAGCTCACAGCAGAGGACGCTCCATGGGGCGCAGCAACTGTAGCGCGTAGGCGCGCCACGGCCGCCACCGCTCCGCGCGTGCCAGCCACCGCCGATCGCTCGTCGGAAAAGCGTCCGGGTTGCCGCCCTCGAGTCGCTCCAGGTTTCCGGGCACGCGCACGCCCGGCCACCGGGCCACGAGCTGACCGAGCCCGCCCGCGCTGAGGTGCGCGTCGATCACCGCGGGCTCCGCATCGAGGTCGAACACGCGCCGCAGTCCGGCGATCAACGGCATCAACACCGGCAACAGCGATTCCGCGATCTCGACGACGATGTTCCCTTCGGCTGGGCAGTTCTCGACCGACACGCGACCACGATGTCCGTCGATCGCAATCGTTGCCTCGCGCGGCAACGCGCTCATCAACAGGTCCCACGCGAGTGGCCGGCGATACGACAGCGTCAGCTCGAGCGACCCCTCGACCCATGCCCGCATCCGCCGCCTGCGGCGCAACGCACTCGGCGCCATGCGGTAGTGCGTGCGAAACGATGCATTGAAGCGGCGCAAGCTCTGGAACCCGCTCGCGTACGCGACACGCGTCATCGGCAAGTCGGTATCGACGATCAACCGTTTGGCGAGCAGCAGGCGATGCGTCTGCGCCAGCTCAAGCGGCGAGACCCGCACCTCCCGCTCGAGCGCGCGCCGCAGATGGCGTTCGCTCACGCCGAGCTCGCTTGCGAGATCAGCGACGCTGTGACCGTTGAGCGCCCCGGCGGCGATGCGCTGCGCCGCCGCCCGCGCGAGCTGCGACACCGCGTCGACGGGCGCCCCGGTTCTGCCCGGCGCCAGCTCGGGACGGCAGCGCAGACAAGGCCGGAACCCGGCGCGCTCGGCCGCCGCCGCGGAATCGAAAAAACGGCGGTGACGGTCGTAGGCCAAGCGCGACGGGCAACACGGCCGGCAATACACGTGCGTGGTAGTGATGCCGACGAAGAAAACGCCGTCAAACCGCGGATCGCGCGCGTCTACGGCAAGCTGATAGGCGTCGCGGTGAGGAGCAACGGCAGAGACCATGCTCGAAACCTATTGCGCGCTCACCGGCGTGGCCACAAATGGCACCTGCCGGCTCGTTCCATGGAGCACCGCGCGCCCTACGATTACGCCATTTTCATTGATATGCTGGGCCACAATCAGCAGATCGGGGAAGTCGGGACCAACCAGCAAATTGAGGTCCTGCATGACGCCGTTCTCCCATAGGAACGCGCGGTTGCCGGCACCGGTCGATACGCCAACGACCTGCAGGCTGGAATTGACGCCGAGTCCCTGGCTGTTGTCGTCGCCGGGCAGCGTGCCGAGGTCCCGAATGCCGGCGGCCGTCGTCCACAGGAAGGCGTGCGGGTTGAAGTCGATCCCGATCACGCCGGCCGGATTCGAGAAGCCGACGACGTCGCCCGCGTTGTCGATGTCCATCGGCGTGTGCCAGGCGTCGCCGCCCAGGTCGCCGATGTTCACGACGGTGTCCTTCTCCCACAGCACCGAGTGGCGCGCGCTGAGCTGGCCGACCGCAATGTCGCACTCGCCCGAAATGCCCACGGCCTGACCCCGTTCATTGATCCCCGTCGCCGCCGACGTCGAGTCGCCGGGTAGCGGGCGCAGCTGCTTTAACGTGCCCTTCTTCGTGTCCCACAGGACGGCGCGGAACTGCAGCACCTGCGGCGCATTGCACGTCGGATCGTGCACGGGCGTCTCGGCCCAACCAACAACCTGTCCCTGGCTGTTCACGCTCGTCGCGAATCCCTGATAGCCGCCGAGCGTGGGCAAGGCGGTCATGACGCCATCCTGCCACACAAAGCCGCGGCAGATGTGTCCCGTGACGCTGGGAAGAAATGCGGTGCAGCTCCACTCCTCATGCAATGGATCGAGATCGGCGAGCTCGGTGATGCCGGCGACGATGCCGTTGTTGCTGATCCCGGGCCACTGCACGATGCTGTTCGGACCGCCGAGTGTGCCCAGCGTGTCGAGCGAGCCGTTGCGCCAGAATGCGGCGACGCGCGTCAAGTTGCCCGGGCGATTGACGAAGCCGACGACGAGTCCCGAGTTGCTGATGCCGGTAGGGCGGTTGCGCGAGCCGCCGAGGGTCGGGAGGTAGGAGATGGTGTAGCGCGCGCCCCCCCCGCCCCCCCCGCCCCCCCCGCCGCCGGACAGCGCGACAGTTTCGCGCGAGACGCGGGGGTCGAACGAGACGTCCTGATCCTGTCTACAGCTCCAGACCAGGGCCACGAGAATCGCGCACGAGACGTAACGCACAGGGTCCTCCGGTTGGTGATTGGATCACCTTACCGAAGGACCCGTATGTCTGCGCGCCGATTTCGGACGACGATATCAAGCGGGAATCGACGGCCAAAAACGGCTATGTGCTAGCCGCGAGCTCGCAGCTTCACATCGATGTCGGTGATGATCTCCCGCGGCTCGCCGCGCTTGGCCCAACCCTCGTGGCGCCCGCGGTCATGCCGGGTGCGCTCTTCCGCCAGACCACGTACGACCACGCGCTCACCGTCAGGGTTCGCGAAGATGCGAACGATGTGATCGTCGCCCTGCCGCGCCCAAATGATGCGGTTCGGGCCGTCGCGCTCGACCTTGTAGACGGTCCAGCCGCGATTGACCAGCACCTCGCGCGTCACCACGACGACGCGATCGACCGGTACGACGTATACGTACCGGGCCGGCTCCGTGTAGACGACCGACGCGCTCGTGTATCCCGGCGCGCAGCCCACGACGCCGAGCGCCGCGACGAGAAAGATCAAAGAGCGTTGCATTGGCGCACCTCCTCTTGAGGTTTTCGTGCGCCCCCTTTGACCCCGATTACGTCCAGATGTTTACTGGTTCCACGGAAGCCGACACGCGCCGCGTGAGCGCCGTCACGTGGCTCGCGGTTGCGCTACCGTTCCACTCTGCACGCGCTCACAGATATCGCGCCACCGCCATCGCCGCGAGCGTAAACAGCAGCATCCACATCACGACTTTGCCGAGCAGGGTCCCGCGCTCCCGGAGCTTCTGCAGCTCCGCCTGCACGGCCGCACGCTCTGCCGGCGGCGTCGCGGGCAGCGACTCCATCAGCTTCGCCGAGCGGAGCATCGCGGGTCGCATCACAAGGATGCCGGCGAGGAACGCGAGCAGCGCGACCAAACCGCCGAATCCGAACGCCTTTCCCATCGTCGTTTGCATTAGCGCGCCCATGTTGCCGCCCGACATGCGCTGGAACAGCCACATTCCGGACACGAGCGCGATCAGCGCGAAGAGCGGCATGAAGATGGGGATCTTCCGCTTGACCAATGCTCCCATGACCTTGCCGGCATCGGGTCCGATGTCACTGAGAGCGGGCATGAGGAAGAAGACCTGGAATCCCATCATCCCGACCCACAGCGCGCCGAACACCACGTGCGCAAACCGAAGCACGATCGTCAGCATGAAGCGCCCTCTAAGGAGAAATGTCGAGGGGAAGATAGCGCTGTTTCGAGCGCGTGCCGCTACGCCTCATCGTTTTCATCCTCTCCCCACACCGCCTCTGTCTCAGCCGGCGCCGTCTTCTGCCACTCATAATGCCGATCGCAGCTGGGACAGATCACAAAATGCCCCAGCACATCCCGCCGTTCGTGTGTCGCCGCTTCTCCGCAGTGCGGACATTGCAACGTCATTGGTTCCCCCCCCTCGAACGCCAGAAGCCCGCGATGCTCGATACCGATTGCTCGGTGATCGTCGCACCAATCGTCATGAACCACCCCGACCCACCGCGCACCGCAAAGTCGGGATCACGCAAGTTGCCGACGCGATAGCCGCTCGCGATTTCGATGCCGCGCACCGGCACGAGCACCAGCTGTGGCGCGGCGTCCCACCGTACGGTGCCGCTGGTCCGCTCGTGCAATAGCCGGCCGTCACCGCGCACGCGCAGCCACGCGCGGAGACCGACGTCGAGCCGCGAGCCGACGTAATCGGCCGACGAGCTGAGCGGCTGTACGACGCTGTCCGAGTGCGTCACGGTCGCGTCGGCGTTCCGCAGCGCGTAGCGCGCGCCCAACTCGAGCCGCGAATTCGGCGCCCAGATCGCCTCGGCCGTCAGAATCCGGCGCGCCTCATGCCCCGTCTGCGCGGTCAGCACGCCGCCACCGAGCGGATTCTGCTCGTCGATCACTTCGACCTTGGCGAGGACGTTGAGCGCGTCCGAACCGACCGGCCGGAACGCGAGACCGTTCAGCGACGCAATGCGCTGGTGATTGATCCGGCCGGTCGCCTGGCGATCGTCCGACGCCTGGAATTCCTGGCGCGTGAGCACCGCGAATGCCTTGGTCAGGTCCATCGCGCCGGCTATCGCGACGAGCTTGCTGGTGCGCTCTTCCCCATCGCGCCACTCAGTGCGCACGCTCAAGCGATACGGCGCCTGCTCCGGCAAGTACTCCGCCCCGAACCCCGCCGACCAGTAGTTCTCTTCCACCTGCATGAACGGCAGCGCGCGAATCGGGTCGGCCGTCGGCGCGTTGTTCAGGCCGAAGCGGCGCTCGAACAGCGTGTTGAGCGTCCACGCGCTGCCGAGGCGCAGCCGGTTGTTCAGGCCGACCACCGCCGCGACATGCCCGCCGCTCGCGCCCGCGATCTGATAGGAGCCCCACGCCTGCGTCCCTGCGCCGATATCCGACCGGCCGCCGAACGTCGTGACGCCGTATCCTGAGCTCCCCGGCAGCTCGACCTGGCGATGGTTCAGCTCGAACGACGTATGCGGGTTGACCTTGAACACGACCCCGGCGCCGACGTAGTCGGGCTGCACGGCGCTGGCCAGCTCACCCAGGTGACGGCGCGCTTCCGCCGTGAAGTTGAGCGCGTGGAGCGGCGCCCACGTGAGCCGCAGCTCGGTCGCCTGAGTCGCGTCGTCAGTCGTGCCGGTGTTGAGCTGGCTGGCCGAGACGCCGGCCTCCGCGCGCAGCGTGCCGAACTTCTGCGCGACAAACGCGCCGGACCGCGAGCGACTCACATTCTGCAAGTCGAACGCTTGTGCGGAATGCTCGACGCGGATCTCGCTCGAACCCACGAGGAAGCGCGCGCCGAGCTTCAGATCGTTCGTGCCGCCGGCCAGCGCGATGTTCGCAGGATTCCGGAACTCGGCGTCGGTGTGCAGCCAGTCGCCCGAAACCGATAGCCCCTTCGCGAGCATCACCGAGCCGCCGACACTGGTCGCGAAGCCCGCCGAATCGGGCGTTTGCGAGTGCGCCAGCTCGCCATGGAACGCGAGCCGCCCCACGCGCAGCGCGCCGAAGTCGATGCCCGCGAGGTCACGCTCGGCACCGGGGCGGCCGTCGCGAATGAAGGTCGAGCCGATGCGCAGCGAATCGAGCACATCGCGGCCCACGATCGCGCGCGCGTCCGCGCTGGCGCGCAGCCCCCACACCGTCGACTGGGCGCCGCCGTTCTCGGCACCGTACGTCACCATAATGAAGAGCGGATTGCCGGACGGATCGGTCGCGGGCACGGGATGCTTGAAGAGCAGCAGGCCGTGCTCGTAGTCGATGTCGTAATCGAGGTAGCGCACGAGCGACTGGCGCGCCAAGGTCTGCTGCGCGTCGTCGAACGCACGCGTCTCGAGCACCACGCGCTCGGTGCCGGGCTTGATACCGAGCCCGACGTCGTACGGCCCGGACATGCCGGCGCCTCTGATCTGCTGCTGCGCGAGCTTCTCGCTGCTCGTGCTGCCGAATCCCTGCCACACGACGGCGCCCGTGGTGACGCGGCCGGCCACACCCGCGAGCGCGCGGTCGTAGCCCGAGAGGGCGAGGCCGCTCGCGAATGTGCCGGTCGTGAGGTCGCCGAACGCGAACCAGTCGAGGCCGCGCTCGACCCGCGCCGCCACCGCATAGCGCGACGCGCTGCGCGAGCGCGTGGTGCTCGCGTCGCCCAGGATCGGATACTGCGCGTCGCCCAGCGGATCGACGGCGCGGCCGAACTCCTCGCTGCCGGCGTCGAGCTGCCGTGAATCGACGCTGATGAGCAGCGACGTGCGCGCATCGAGGCGGCCGCGCGCGGTGGCGGAGCCAAACGCGTCCGGGCTCGCGCCAACGCCGACCTGACCAGCAGCCGTCATCATGAACGGCTGGGCCACGGGCAGAATCTCGAGCTGCACGCGCGCGGCGGCGGCTTCCGAGCGCAGCGCCAGCGAACCGACCCGCACATCGCGCCCGCCGCGCAGCTTCAGCGTCAGCACGCCGTTCGAATCGGCCTTCACCTGCACCCCGACGGACGAGCGATCCTCGTCCGCGTTCATCACCTCCGCGCCCTCCGTGGAGACGGTGACGAGCGCGCCCGTCACGACCGGCGCGCTCCACTGGTCGAGCACGCGCACCTGCACCGTATCGACCCGTTGGCCACCCACGGCGAGCACGACTTGCGAACCCTCGTAGACGAACTGCGCCGGCCGGCCCGAGACGTGTACGTCGAGGCTGTCCCACCGCTCCTGCGACCACGAGTTTACCATGCGCACGCGCAGCCGGTGCGGTCCACGCGCCAGCGGCACCGCAATGAAGTCGTGAATGCCGTCGCCGCGAACCTGTCCATCCGCAATGCGCGTCGCGCCGTCGAACAGCACAACCGTCGCGCCGGGCTCGCCGTGCACGCCGACGAACACGCGATCGCTCGTGAGAATGGTGCCGTCAACCGGCGCGAACACCGTCACTGCCGGGCCGGCCACGATGGCGCGCTTTTCTTCCGCGGCGCGCGCTGCCGAGTCGCGAAGCGCAGGAACCGTCGGGCGCGCGGCGGCGACAGGCGCGGCGGCAACCGTGCTGACGGGTGCCGGCGCGAGTGACTGCGCGTACTTGGCAATGTGGGGATTGCGATTGACGAGCCGGAGCTCGACCCGCCGGTCGCGGGCCAGTATGTCGCCACCGAACCCAGGCAGCGGGTCCCGATCGCCGCGACCGAAGACGTCGTCGATCAGCTCGCCCAATCCATGGAAGCGCAGCTGATAGGCGACCCAGCGGGCGCGCTCGTCCGAGAGCCGCTGGTTGGTGAAGAACGGGCCGCCGCGCATGTCGCTCGTGTCGCTGTGACCGACGACTTCCACCCCGCACCCGGGATGCCCGCGCAGATAGTCCTGCACCCGCTTACCGAGCTCGGCGATGCCCATGATGTAGTGCGGGCGCGACTCGTTGCGCTCGAAGTACGCCACCGTCGCGCGGTCGCCATAGGCGCCGGGGAAGACGTCGGCGAAGTCGCCGCACACCGGGGCCGACGGCGCTACTGCCGGGGAAGCGGCGACGGTAGCTGACGCGACGCTCGGTACGGCGGCGCTCGGTGAGCCGGCGCTCGAGACCGCGACGGTTGGAGCAGCTGTGCCCGAAGCGCTACCCGCGAGTGCGAAGTTCACCCTCGGCGTGGTCCAACCACTGCCGTCACGCGCTTGCGCGGCGTCGGGCATAGGGAGCCCGGCCGGCAGCGTGGCCGGATCGACGCGATAGACGTGACGGCCAGGACGCAGATTCTGAAACGAGAAGCGGCCTTCGGCGTCAGTCGTCGCGATCTCGCCGTCGTCGGTCCAGACGTCCACGCCCTTCACGCCCTGCTCGCCGCTGTCCTGCCGGCCGTTGCCGTTCGCGTCGACGAACACCCTGCCGATCACGGCGCGCGTTTCGAGCGGCCAGGCGCGACGAATGCGCACCGACGCGATGGCCGGCGCCGACTGCACGGTCCCCGCT
>DASZCG010000324.1:0-17751 GCA_035943355.1 Gemmatimonadales bacterium
CGTCGTCGGTGACGTGCTCGGCAAGTACCATCCGCACGGCGATATCGCGGTCTACGACTCGCTGGTGCGGATGGTGCAGGACTTCTCGCTGCGCTACCCGCTGATCGACGGGCAGGGGAACTTCGGGTCGGTCGACGGCGATTCGGCCGCCGCCTACCGGTACACCGAAGCGCGGCTCACGCGCGTTGCCATGACGATGCTGGAGGACATCGACAAGAACACCGTCGCCTTCGTCCCGAACTTCGACGACCGGCTGCAGGAGCCCACCGTCCTGCCGGGACGGCTGCCCAACCTGATCGTGAACGGCTCGGCGGGTATCGCGGTGGGCATGACGACCAACATCCCGCCCCACAATCTGGGCGAAGTGGTGCAAGCGATCGTCCATCTCGTCGATCATCCCTCGGCGACGCTCAAGGACGTCCGGAAATTCATCAAGGGACCTGATTTCCCGACCGGCGCCATCATCTACGGGCGCGACGGGATCAAGGAGTGCTACGAGAAGGGCCGGGGCCGCATCGTCATTCGCGCGCGCGCGATTGTCGAAGAGAAGGAATCGACGGCGAAGCAGCAGATCGTCGTTGCGGAATTCCCCTACCAGGTCAGTCCCGAGCGCGTGCACGAGCAGATCCGCGATCTCGTGCTCGCCAAAAAGCTCGAAGGCATTAGCGACGTCCGCAATGAGTCCGATAAGGAAGGGATCCGGCTCGTCATCGAGCTGAAACGCGACGCCATCCCGATGGTCGTCCTCAATCAGCTCTATAAGCACACCCAGATGCAGCAGACCTTCGGCGCCATCATGCTGGCGCTGGTGGACGGCACGCCGCGGGAGCTCACGCTCGTCGAGCTGCTGCAGAACTTCATCGAGCACCGCCACACCGTCATCACGCTGCGTACGGAGTTTGAGCTGCAGCGCGCGCAGGATCGCGAGCACATCCTCGAAGGTTTGAAGATCGCCGTCGACAACATCGACGAAGTGATCAAGCTCATCAAGAAATCGAAGGACACGCCCAGTGCGGACGCGGCGCTGCGCAAGCGGTTCAAGCTGTCGGAAAAGCAGTCGGCCGAAATCCTCAACATGCGGCTGGCGCGGCTCACCGCCCTCGAAATCACGAAGCTCGAGGAAGAGCTGAAGGACGTCCGCAAGTTCATCAAGGAGTGCAAGGACATTCTCGCCTCCAAGCCGCGGCGCATGAAGATCCTGAAGGAAGAGCTGACCGAGCTGGCGCAAGGCTTTGGCGACGACCGGCGCACCGAAATCGTCGCCGACCAGGGCGAGTTCTCGATCGAAGATTTGATCGCCGAAGAGGACATGGTGATTACCGTGTCCCACGCCGGCTACATCAAGCGGCTCCCCGTGTCCGCCTATCGCCGGGAGCGGCGCGGCGGCAAAGGCGTGATCGCCGCCCACCAGAAGGAAGACGACTGGGTCGAGCATCTCTTCATCGCCTCGACCCATGACTACGTCATGTTCTTCACCGAGCAGGGTCAGTGTTACTGGCTGAAGGTGCATGAGATCCCGCAGGCGGCACGCGCGGCGCGGGGCAAGCCGATCATCTCGTGCGTCGCCATGAAGCCCGATGAGCGGCTCGCCGCCCTCGTCCCGGTGCGCGAATTCTCGCAGGATCAGTACCTGCTCTTCGCCACCAAGGACGGCGTGGTGAAGAAGACCGTGCTCTCGGAGTTCGGCAATCCGCGCTCGGTCGGCATTCGCGCGATCAACATCGAGAAGGGCGATCGGCTCATCGATGTCCAGGTCACGGACGGCAAGAACGACATCGTGCTCGCGACCGCGCACGGCATGAGCATCCGGTTCCACGAAAAGGATGTGCGCGACATGGGGCGCACCGCGACCGGCGTGAAAGGCATCGAGCTGGACAAGAAAGACCACGTGATCGACATGGTGGTCGTGCGGCGTAAGTCCACGCTGCTCACGGTCACGGAGAGGGGCATGGGCAAGCGCTCGGAGCTCGAGGAGTATCGCGTGCAGCATCGGGGCGGCCGCGGCATCATCACGCTCAAGCGCAGCGACAAGACCGGCGTCATCGTTGCGCTCAAGGAGGTACTGCCCGATGACGAGTTGATGATGATCACCAAGAAGGGGATCATGATCCGCGTCCCGGTCGAAGGCATCCGCATCTCGGGTCGCAACACCCAGGGCGTCAAGATCATGAATCTGACTCCCGGCGACCTGGTGGTGGACGTCGCGCGTGTCGTCAAGGAAGACGAAGAAGAAGTGGAGGACGGAGACGAGGACGAGTCGCCTCCATCAGCGCCGGCGTCCAAGGCCAAGTCGAAAGAAAAGGCCAAGGCCAAGGCCAAGGCGAAGCGGTAGCGTGGTCACTCCCCAGGACATTCAGGAAGCCGCAGCGGCGCTGCGGGACGGGGGCGTCGCGCGCCGCACCCCGTTGATCTACGTGGAGGAGCTGGGCGCGCACCTCAAGCTCGAGAACGAGCAGCCCATCGGGGCCTTCAAAATTCGCGGCGCCTACAACGCCATCCGAAAACTGCCTGACGCCGCGCGGCAGCGCGGCGTGATCACCTACTCCTCCGGCAATCACGGTCAGGCCGTCGCGTACGCCGCCAAGCAATTCGGGGTTCGTGCGGTCGTCACCATGCCCGAGACGGCGCCCGCCATCAAAGTGGCAGGCGTGAAGCAGTGGGGCGGGGAGGTCGTCTTCGCGGGCCGCACGTCAGAAGACCGCCGCGTAAAGGCCGAGGAGATCGCCGCCACAGAGGGCCTCGCCGTCGTCCCACCGTTCGACCATCCCGACATCGTCGCCGGACAGGCCACGATGGCGCTCGAAATCGTGGAGCAATTGCCTGACGTGCAGACCGTCGTCGTTCCAGTGGGAGGTGGCGGTCTGATCTCCGGCATCATCGCCGGGCTCGCAGCCGCGCGCAGCAAGGCGGTGGTGTGGGGCGTCGAGCCGATTGGCGCGCCCAAGCTCCATCACTCCCTCGCGGCAGGGAAAGTGGTGCGCCTCGAGCGGACCGGCAGCATCGCCGACGGATTGATCACGCTCAACGTCGGCACCATCCCCTTCGCCGAAATCAGCAAGGAACGCGAGCGCTTGCGCGGCGTGGTGCTGGTCGAGGATGACAGCATCCGTGCCGCCGTGCAGTTTCTATGGCGGACCCGCCGGCTGGCGGTCGAGCCGTCGGGTGCCGCTACCACGGCCGCCGTGCTCACCGGCCTGCTGCCCCGCTCCCGCACCACGGTGCTGATCGTGAGCGGCGGCAACGTCGATCCTTCGCTGCTCGAGGCAAAAGACTGATGGCTGGTGCCGCCACGCGAGTTCTGGTTGCCGACGACGACGCGTCGCTGGTCCAGACGCTGACCTGGATCCTGAAGGAGAACGGATACGAGGTCGCCGTCTGTCCCGGCGGCGATGGGCTGTTTGCCAAGCTCGAGGAGATCAAGCCGGCCCTGCTGCTGCTCGATATCATGATGCCGAAGGTGGACGGCCTGCAGCTGCTCGAGCGGCTGAAGCAGGACGAGCGGTACAAGGACCTGCCGGTCCTCATGGTCTCGTCCATGCCACCCGAAGAAGCGACGGTGCGCGCGCTGGGACTGGGCGCGGCCGACTTCATCTCGAAGCCGTTTCGCGTGCGCGAGCTGCTGGCGCGCGTGGACGCGCACATCCGGGTGGGCCGCGCACTGGCGCAGGCGCGCGAGGAAGCCCGCAGCCGCGCCGCGATGGTGGACATCCTGCACGAGGTCACGGACTCCCTCAAGCCCGACGAGATCTACCACATCCTCGTGCGCCGGGTGGCGCGCGCGCTCAACATCTCGAAGTGCTCGATGGTCCTCGCCAAACCTGGCGACCAGCAGGGGGTCGTCGTCGCGGCCTATGAAAACCCGATGCTGCGCAACCTGCAAATCGAGCTGGGCCGCTATCCCGAGATTCGCAAAGCCGTCTCGACCGGCCGGCTGGTCCTGGTCGAGGACGTCGCCACCGATCCGTTGTACGAAGACGAGCGCCGCCGCTGGGACCGCGAGGACATCAAAGTCCCGACTCGCTCGGCCGTCGCGCTGCCGTTCTGGATGAAGGATCAGCAGACCGGCGTCTTCTTTCTGCGCACCACCGGCGACGATCCGCCGCTCACGAAGGCCGATGCGCAGTTTTCCGAAACGGTCATCAAAACCGCGGTGTCGGCGATCGAAAAAGCCTATGACTTCGAGACCGCCGTGTCGGACAAGCAGCGGCTCGAAAAACTCGCGGCGACTGATGCCCTCACCGGTCTCACCAACCGGCGGGCGCTTGCCGAAGCGCTCGCCCAGGAGCTGGATCGCGCGCGGCGTTACAACCTGGCACTCACGATCCTGCTCGCGGACATCGACCGTTTCAAGTCGATCAACGACACGCGCGGTCACATCGCCGGCGATTCCGTGCTGCGGCAGATCGGCGAGCTGCTCAGGCGTGAAGCGCGGTCCGTCGACATCGTGGCGCGCTACGGTGGGGAGGAGTTCGTCATCGTCATGCCGGAGACCGCGCCGCACGGCGCGGCGATCTTCGCCGAGCGGCTGCGGCGGCGCGCGATGGCGCACGACTTCGCCGATCCCGGCGAGGACCCGCTGCACCTGACCGTCAGCATCGGCCTGGCGTCGTTCCCCGACGACCGGATACACAGTGCCGACAGCTTCGTCTCCCTCGCCGATCAGGCCCTCTATCGCGCGAAGAACGAAGGGCGCAACTTGGTGCGGCAATGAATGAGCGCCGGTGTCCCAAGTGCGGATCCGTATACACAGACAGCGCCGCGCGCTTCTGCCCCAAAGACGGCAGCATGCTGGTGGAGATCCAGTCGAGAAAACCTGCGGCGCAGGCGCAGCCGCCCTCCGGGAGCGGCACCGGTGTCCGCACGCCGCTGCCACCGAGCAAGGCCGCCGGTCTCGATCGCGCCTCGACGCTCTCCAATCAAATCCTCGACGCGCGCTATCAAGTCATGAAGAAGCTGGGCGAGGGCGGGATGTCCTACGTCTACCTCGCGCGCGAGATCTCCACGGGGAAAACCGTCGCGATCAAAGTGCTCTCACCGCGGCTCGCATCCGACAAGAGCTCGGTCGAGCGGCTGCGGCGCGAGGCGGGGCTCGCGATGCGGCTCGATCATCCGAATGTCTGCCGCATTCTCCGCCTCGGGGAATCGGAGGACGGGCTCATCTACCTCGTGATGCCCTTCCTGAAGGGCGAGCTGCTCTCCGACCGCGAAGTGCGCGGCGGCCCGATGGACATCGCCGCCAGCGTGACGCTGCTGCAGCAAATGTGCGCGGGTCTGCATCATGCGCACGAGCTGCAGATCGTGCACCGCGACCTGAAGCCGGAGAACGTGATGCTCGTGCGGGACGACGGATCCAGCGTGGAGCGCGCGGTCGTGATGGATTTCGGACTCGCCAAGGAGCGCCGCGCCGATCCCGCCATCGCCAAGCTCACGGCGACGGGCATCATCCTCGGGACCCCGGAGTTCATGAGTCCCGAGCAGATTCGCGGCAAGCCGCTCGACGCGCGCAGCGACATCTACGCCCTCGGCATCGTCGCGTACGAGATGTTCACCGGCAAGCTGCCGTTCCAGGGCCGCAACGCGCAGGAGATGATGATCGCCCGGCTGCGCAGCCAGCCCCAGCCGATCCGCCACCTGCGGCCCGATGTGCCCGAGGTGGTGGAGAAGGCGCTCACGAAGGCGCTGCAAACGAGCCCGGACGACCGCTTCGCGACGGCGATCGAGTTCGCCGACGCACTGACCGGATCTGCCGCGCCGTCCAGCGGATTCTTCGGCAAGCTCAAGGAGAAGTTCTCTTGATCAGAGTCGCGCTGCTCTCCCTCCTTGCCCTCCAACAGCCCCCCCTCCCCCCCCAACCGACCACCGTAATTCGCGCTGGAATCCTCATCGACGGCACGGGCGGCGCGCCGGTCAAAAATGCCGTCATCGTGATTCAGGGCGATCGGATCACGGCCGTTGGCGCCAACATCGCGGTCCCGCAAGGCGCGACGGTGACCGATCTTTCGGGCGAGACCGTGCTGCCGGGCTTCATCGACGCGCACGTGCACCTCGCGGGCCGCACGATCGGCGACGGCGACTGGCAGCACAGTGGCCTGACGGAGATGCCGAGTCAGCTGGCGCTGCTGGGCGCGGCGCACGCGCAGCAGACGCTTGAGGCCGGGTTCACCACCGTGCGGGTGGTGGGCAGCGCGCATTTCGGCGACATCGCCCTGCGCAACGCGATCAACGCGGGGTGGATCCCGGGGCCGCGCATCATCGGTGCGGGCATCTCGTTCGGCATCCGTGGCGGCCATTGCGACGAAACCAATGGCCTTCAGCCGGAGGCGTTGGGACAGGAAGGCGGCGTCGAGGTCGGCGTCGCCGATGGCGTGGAGGAAGTCCGCAACGCGGTGCGCTACGCCGTCAAATACGGCGCCGATGTCATCAAGATCTGCGCGACGGGGGGCGTGCTGTCGCTCACCGATTCGGTCGGGGTGCAGCAGTACACCGAAGAGGAAATGCGCGCCATCGTCGAGACCGCTACGCAGCTCGACCGTCGCGTGGCTGCGCATGCGCACGGGACTGCCGGCATCAAGGCGGCCGTGCGCGCCGGCGTGACGTCCATCGAGCACGGCTCGATTCTCGACGCCGAGGCGGTGCAGTTGATGAAGCAGAAGGGTACGTGGCTCGTGCCGACGTTGTTGGCCGGCTTTACGGTCGAATCGCTGGCGAACGCGGGCCGTTTGCCGCCTCCGATCGCCGCGAAAGCCCTCGCCATCGCTCCGCGCATGCACAACTCGTTCAAGCTGGCCGTCGATGCCGGCGTGAAGATCGCCCTCGGCACCGACGCCGGCGTCATGCGGCACGGGACCAACGCGCGGGAGTTCGGGCTCATGGTGAAGTACGGAATGACGCCCATGCAGGCGATCATCGCCGGCACGTCGGGTGGCGCCACACTGTTGGGCGTGGAGCGCGACGTCGGCACGATCGCAGTGGGCAAGCGCGCCGACATCGTCGCCACCCGCGGCGATCCGCTGCAGGACATCTCGGTGCTGACCCAAGTCGACTTCGTCATGAAAGACGGCAAAGTCTTCAAACGCGACGGACAAGTCCTCGGCCGGAGCGCTGCCGGAGTCCCGTGAAGCGGTTCCCCGCATTCGATCCACCGGAGTACGTCGACTGGAAGCCGGATGCCGCGTTGGTCCGTGGGTTCCGCAAGACCATCGAAGCAGATGCCGAGCGTGCGCGCCTCGCGCAGCAACTGTCGCGCGACGCCAAGCTCGAGCTGTATCGGGGCCTGCTCCGCGCGCGGCTCCATGACATCCAGCTCAAGCGCTGGGTGCGCACGGGGGTGATCTCCAAGGCGTGGCTCGGCACCGGCGAGGAAGCGACGACCGTCGGGCCGGTACACGCGCTCCAGCGCGGGGCTGACATCGTCGCGCCGATGATTCGCAACGCCGCCGCGTGCTGCGAGATGGGAATGCCGGTCGTCGACATGCTGCGTGCCTATCTCGCCACCGCCGACTCACCCAGCGGCGGCCGCGATCTCCACGTCGGCTCGTTCGCCCACGGCGTGCTGCAGCCGATCTCTCACGTAGGGGACATGGTGCCGGTGATCACCGGGATCGCGCTGACCTTCAAGATCCGGAAGGAGCCGCGTGTCGCGCTGACGTGGGTGGGCGACGGCTCGACCAAGACGGCGGCAGCGCACGAAGGGACGAACCTCGCGGCGGTGCAGCGCGTGCCCGCCATCTTCATCATCGAGAACAATCAGGTCGCCCTGGGCACCCGGCTCGAGCAGCACCATCTGCCGGCCGATTTCAGGGATTGGCCCACCAGCTACGGGGTGTGGGGCGCGGTGTTCGACGGCAACAACGTCCTCGACGCCTACGCCGCTACACGCATCGCCGCCGAGCGGTGTCGTAGTGGGAACGGTCCCGCACTGCTTATTGCTGAAACGTTCCGCATGGGCGGCCATGCCACCCACGACGAGCGCGAAGCGCGCGAAACGTTTCCACCCGAGCTGTTTACCACTTGGGGCAAACGTGACCCTATCGGACTATATGAGGAGTACTTGAAAGAGGAAGGCGTCCCCGCGAAGGTTCTCGGGGAAATCGAAGACGACGTCGCGACACTGGTGGAGCAGGCCGCCGCAGCGGCGCTGTCCAGTCGCGCGCAAATGCCGGAAGGCCGGAGTGCCCTCGAGGGAGTGTATGCGAACCGCAATTAGCCTCGGCGTCATAGCGATAGCGTGCAGCAGCCCGCCGCAATCAGTTGGACAGGACCGCTCACTGCACGTGCCGTCCGGCTTTCACGTTTCAGTCTTTGCGGACAAGCTGCAGGGCGTGCGGTATCTCGCGCTCGGCCCGGGAAACGCGATCTACGCGTCTCAACCCGCGTCGGGATTGATCGTCAAACTCACGGACGCGAACCACGATGGCCTCGCGGACAGCATGGTCACGGTCGCGCGCGGCCTGCACGGTCCGTTCGGGATCGCGTTCCGCGGCGACACGATGTACGTGGCCGAGGAGCGCGACGTGCTGCGGTTCGATCCCAACGGGCGCGACCCCGTGACCATCATCTCGGGAATTCCCGGCGGAGGTCACTCGACGCGCACGATCCTGTTCGGACCGGACGGCAAGCTGTATTTGGCCGTGGGCTCCTCGTGCAATATCTGCGACGAGGGCGACTCGCTGCGCGCGGGCGTAAGCCAGTTCAATCGTGACGGCTCGGGCGGCAGGATGTTCGCGAAGGGACTGCGCAACACCGTCGGGCTGGCCTTCAATCCGACCACGGGCGAGCTGTGGGGCGGCAACAACGACCGCGACAACCTCGGCGACGACTTGCCGCCCGAGCACGTCAACATCATCAAGGACGGCCGCCATTACGGCTGGCCGCAATGCTATCTGCCGGGCAAACCCAATCCCGAATACGGCTCCGCCGACTGCTCGAAGGTCGAGCCGCCGGCGATCACGATTCAGGCGCACTCCGCGCCGCTCGGGCTGGCGTTCTACACAGGGACGCAGTTCCCGGGCGAGTATCGTGGCGACGCCTTCGTGACGCTGCACGGCTCATGGAATCGCTCCGTGCCAACCGGCGCAAAGGTCGTGCGCGTGAAAGTCGACAGCACGGGCCGGCGCGCGGTGGGCGTGGAAGACTTCATCGTGGGCTGGCAGTTGCCCGATGGCTCGCGCTGGGGCCGGCCGGTGGGCTTATTGGTGCTGCCAGATGGATCGTTGTTGGTGAGCGATGACACAGGTGGAAAAATTTGGAGGGTGACATATGGCCGATAACGGTCGGTACAGATGGTCAGCGATCATTTTCAGCATCACGTTAGTCGTCGCTGCTGTTTACGCCCCGCTTGCAATCGCCCACCGTCGAGATATTCATGCCGAGTACGTCAAATATCTTAGCGGGAAGGATACGGTCACGGCCTACATCGCCTATCCGGAGCGCCCGCAGCCCGCGCCGGCGGTGATCGTCATCCACGAAATCTTCGGCCTGTCGGACTTCATCAAGCAGACGACGGAGCAGCTCGCCAAGGACGGGTTCGTCGCGATCGCGCCCGATCTGCTGTCGCGCCGTGGCGGCACACCCGCCACACCTGATTCCGCGCGCAAACTGATCGCGACGCTAAACCCCGATACCGTGACCATGGATCTCGACGGGGCGCGCGCGTATCTCAACAAGCAGAAGCCGGTGCGGGCTGGTGAAATCGGCGTCATCGGCTTCTGCTGGGGCGGTGGGCAGAGCTTCCGCTACGCCACCAATGCGCCGGAGCTCAAGGCCTTCGTGGTGTGCTACGGACCGAGTCCCAACGCCGCCGACATGGCGAAGATCAAGGCGAAGGGTCTCGGTGTGTATGCTGAGAACGACGCGCGCATCGACGCGGGCCTGCCGGATGCTGCCGCGGCAATGAAGGCGGCGGGGAAGGACTATCCGTACAGCGTGTATCCCGGCGTCGGCCACGGTTTCCTGCGCACGCGCGAGAAGCCGGAAGTCGCGGACAGCGCCTGGAGCGCGGCGATCCGCTTTTTCCGCGCGCACCTGAAGAGCTAACGCCGCGCAGCGGCCGCGGCGAGATACTCGCGCGCGCGGTCCAACGTAGCGTCCCGGCCGGCGAGCACGTCTGCCACGCGGACCTCGACGGGGATTTCGGGAGCGATCCCCGTGCGCATGAATTCCGTGCCGTCGGGGAACGCATCGCGCGTCACCGTGACGCGGAGCTGCCACTCAGCGGCGAGCTTGAGGACGGCGGTCTGTCCTGTGCTGCCCGCCGACGGTTCACCGATGATCGATCCGCGACCGCTGTTGCGAAACGCGACCAGCAGATCTTCCGCGGGACCCGCGGTCCGCGCAGACGAGAGGACGGCCACGGGTCCGCTGTAGGCGATGCGCTCACGTCGCGTCGGCGGCCAGATCGTGTCGGACGGCGCGATCATCCAGGCGCCGGTCGAGTCCGGCGTATCACTGCCGCGGTACGCTGGCCGGTATTGCGGAGTGCGCCACCGTGACGTGAGGACGGGACGGTCGATCAGGCGGCTCAGCATGGCGTAGCCCTGCTCGCGGCCGCCCGCCGTCCAGGTGGTCTCCCGCAGATCGAGGATCAGGCCGCGATGGCGCGGTCCCTCGCGCGCGGCATTCCCGAGCGCCCGATCGAATTGCGAGAGTGCGTCCGGGTCGGCGAGCGAGTTGATGCGTATCCAGATCGCGCCGTCCGGCAGGGTGTCCGCTTCGATCGCCGGGAGCTCGATCGGCCAGCGCGCGTTCAGGGCAACGCTGCGCGTTACGCTCGCGCCGCGCTCCTCTCCGCCCGGCAATTTGAGCAGCAGGTGCAGCGCGGTGCCGCGCTCGCCCTCGAGCATTCGAGCCACGGCGCGCTCCCAGCGGCTCGCCTCGGTTCTGGCGGCGACCTCAGGAAGCACCGAGTCGCGAATCCAGGTCGCCGCGGGGATACCCTGCACGGCGATGATCTCGGCGAGACGTTCGGGACGCGCGACGCGCATCTCGTCGTTCGTGGCGTACGTGATGATGAACGGCCTGCGCTCGATGCTGCGCAGCACGATGGGTGGCCGGGCCGCGCGTCCGGCGACCGACGGGGGTGGGAGGATCTCGAGCTGGCCGTCGTTGAGCAGCGCGCCCCACCGCCGCAGCTGGCGAAACAATTGGAGATCGGTGGCGCGGCCGTTAGCATACGTGACCGTCGCGCTGAAGGCGGAGTCCCAGTTCGCGCGCACCGCGTCCCAGTAGGCGTAGTTGTACCGCGCTTCCGCCCAGATGCCGGCCGCGACGAGCTGGCGATCGACCGGACTCAGACGTTGCGCGACAAGTGAACCACAGAAGAGCGCCGGGAACCAGCATAACAGCCACGGCGTACGGGATGGCATGGCACTAATCTATCTGTTGCTGTTCGCATCGCCTCAGTTGCTGCTGTTTCTCTATCTGCGCGAGCGCTTGCCGCTGCGCGCGCGGCCGTGGCTCAGCGCCGTATTCGTCGTCTTCAATATTCCGTGGGCTATCGTCGCAGTGCGGATGTTTTCAGGCAGTCTGTGGGGCATGAGCCGCGTGCCGTACATCGCGCCGTTTATCGCCTGGCAACTGCTTGGCTGGGTTTTTCTCGCGGTCGTGACGGTCTATATCCTTCTGAAAGCCCTGCGCAGTGCGTGGTTCGCGGTACGCGAACGTCTGGGCGATCACCGCGCACCACTCAATACGGACGACGCACGTCTTTCCCGGCGCCAGTTCCTGGCGCGCGCGACGTACACCTACGCCGCCGCGGGACTCGGCCTGTCCGGCTATGGCATCTGGAGCGCCGAGCAACTGCCTACCGTGACGCGTCACACGCTGGTGTTCGACAATCTGCCCAAAGGGCTCGACGGCCTGCGCATCGCGCACCTCTCGGACGTGCATGCCGGGATCCACATGTCGGGCGAAAAGATGGCAGGGATCGTCGCGCGAACGAATGCGCTGCAGGCCGATCTCATCGTGCAGACGGGAGACATGATCGATATCTCCCAGTCGTTCATCCCCGACTACGTGCGGGCGTTTCGCGATTTACACGCACCGCTCGGCGTGGTGACCGTGCTGGGCAATCACGATCGCTATACCGGCGAGGACGCGGTGATCAAAGGCGTGCGCGATGCCGGCCAGGCTTTCGTGAAGAACGGCGCCCACGTGATCGAGCATCGTGGTGCCGCGCTCGCGCTGATCGGGATCGACGATCCGCTCAGCTGGCGTGCCGACGATCCGCAGGAGTCCGATCTCGCGGCGGCGCTGCGGGTCACACCCCCGCAAGCCGAAGCATTTCGGATCCTGCTGGCGCACCGGCCTGGCGCCTTCGACGGCGCCACGCCGCGCGGTATCCCGCTCACCTTGGCAGGCCACATCCATGGCGGGCAGTTCTACCTGCCGGTGATTGGCTGGTCACCCGGTCGGCTGATCACGAAGTACGTAATGGGTCATTTCACTCGAGGGCCGAGTCAGCTCTACGTGAGTCGCGGAATCGGCGTCGTCGGGGTACCGCTGCGCGTTTTTGTGCCACCCGAGATTGCCCTGTTTGAGCTCCGACGGGCGTGACAGCCTAGGCGAGGAATACTCCTCCCGACGACATTTCAAGAATTCTTGAAGTGTCAGCAAATGTTGCGGCCCAGCACGCCCCCCGACTAGCTTAACCCGCCGCAACACTCTCCCACACATGGTTTTGGAGCGTCAACGACATGCGCATGCTGGTTCTGGGCGCCGGGCTGCAGGGTTCTGCCTGCGCGTATGATTTGCTGCGGCGGCCGGAGGTCGAGCGCGTGACGTTGGCCGATCTGCATCCGCGCCGCGTGCCGCCATTCCTGCTGCGTCAAAAGGGCAAGCGGCTGGTTATCGCCCGGCTCGACGCCCGGCGAGCTGCCGATCTGCGCCGGCGCATGCACCGCCACGACGCCGTCATGAATGCGCTTCCCTATTACTTCAACTATCCCATTGCGAAAGCAGCCGTGTCCGCGGGGCTGCACTACGCCGACCTCGGCGGCAACACGGAGATCGTCCAGCAGCAGCGCACGCTGCACGCGCGAGCGCGCAAGAAAGACGTGTCCGTCATTCCAGACTGCGGGCTCGCTCCCGGCATGGTGAACATCATCGCGGCCGAGGGCATTCGCCGCGTGGGAGAAGCGCAGTCGGTCAAGATCTTTGTCGGAGGACTTCCGCAGCACCCCGAGCCACCACTGAACTATCAGATCGTCTATTCCCTCGAGGGCGCGCTCGACTACTACACGACGCCCTCCTGGGTGCTGCGCGGCGGACGGCCCGAGCGCGTCGATGCCCTGTCCGAGCTCGAGGCGGTGGAATTCCCGAGCCCGGTGGGGACGCTGGAAGCGTTTCATACCGGCGGCGGCATCTCCACGATGCCCTGGGCGTACAAAGGCAAGGTGCAGACGATGGAATACAAGACACTCCGCTATCCGGGCCACGTGGCGATCATGCGTCCGATTCGCGAGCTCGGCCTGCTGTCGCTCGATCCGGTGAGTGTCAAGGGCAGTAAGGTCGTTCCGCGCGACGCCTTCATTGCCGCGGTGTCGCCGCAGCTCTCCAAGCCCACCGGGCGCGATCTGGTTGCCTTACGGGTGGAAGTCACCGGGCGCAACGGGCGTCGCGTCGCGTGGCAGCTTCTCGACTACTACGACGAAGCGACGGGCATCAGCGCGATGATGCGCACGACGGGGTTCTCGCTGGCGATTACCGGCGTCATGCAGGTCGACGGCCGCGTCAGCGAGAGCGGGGTGCACACGCCGGACGAAGCGGTGCCCTTTCAGTCGTATGTCGATGAGTTGCAGCGGCGAGGAGTGGAGATTCGCGAGCTTCCTCAGTAGCTCCACGAGCCTGCGAACACCACCTCGGTCCCTTCTGTGCCTTTTCCCACGACGAACGTGAATACGGTGTTTCGCATCATCGCCAGGCCAACACCGCCGCCCCACGCGGAGTGGAGTCCCTCGGTTGTCAGTCTGACGGATTCGCCGGGCGCGAATACCCTGCCCGCGTCGTAAAACGCGAGCAGCTTGAGCTCGAGTACCCGCGGCGACCACAGCACACCGTACCGCGCTTCCACTCCTCCCAGCAGCTTCCCCGGCCCGAGGTAGCGACCGTCATGATAGCCGCGCAGTGAGCGGTACCCACCCATCGCGTTGAATGGCCGCTCGCTCGATTCGAAGGTGAACTGCGCTGAGATGGGCGGTGAGCCCGACATCCCCTCGGCGGCAACGCGTCCCGCGAGAACCAGCCGACGGAGCGGATGCACGTATCCGCGGAGCGACGCGGTCGTGCGGCTGTAGCCGTTGCCAGTCGCGTAGAGCGCCTCGGCGAGTACGCCTCGGTGCGGGTCCAGCTCGAGATCGCGCCAGTCGAGCGCAACACCTGCCCGGAAGACGGCGTCATTGAACGGCACTTCGGTCGGGGAAATCGTGCCGTTCGCTACATCGCGCTGAAAGACGCTCCCGCCCGGCAGCTCTCGAAAATCGGTGTGGTCCAACGACCCGCCGACCAGCACGCGTAATGGTCCCGTGATGCGCCGTTGGGCGGTTGCTCGCACACCACGGATTGTCCGGCTCACCTGGTAGAAGTACGAGCGCCCGACCGTGCTGTCGGTATCGAAGCTCGTGTTGTTGCCCTGCCCGTAGTAGCCAAGCCGATTGGCGCGGAGTCCATAGAGCGACAACCCGAAGCGCCAGCCCTCCCAGTAGGCCGGCGCCTGCGCATCCAGGATTACGGAGTAGCTACCCGCGGTGCTGGCGCCGGCGTCGAGCGCGATTCGCGCGTAGGTCGGCTCGGGGCGTTCGGCAAATCCGATCGGACTCGACCAGTCGTAGTGACCCGCGAGCCAGAATCCGTCGATCGAGCTGTACCACGCCGACGGATAGAGATGATCGCTCCAGTTGTTGCGCGGATTCTCCGCTACCTGCGCCGCTGCGAGGCGAGGCGCGAGCACTGCGGCGAGCAGGAAAAGGCTTCTCAAGTCTGGTCGAAGAGATGGGCCGCGTCGCGGATCTTGGCCTCGGTGCCGTCATGCACAGCGTAGCGGCCCGGGTAAATCGAGGCGGCGCCGAACTCGCCGCGCTTGTTCACCGCGTAGTAGGTGAGATTGAACTTGGGCCGGCCCCGCGCATCGAGCAGTCTCGCTTCGGTCGCGCTGACCACGCGCTTCAGCGTCGCCAGGCAGGCATCGGTGGGTGCGACGCCGCGGCGCATGGCTTCGACCGTCAAGAACCCGCCGCAGACTTTGATGTTGGACTCTCCCCGGCCCGTCGACCCGGCCGCGCCGACGTCGTTGTCGCAATACTGCCCGGCTCCGATAATCGCGGAATCGCCGACGCGCCCGGGAATCTTCCAGGCGAGCCCGCTGGTCGTCGTGACAGACGACAGGTCGCCGCCCGGCGTCACCGCATCGCAGTTGATCGTCCCCGTCGGCCGCACCACCATCGTTTCCTTTTCGGGCACGTCGAGATAGTCGTCGTCGGGATTGAGATTGGCGCGCCACGTCAGCCATTCCTGGCGCGAGTGCTCGGTCAGCAGGTCTTCTTCCTTGAAGCCGTATGAGAGCGCAAACCGTTTGGCGCCCTCACCCACCAGAAAGATGTGATTCGTGTATTTGAGGACGAGCTTTGCGACTTCGGACGGCGTCTTGATGGTCTCGAGACAACCGACTGCGCCCGCGCGCTTGGTGGGCCCGTGCATGCACGACGCATCGAGCTGCACGACACCGTCCCGATTGGGAAGGCCGCCGTAGCCCACGGAATCGTCGTTCGGATCGAGCTCCTGGATTTTCACGCCTTCGATGACGGCGTCGAGCGTATCCACGCCCTGCAGCAACAGGTCGAACGCTTTCTGCACGCCTCGCAGCCCGTTCGCGCTCGCGATGACGACCGGCTTCGCGGCCCAGCGTGACTCGGGAGGGAGCGGCCGCGACGGCCGCATGGGGTGTGGGATGCCTATCACAGCACTGCTGGCCATGCCGGCGGCGCTTGAGCGCAGGAACTCCCGGCGCGAGAGAGAGTCGGACATGGACGGGTTTTAGCCACTCGTCTATCGGCTGTCAACTTGCTACGTTGAGACCCCGTGGAGCTTTCCCTCGTTGTCCCCGCGTATAACGAACGGGAGAACCTCGCTCCGCTGCTGGACGAGATCACGTCCGCGCTCGCGGGCCGGACCTATGAGGTGATCATCGTCGATGACGGCTCGACCGACGGCACGTTGCAGGAGCTCAAGGCGCTGCGGGGACGGTATCCGCAGCTCCGGATCCTGGCGTTCGAGGGCAATGTCGGTCAAACCGCCGCCTTCGCAGCGGGCTTCCGCGCCGCGCGCGCTCCGATCGTGATCACGCTCGACGCAGACCTGCAAAACGATCCCGCCGACATCCCGCGACTGGTCGATACGTTGGAGCAGACCGGTGCCACCGCGGTCGCGGGGTTTCGGGCCACGCGGCGCGACACGCCCTGGAAACGCCTGCAGAGCCGCATCGCCAACGGCGTGCGCAATCGCCTCAACGGTGAAGTGATCCGCGATACCGGCTGCTCGCTGAAGGCGTTTCGCACCGCAGCGGTCCGGGAGGTGCCGCTGTTCACCGGCATGCACCGTTTTCTGCCCACGCTCATCAAGATGCAGGGTGGCACAGTTACCGAGGTGCCCGTGGGCCATCGGCCCCGTCGCCACGGCAAAACGAAATACGGAATGTGGAATCGCGTGCTGCGATCGTTGGCGGACGCGTTCGCGGTCCGCTGGATGCAGCGACGCGCGCTGCACTACCGCGTGCGGGAAGAGCACTGATGGCCGAGGTCCGCGACGGCAGCGTGGGAGACACGCATGAGCAGTGGCTCGCGCAGATCGACGCCGAGCTCGATGGGGAGTTATCCCTGGTCGAGCGCGCGGCGCTGGCGAAGCATCTGGCGACGTGCGGGCACTGCGCGGGCGCGCGCGCCAGCCAGCTGGAGGTGCGGGTCGCGCTGGCGCGGGCAGCTGGGAATCCACATGCCTTCGTCGTTCCGCGCCCCGCCATCCGGGCCGGCACGCTCTTCCTCTGGGTGGTGATCGCGCTCGGAGCGGGCGTGCTCGCGGGGTGGGTCGCGCAGCAGCGGTGGGGTGGACCGGGGGGCGGCGGATCCCTCGAGGAAACGCGTGGCACTATCGTCGTTCACTAGCATCCTGCTCACGCTGGCGGCATTTCAGGGCCCCGGGACCCGGCTCACCTACCGCGTTCGGGTCATCGAGCCGGCCAGCGTCGCGCCACGCGTGCTTGCGAGCGGCACCGTGAGCGGCCCGGTCGATACCGACATGCGCCTCACGCTGCGCAGCGACACCACCGAGGTGGAAGCGCTCTTTCAGGTCACCCCGATCGGGGATACCGTCAACCTCGGCGCCGAGTTCTTCACGCGGCGCCGGGTGGGCCACTCGCGCCGCGGACTGCCGCTGTGGGAAGAGGACAGCTATCGTCGCGTGGTGCGCATGCCGTGGAGCGACACGGCGCGGATCTACCCGTTCGGCCACCGCCGCAACGGCAAAGACGTCCGCTCCACATGGGTGGAGCTGATTCTGGCGCGTGAGTTCGCGGGTGGGGAAGCGCGGCCCGCGGAGCAGTTCGATCTGGTCGATACGACTCGCAACTTCCGTGTGGAAGCCGTCGTGCGGCCGCGGCGGGCGCGCGTCGTGCTCAACCTGGTGCGCGGCGACACCGTCAGCGCCCCTCGCGGAGTCGATCTCATTCCCGACGAGCCGCCGCGCGTGGTGCAGCTCGTACTGGGC
>DASZCG010000325.1:0-13822 GCA_035943355.1 Gemmatimonadales bacterium
CGACCGCGGCGCCGCGGTCGTTTCTGTATTCGACCACGGCCTGCTGTACGGCGATGGCGTCTTCGAGGGGATCCGCTCCTATGGGGGGCGTGTCTTCCGGCTGGACGCCCACCTCGATCGTCTGTACGGATCCGCCAAGGCGATCTGGCTCGAGATTCCCGTGGCGAAGGAAGCCGTGGGACGCATGGTCGAAGAAGGTGTCGCAAAGAGCGGCTTGAAGGATTCCTACATCCGCTTGGTCGTGACTCGCGGTGTCGGCGACCTCGGTCTCGACCCACGCAAATGCGCCAAACCGACCGTCTTCTGCATCTTCGACAAGATCCAGCTCTGGCCGCAGGATCGGTATGAGAAAGGGCTGATTGCGGTGACTGCCGCGACACCGATCCACCACCGCGAAGCGTTGTCGCCTCGCGTGAAATCCCTGAATTACCTCTCGCATATCCTCGCCAAAATCGAAGGCATAGCCGCCGGGGTCGACGAGGTGATCATGCTCGACTCCGCCGGCTATGTTGCCGAGGCGAGCGGCATGAACCTCTTTGCCGTCAGCAACGGCACGCTGCGGACGCCGCCGCCGTATGCCGGGATCCTGCGGGGTGTCACGCGGGACACGGTGATCGAGCTCGGCCGTGAAGCCGGATATGGAGTCGAAGAGCTACCGCTGAACCGCTACGATCTGTACACGGCGAACGAAGTCTTCCTCACCGGCACTGCCGCCGAGGTGATCGCCATCTCGAAGCTCGACGGCCGTTCCATCGGTCGCGGCGTGGCGGGCCCCGTCACGCGTGATCTCGCCACTCGTTTCCGCGCCTACGTGACCAGGGACGACTGATCACGGTTTTTCCCCACAATTGTGGAAAGTGGTCTAACCCATTGACGGTGAAAGAGCTAAGCCTCATATTGGTGGCCCTTTGCCGTCGAGCGGCCTCGAGGTGAGCCATGTCATGGCGGGTGATCGCGCACGGGGATCAAGTTTGGCACGTGGATGCGGTGGCCGAACGGCGGGCAAACACGTCCGCCTGGCAGTTGGTGTTGTCGTTTCGCGCTGCCTCTAACGGCCGACGCGAGTCGTTCTGGACGCCGTATCCGTTGGAGGCCACTTCGAAGTCGTCGCTGTTCATCCAGGCCGAGCGCATTCCGGACGCTGCGTTGTCCCAGGTACTCGCCGAGCGACTCGCGTGAGCACCGCCGACGTGCAGGATCTTCGGCGCGTGGTCGGCGCTGTGACGCGACTCAAGGGTCAGACGGTCAAGCATGTAACCGTGCGTTCCGACGTGCGGCACGTAAAAGTCGAATTTGAAAGCGGATTGATCTTGGTGATTTCCGCCGAGCGGGACGCGCAGGGTCGGCCCCGACTCGAGGTCGACGTCGTGGAAGCGATGCAGGATGCGCCCGTAAAGCAGCAGATCGAAGTCCGGTTCGACTGAGAGGTCGCGCGTGCCGGACGAGCGCCTGCGGTTCCAGGAGTTCGGGTTTCAGCGGCTGGCCAACGGCCGCTGCCGGGCAAAAGTGGTGCTGACGTGGTCCGACGGCCGCCGGTTCGAAGGGGCATCAGACGGTGTGTCGTCGCAAACGGGCGAGCTGCGCTGTTGCGCGGTGGCAGCCGTGAACGCGTTAGAGCAGGCGGTCCAGCCGCGACTGACGTTTGAGCTGCTGGGCGTGAAAGCGGTGCGGGCGTTCGATGCGACCGTCGTGATCGTGTCGTTGGCAGCCCGCGGGCAGGAAACGATCCGGTTGGTGGGGTCGTGTCTCACGGACACTGATCCGCCGCGTGGCGCGGCACTTGCGGTGTTAAACGCGACGAACCGTTTACTTGGGAATTACTTGGCGACACGATGACCCGACGCATGGTTGTTCGACTCTCGATGCTGGGCGCAGCGGCGCTCCTCGCCGCCTGCGGTGGTGCACATATGCCCTCGCCCGCCCCCGTCCACGCGCCGATGGCTTCCGCCGCGACCACGGACAGCTCGGCTGTCCAGCTCGGAACCGCGCTTGCGACCGTGGAGCAGGACTCGGCGGCCGACCAGTCGGCCCTCGATAGCCTGCATGGTCACAGCGCGGATGCGCCGGCCGCCTTGCGCACCAATCAGCCGCTCGCCGGGGAAGATGTGCGCCACGAGGCGGAGCAGCTGTTCGGTGAGGGCGAGACCGCGACGTTTGATATCGATGTGACGAATTTCGCGGGCAACCGCCGCGTGCTCGAGTACCTCGAGTTCTTCCAGCTCGATTCTCGCGATCGGTTCGAAATCTGGCTGTCGCGCCTGGGTCGCTACGAGGGCATGATCCGCGAGCGGCTGCGTGCACGCGGCCTGCCCGAAGACTTGGTGTACCTGTCGCTGATCGAAAGTGGCCTGTCGAACACGGCTGTCAGCCGCGCCCGCGCGGTCGGCATGTGGCAGTTCATCCCCGGGACCGGCCGCGCCTATGGGCTGCAGATCGATCCCTGGGTCGACGAACGGCGTGATCCCTTCAAGGCTACCGATGCCGCCGTCGCACACCTCGACGACCTGGTGCAGCGCCTCGGCAGCGTCTACCTGGCGGCCGCCGCATACAACGCCGGCGCCGGAAGGATCGAGCGCGAGATTCGGCGCCTCCCCGGAGGCGGCGAGCCGGATTCAGTGGATGATCAGACCTTCTTCCAGATCGCCGATCGGCGCAACCTGCGGCGCGAGACGCGTGATTACGTGCCGAAGCTCATTGCCGCCGCGCTCATTGCCAAGCAGCCGGGGCGCTACGGCTTCACGGACGTGCAACGCCTGCCTCCGCTGGTGTTCGACGAGGTATCCATTCCCGATGCGACCGGCCTCGACGTGCTGGCTCGCCTCGCCGATACGTCCGTCGCGGCCATGCTGGAGCTGAATCCGCAGTTCGTCCGGGGCATCACCCCGCCGGGACGCGGGGTCATCGTCCGCGTACCGCGCGGTGCCGGCGCGCGCGTAGCTGAGCGCTATGCCGATCTGCCGATCAATGAGCGCGTCACGTTCGTCGATCACTACGTGACGTCCGGCCAGACCCTCTCCGGGATCGCGCAGCGCTATAACGTCACGGTGACAATGCTGCGGGCGGCAAACCCGCATTTGCAGCCGCATGCCCTGCGGGTGGGGCAGCGCATCATTGTGCCGATGAGCGGCCGCGTCGTGCCCCGGGCGGCCTGGAGTAACCCGCCGGAGCCCAAGATCCGCCGGGTATCCACCCGCTACCGTGGTGTCGGTGACGCCGACGGTACTCGCCACCGGGTAACCCGGGGTGAGACCGCTAGCGGCATTGCGCACCAGCACGGCATCAGCTTGGCAGCGCTGCTGGACGCCAACGACCTGACAATGCGGAGTGTCATCCGGCCCGGTGATGTGCTGCTGATACCAGGCCGGTAACAAACCGGCACCCGGGGTTAGTGGTGCCGGAATCCCTTCATAACTTCAGTCTCGTAGCCGTTCGCGGGGTCGCGACCGGCACCCAGCAGCTGCTCCACCTTTGCCGGACCACGGTTATAGGCGAGGAGCGCCAGCTGCATGTTGGCAGGATAGCGGTCCAGTAGATCCCGCAGATACCGGAACCCAATTCGCAGGTTTGTATCCCGGTCATACAGCTGCTGCGTGGTCAGGCCCGGCTCGTACAGCCGTGCCGTACTGGGCAGCACCTGGGTCAGCCCAACCGCGCCGACGTGGCTCGTCGCGCGGGGGTTGAAGCCGGACTCGACCTTGACCAGACGGAACGCCAGGCCGGGGTCGATCCCCTCGCTCAGCGCTACGTCATAGACCGCCGTCGCCATGTCGGCGGGCAGCCGGTAATGGGTCGAGTACTGCATGATCGCGTCAACGCGGTCGAGCTGCAGCCGGGCAACTTCCAGCTCACCCTGCTTCGCGTCGAGCTGCTGGCGCAGTGCCCGCAGTTCGCCGAGAAGCTCGGAGCCGGACGCCGGCGCACGCTCGGAGTCCGCCGTCGTGCCGCCCGCCCACCCGCCCACCGTACTGACGAGCAGTGCGGCCAGCACGATCATTCCGCCGCGCAGTATCAGACGTTTCGTTCTCGTGTGCATAGTCCTCCCGTGTTCTACGTCCCAACGTGAATCAGCATGCGACAGCTGCATCAAACGCCCCTCAAACATCGACTGGAGCCTTTTTCTTCTCTAAGAGCTGCACATCCGAAATCACCATCGCGGCGTCGACGGCCTTCACCATGTCGTATACGGTCAGCAGTGCGACCGCGACCGCCGTGAGCGCCTCCATCTCGACGCCTGTCTTGCCTACCGTTCTAACCGACGCCCAGACACGCACACCGGGCAACGATTCGGCCAGGCTCGCCTCGACCTCGACATGATCGAGGCCCAGGGGGTGGCAGAGCGGGATCAGCTCCGCCGTCCGTTTCGCAGCCAGCGTTCCGGCGACTTCGCTCACCGCCAGGACGTCGCCCTTGGCGACTGTCTGTTCGGCGACCTGCTGAAACGCTTCCCGCGACATCCGAATCGTCCCGGTCGCGACAGCCGTCCTGTCCATCACCGGCTTGTCGCCGACATCAATCATCCGGGCCCGGCCCGCCTGGTCGACGTGCGACAGTTTCACAGGGCCTCGGCCAATACGGCAGCCAGGAGTTGCGGGTTCACATTCCCCTGAGCCATATCCCGCGCGTCCATAACGAGCGAGATCGCCTCGACGAGCTTCTCGGTGTTCCGACCACTCCTCGCCTCGGCCCGCAGCCGTTCAGCCAACGAATCCAGCATGTCCGTAAAGCCCCCCCGCGCTTGAAAAGGCACCTGACCGAGCGCATACAGCAATGGGGCCTCGGTGAAACGCGCTGCCTGATCCGGTTGCTTGGAACGGGCCGAATCCAATGCAAAGAGCTTGCCAATGCAACCATCTGCAGCCATAACCCCTTGCGATAGCTCCTCTTTGCTTCTTGTTCCCAGTGCCTGCTGCGCGAATGCTGTCACGGCACTGTCGGCGATTCGCGCCAGACGAACAAGCACAACACGGGAGAGAATCGTTGGGAGCAGGGCATTGGGATCCGCGGCAGTGACAATGATCACCGTGTCCGCGGGCGGCTCCTCGAGCGCCTTGAGTAGCGCGTTAGCCGCGACTTCCGTTCCCAACTGCGGAATCAGACGCTCCGCATCTCCCACAATGAAGACTTTGCGTTTGCCCATCGCCGGCGTGAGCGCCAGCCGTCTCAGCAACAGCCGCACGGCCGCGATCGGGTGACTCGCCAGCCCGGCAACCGGCGCATACAGCGGTTGTTCGCGCCGCGCTGCCATCTCCTCAGCCAATGCGTCGGCGACGAGATCGACCTGCTTATCCGCATCGCCACCGCCTGTGCTGCTGCCCCCGCCTCCTCGCCTGCTCAGCTCCACGGGCACAAACCAATGCACATCGGGGTGCTGCAGCGAGACCACTAGGCGACAAGAGCGGCATTCGCCGCACGGTTCCTGCCGCGGCCCGGGTGCCTCGCAGTGAATCAACTGGGCAAGCCACAGCGCGAGACGCTGTTTACCGACTCCACGAGGCCCGGTCAGCAGCAATGCCTGAGGCAGCCTTCCGGAGGCGTGGGCGCCCGCCAGTCTGGTCTTAACCCCTTCGTGCCCGGTGAGGGGCGGTAAAGGCATGGCGGAATCTAGTCGAAAGGTCGGTGCGCCAGGGCACTTTCCGACGCTAAGTCATTGTAAATCAAGCTTGTACCAATGTGATCAGGGCCTTGCCAGGCTTAATACCAACCACCGCATGGCGTTATGCGCCAGGTGCGCATAGTTGATACGAGTTTGTGGCAATCGTCCCGACTCTTTTTCGGCTTTTATTCGGGTCCTACGAGGAAGGCGTGGCTCGGAGGGCTGCCGGACTCACGAGCCCATGCTGGGTCGCATAGAACGTGAGCTCCGCATTCGACTTCATCCGCAGTTTGTGCAACAGCCGGGCGCGATAGGTCGTGACGGTCTTGGGTGACAGGCCGAGTTGACGGCTGATTGCGGTGATGGCGCGTCCGGCGGCGAGGAGGCGGAGAACCTCTAGTTCGCGATCGGAGAGCTGCTCATGCGGGGCGGGAGGTGGGCCTCCACTCCCCCCACCGAGTCCGTCGGCGACAGCCTGCGTCATCGCGGGGCTCAGATATTTGTGGCCGGCCATCACTCGTTCGACCGCGCGGATGAGCTCCTCTGGCGCGGACTCCTTCGTGAGATAGCCGGCAGCGCCGATTTCCAACACGCGCAGCGCCAGCTGATCCTCGGGAAACATCGTGAGAATCAGGACGGGCAGCTGTGGCCGGGCGGTGTGCACCTCGCGCAGCACATCGAGTCCGTGTCGATCCGGGAGGCCCAGGTCGAGCAGCAGCACGTCCCACTGTTGACCCAGCCCGAGTGCGATCGCATCGGCCGCGGTGCCGGCTTCACCGAACTGCACGCCGTCGGGGAGCTGCTGCAACAGCTCGATGAGCCCGCGGCGGACGAGGGCGTGATCGTCGACAACGAGAATGCGAATCATCACCTCATCCGATCGCGTGGGCGAGGGAACCATGCCGTGACGCGCGTTCCTCCGCTGGCGCGCGGTACGACTTCGAGGACGCCACCGAGCGCGGCGGCCCGCTCCCGCATCCCGAGGATGCCGAGTGAGCCCGGTCCGTTCGCGACGTTCTCGGTGATGCCCCGACCATCGTCATTGATCTGGAGCACCACGCAGTCGCCATCGATGCCGAGCTCGATATCCGCGGCGGCAGCTCCTGCGTGTCGCGACACGTTGGTCAGCGCTTCCTGCACGATACGAAACAGCGCCGTCGCCTGTTCATCGCTGATGGCGCCCTCAAGCAAATGCAGCTTGGCGGTACACGCAATCCCGGTGCGGCGGGCGAAATCCTTCGCCAGCCAGTCGACGGCAGCGGCCAGGCCCAGTTGATCGAGGATCGGCGGCCGCAGCTCGGTGGCGATCCGCCGCACACTTTTCACCAGATCGTCGACCATTTGGGCGGTTTCCCGCAGGCGGGCGCCGAGGGGGAGGGCCGGCGCCGCGCCGGCCGCGGCGGCCTGGGCCGACGCGAGCTGCAGCTTGAGGGCCGTCAGCGCCTGGCCGAGGCTGTCGTGGATCTCGCGCGCGATGCGCGTGCGTTCGTCTTCGCGCACATCCTGGTGGCGCGCGGCGAGCAGTCGCAGGGCGGCGCGCGAAGCCTGCAGCTGTTCCTCCGCGCGCTTGCGATGGGTGATATCCATCATCGAACCGACCATGCGCATGGGCTTGCGCGTGGTCGGATCGTGGATCACGTAGCCGCGGTCGTGGACGTCGGCATACGATCCATCACGCCGCCGAAAGCGATACTCCCCCGACCAGGACGTGCTGCCGCCGTCGATGGCCGCTCGAACAGCGGCGATCACACGCGGGCGATCGTCCGGATGGATGAGACTCTGCCACGTCTCGTAGCGTGCCTCGAGCTCGCCGGCCTCGTACCACAAAACGGTCTCGAACCCTTTTCCCCACCAAACCGCTCCCGAGACGAGATCCCAGTCCCACAGTGCGTCGTTGGTAGCGAGTGACACGAGCTGCAGGCGTTCCTCTGATTGTCGCAGCGCAACTTCGGCGGCTCGGCGCGTGGTGATGTCGAAGCCCACCCCTACGATGCCGACGATCCGTCCGTCGGGATCGCGCAGCGGCTCGACTTGCGCGCTGAACGTGCGCCCGCGATACACGATTTCATATGATGTCGCGGCGCCGGCGAGCGCCGCCGTATGGGCCTCCATTGCCCGCCGCGCCACGACGGGATCCTCCAGACGATCGCCCACATGCAGGTCGTCGTTGGACGTCGTCGCCTCTCGCATGAGGGCGAGGCCGCCGCCGCGCAGGAATGTGACGCGCAGGTTCGCGTCCGTGGACCAGAGCAAAATGGGAAGTTGATCGACCAGCCGCGCCAACTGCTCCGGATCCAGAGCTCCGAAGCTGGAATGCGTCGAGAGAAAGGGCGCTGGGTCAGGAGTCCAGGACATCGCGGACCTTTCGCGCCAGCCCGTCGGGGGAGAATGGCTTCTGCAAGAACGCACTCCCCACCGGAAGCGAGCTGTGCTGTACGACTGCGTCACCGGGATAGCCCGACATGTAGAGGACACGCATTCCGGGGCGACGGGCGACGAGGCGGTCGGCGAGTTCGCGGCCGGACAGCCCCGGCATCACGACGTCGGTGAGGAGCAGATGAATCGCGCCGCCATGGCGCTCGACCACGCGCATGGCATCGCCGGGGTCGGAGGCCGCGAGCACGACATACCCCTGTGCTTCCAACGCCCTGCGGCTCAGCATCAGCACCGCCGCTTCGTCCTCCACGACGAGGACAGTCTCGGTTCCCCGCTCGGGCCGGTCCTTCGCGGAAGCCGCCGTAGTCGCTTGCGGGGTCTCGATGCGTGGCAGATAGACCTTGAAACTCGAGCCGCGCCCGGGCTCGGAGTAGACGGAGACGTAGCCATCGCTCTGCTTTACAATGCCGTACACGGTCGCCAGGCCGAGACCGGTCCCTTTGCCGACCTCCTTGGTTGTAAAGAATGGCTCGAAGAGATGCGCGCGCACAGTGGCGTCCATGCCCACGCCGCTGTCGGTCACCCCGACCATCGCGTAGGACCCGGGGACGGCGCCCAGATGCGCCTGCGCGAACGCCTCGTCCAACTTTACGTTCGCCGTCTCGATCGTCAGCTTCCCGCCATCGGGCATGGCATCGCGCGCATTCACGGCCAGATTCACCAGCACCTGTTCGATCTGGTTGGGATCCGCGCGGACGCGGCCGAGATCGGGCGCGAGTACGGTGATCAGGGCGATATGCTCGCCGATCAGGCGCCGCAGCATGCGGTCCATATCCGCCACCACGACGTTGAGATCGAGGATCTCCGGCTGCAGCATCTGTCGCCGGCTGTACGCCAGCAGCTGCCGGGTCAGCGATGCGGCGCGCTCGGATGCCTTGCGGATCTCCTCGACGTCCTGCCGCTTCGCGTCGCCGGGTGGCAAGTCGCGCAGCAACAACTGCGTGTTGCCGAGGATCGCGGTCAGCAGGTTGTTGAAGTCGTGGGCGATGCCCCCGGCCAGCTGCCCCACGGCTTCCATCTTCTGCGACTGCCGGAACTGCTCCTCGAGGTGGCGCTGATCGCTGACGTCACGCTGAGTTCCCCACACCCGCACCAGATGCCCGTCCTCGAGGAAGCCGACGACATTATTAAGGAAGACGCGAGGCCGCCCGTCACGGGCCCGTTCCCGCGTTTCGGAATCGGACAGCCGGTAGCCGGCGCGGATGAAGCCGCGAATCTGCTCCCGATTGCCGGGATCGTTGACGTCGTGGAGATCGGCGAGCCGCGTGCCGATGAGCTGAGCAGCCTCGGTGTGGCCGTACATACGCGCCATGGCGTCGTTGCATTCGGCCATCCGCGCGCGCTCGTAGATCCGGTCGATTTGCTCCTCGTCGGGCAACGTGACGGGCACGGGAGGGTCGATCTCGATGCGCGACACACCTTCGGAGCTCTGTGCGATGAACGCCCGGTAACGCTCCTCCGACCGTTTGCGGTCGGTCACGTTCATCCCAATGCCGAGCCACTCACCGTCGCCGAGCGGCGCATTCGCCCAGATGGTGTCGAGCATCTCGCCTTGCTTCGTGCGGGTGCGAAAATCGGTCCAGACGCCGGTTGGCGAACCAATGGATTCCCGCACGCGCCGTTGATCGGCCGGGTCGGGGTACAGCTCCGCGAAGATATCCCGTTGGGTGGCTTCGCCGATGCTGTATCCGAGTGTGTGAGTCCACTCTCGGTTGCCCCACTTGATGTTGCCCTGCTGGTCCAGGAAGACGAGCATAACCGGGATGTTGTCGACGATCTGCCGCAACAACCCGCTCTGCTCGCGCCACGCGTCCTCGATGCGCTTGCGCTCGATCGCCATAGCCATCTGTGAGGATACGAAGGTCAGGATATCGAGCTCGCCCTGTCCGTACCGCACGCCCTGCGAGTACGTCTGTGTCACGACGACGCCGATCGTGCGGTCTTTGACTTTGAGCGGGACGCCGAGCCAGTCGATCGAAGGCGCGCCGATCAACTCGGCTTCGCCTGCGTTCACCAGCCGTTCGTACACTTCGGGTGTTGCCAGGAGCGGCCGCCCCGTCCGCAGCACGTACTCCGTGAGTCCCTTGCGGAGCTTGCGCGGCCGTACGTCGCAGGTGAGGTCGATCTCGTCCACAAAGTAGGGGAACTCGAGCTGGTTCTTCTCGGGATCGTACAGCGCGACGTAGAAGTTCTTGGCCGGCATCAGCTCGCCGACGATCTCGTGAATCGCGCGCAGCAGCTCCCCCAAGTTGTCGGCGGTATGCGCTGTGTGGGAAATGCGGTACACCGCTTCCTGCACGCATTCGGCGCGGCGCCGTGCCGTCACGTCACGGAAACTCCAGACGCGACCCACCGAGCGGCCTTCCAGCCGCAGTGGAATCGAATACCGCTCGAGAACCCGGCCGTCTTTGAAGTTCAGGATGTCGAAGCTGTCGGACTCGGGCTCGGCGTACCGCTCCTGAATTCCGTCCACGAAGTACTGCGGATTCACGAGCTGATCCTGAACACGCTGGATCAAGCGGCGCCGACCGGCGGGGTCGTTATTGGCGGCGACGAATGCGGGCGGCAGGTTCCACATTTCCTCGAAGCGCCGGTTGTGCGACACGATATTCCCATCGAGATCGACAACCAGAATGCCGTCTGCCGTGGATTCGAGCGTGGACTGGAGAACAGAGACCGTGAAGGAGTCAGCCACCCTACGGGGTTTCTTCGCCCGTTTGCCGCGCTGGCTGGTCTTGGCCCGAGATGCACGCCGTTTCGCCATGCGCCCGAATTTATGAGTCAGGTGACGGTTGGCCATGAGGAGTCGCCGGGTGACTCGGGTCACGGGTTTGACGGCCGGGCAACCATAGCTTGGAAGCCCTTTCCAAGGGGGTCCGGTTGCCCGCCAAGCGATTCCGCTGGCTGGGGATAGAGGAATCGAGTCGCCCGGAGCAGCAGCTCCGTGCGGCAGCGCGGCAGCAGGAAGCGGTCGCCCGCCTCGGGCAGCAAGCACTCGCCGGGGCTGCGCGGGGAGACCTCTTTCAGACGGCCGCGGGCTTGCTCGCGCGCGGCCTCGACGTCGAGTTCAGCGACATCCTGGAACTGAAGCCCGAGCATCGCAGTCTGTTGCTGCGGGCCGGGATTGGTTGGCGCGAGGGTCGTGTCGGGCGAACGCTCGTCAGCGCGGATGCCGCGTCACTGGCTAGCTACGCAATCAACGCGGCCGCCCCTGTCGTCGTCGAACAGCTCGCTGCCGAAACCCGGTTCGCCGCTCCGCCGCATCTCGAAGAACACGGCATCGTGAGCGGCCTGTGCGTCGTCGTTCAGGGCCGCGACCGCCCCTGGGGTGTGCTCGGCGCCTACTCGGCTCAGCCGCGGGAATTCAGCGGGCCCGACATCCTCTTCGTCCAGGCGCTGGCGCACGTGCTCGCCACCGCACTCGAGCGCGCCCGCGTCGAGGAAGCGCTGCGCAAGAGCGAAGAGCACTTCCGTTCCCTGACGGAAAACGCATCGGACATCGTGACCATCCTCGGTGACGACGGCATCCTGCGGTACGTGAGCCCGTCGGTCGAACGGCTGCTCGGCTACAGTACCAGCGAGCTGCTTGGGCGGAACGCGTTCGAGTTCATGCATCCCGACGACCTCGCCCCCGTGATGGAGGCGCTGGCCGACGCCATTCAGCGGCCGGGCTCTCCTCAGATGGCGACATTCCGGTTCAAGCATGCCGACGGCACCTGGCGAATCCTGGAATCGATCGGTCAGGCGAAACAGGTTCAGCCGGACGCCTACAACGTGATCGTGAATTCGCGCGATGTGTCGGAGCGCGTGCGCCAGGAGGAGGTGCTGCACGCCAGCAAGCAGCGCCTGCGGACGGTCGTCGCCGGCGCGCCCGTGATTTTCTTCTCCCTCGACCCCCAGGGCGTGTTTACGCTCGCCGAAGGCAAGGGTCTGCACTCGCTCGGTGTGCGGCCCAAAATGCTCCTCGGCAGATCGTTTTTCGATCTGCTGGGCGACGTACCGCAGGCGGTGAGCGACGTGCGGCGCGCCCTGGCCGGCGAATCGGTCACGGCGCGCGTGGAGCTGTTCGGTTTCGAGTTCGAGGCGCAGTACTCACCGGTGCGTGAGAAGGATGGCAGCATCGGGGGCGTCGTCGGTGTGGCGACCGACATCACGGAACGGCGCCGCGCGGAAGAGGCGCTGCGGCGGGCGGACACTGCCAGCCGCACGATGGTACAACAAGCTCCCTTCGGAATTTTCCGCGCCTCGCCGGACGGCATGCTGCTGAGCGTCAATCCGGCGCTGGTGGAAATGCTGGGATACGCCTCGGAGAGAGATCTGCTCGACCAGCACCTGGATAAGGATGTCTTCAGGGATCCGGCCGACCGCGCCCGCTACGTCACTCAACTGAACGAGGCCCCTGGCGCCGCGGAAACGCAGGTCGTCTGGCGCCGCAGCGACAGCACGCCAATCACCGTGCGACTCTACGGCCGGGCGGTGCGACGCGATGACGGTCGCGTGGAGTGCCACGAGATCTTCGCCGAGGACGTCAGCCAGCGGCGCGATCTCGAGGAACAGCTGCGCCAGGCGCAAAAAATGGAGGCCATCGGCCAGCTGACCGGCGGCATCGCGCACGACTTCAATAATCTGCTCACGATCATCCTCGCCAACGCCGAGCTGCTGGCGCGCGGTCCGGACGAAGCCAGCCTGCGCGATATCGTGTCCGCGGCAGTGAGCGGCCGGCTGATGGTGAACCAGCTGCTCGGCTTCGCGCGTCGCTCGGCGCTGGCGCTGGAGTCGGTGCACCTCGGCCAACTGGTCAACGACCTCGCGACCGTATTGCGTCGCGTCTTACCCGCCGACATCGAGTTGCTGGTGTTCGCGGATGAGGATCTGCCGGAGGTGTCGGCCGACGGTCACGCGGTCGAGCAGATCATGCTCAATCTCGTGAACAACGCGCGCGATGCGATGCCGCACGGCGGCGTGTTGCGACTCGAGACCAGCTGCAGCTGGATCAGCGACGCGCAGCGGGACGTGCTCGGACCCGGCGCCACCACCGAGTACGTCTGCCTCGCCATCGACGACACAGGCGCGGGCATGGACGAAGCCACGCGGCAGCGCGCGTTCGAGCCGTTCTTCACGACCAAACCCATCGGCAAGGGGACCGGTCTCGGCCTCGCTACCGTCTACGGATTAGTGAAGCAACACGGTGGATTCGTGCAGATCGACAGCGCGCCCGGCGCGGGGACACGCCTGCGCGTGTACTTCCCGGTGGCCGAGGAAGCGGCCGGACGCCGGCGGGCGTCGGGAGCGATCGCGGCGCCGGCAGCGCTTGGCGGGGGCAAGGAGACGATCCTGGTCGTCGAGGACCAGGCACAGCTGCGCCGGGCGACCGTGTCCACGCTGGAACGTGCCGGCTACACCGTGCTCTCGGCCGCAGACGGGATCGAAGCGCTCCAGCTGTTGCGCCAGCATACCGAGCCGATCGACCTCGTCTTCACCGACCTCGTCATGAGCCGGCTGGGCGGCCGCGGTCTCTATCAGATCGACCGCAGGGAAGGGCGCAAGACGCCGTTCCTGTTCACCAGCGGCTATGCGGGCCCGGGGCGCGGCGAAGAAGCGCTCGATCCCACACTGCCGTTCCTCCCCAAGCCGTGGACCACCGCGGATCTGCTCGCCCGCGTGCGCGTTGCCCTCGACGGAGCGCGAAGTCTGCGTTCCTGATCCGTGGCGGACGTGTATCTCCTCGAAACAGACGAGGCCGCGTTGGGGACGCGGCCTCGACAAAAATGACTAGCGGGGGGGGGGGGGAAA
>DASZCG010000326.1:0-26059 GCA_035943355.1 Gemmatimonadales bacterium
CTAGCGGTTGCGAAGCTTGCTCAGGAGGCGCAGGATCGCGACGTACAGCCATATCAAGGTGACAATCAATCCGAACGCCGCGTACCACTCCATCTGCTTTGGCGCACCCTGCGCGATGCCTTGCTCGATGAAATCGAAGTCGAGCACGAGATTGAGCGACGCGATCGTGATGATGAAGAGGCTAAAGGCGATGCCCAGCGGAGAGCCCTCGTGCAACATGCCGATGTGCACTCCCGCGAACTGCAGGCCGATCGCCACCAGGTAGAAGAGTGCGATGCCGCCGGTGGCGGCGCAGACGCCGACCTTGAACTTCTCCGTGACGGGAATCAGGCGCAGCCGGTACACGAAGAGCAACGCGACCATCACGCCGAACGTGAGCGCGATGGCCTGCATGACGATGCCGTGGAAACGTGCCTCGTAGATTGCGGAAATGGCGCCGAGGGCCAGGCCTTCGAGCGCGGCGTAGACGGGCGCCGTGAATCGCGCGATGCCGGGGACGAACGCGGTAACCATTCCGACGCCGAGTCCACCCAACAAACCGGCCCAGAGATAGCCGTCGATCGGTGACCCGATGAACGCTTCCATCCAGGTCCACGTCGCGGTTGCTACGAGAATGAGCAGCAGGAAGGCCGTCCGGTTGACGGTGCCTTCCAGCGTCATCGTCGGTGTGCCGGTGACGCGCTGGACGTTCGCGAACGTCTTGGCGTTGAGCACGGGGTTCGTGGTGCGCATCGCTACGCCTCCGAGTGCCTCAAGAAGGGGCTCATAAGCTAAAAGCGCGTGGCAGTTCCACCAAATCGACGAGTCCGACCTGCTTGATACACCACTACTTACACCTATTATCCACCCCCATGAAATGGGCGTTGATCGCCTTTGCGGCCGTGGCCATCCTGGTCGCGCTCACGGCGCTCGCCGGCGTCCTGGTATCCCGCGATCATCGCGCTACGAGCACGATCTCTCTGCGGCAACCACCCGATACCGTTTGGAAGATCGTGCGCGACATCGGCGGCGTCCCCTCCTGGTTCCCGGCGATGCAGCAGTCGCAGCGACTCCCCGATCGCGACGGTCACGAAGTGTGGCGCCAGAAGATGAGCGGCTTCGATGTGCCGATCATCGTCCTGGAGGCATCACCCCCGCGCAGGCTCGTGACACAGATCGATCCCACCGCGGGCGGCGCGTTCGGGGGAACGTGGACCTACGACCTGACGCCGGATGGGAACGGTACACGAATCAGCGTGACCGAAGCGGGATGGATCGGCAATCCGGTCTTTCGCTTCATGTCCCGCTTCATTTTCGGCTACTACGGCTCACTCGACGGCTATCTGAAGGCCCTCGGGAAGCGGTTTGGCGAGACCGCGCAGCCCATGCACAGTTAACGACCGCGACTGAGATAATCCACGGCGACGTGTGCCAGCGCGCGCACGCCTACCGGCAAAGCCGCCTCATCGACGAAGAATCGCGGCGAATGGTTCGGCGCCGCCTTGGCGGGATCGGTTCCTGGTGGCGTGATACCGAGGAAGAAGAAGACCCCCGGAATGCGCTGCTGATAGCGTGAGAAATCCTCCGCTGGTGTGATCGGCTGGGTAAGCGTGACGTGATTCGCTCCCGCCACTTCACGGAGCGTAGGCAGCAATTGCTGCGTCAATGCGGGATCGTTGTAGGTCACCGCTGTGAACGTATCGATCGCCACCTGGGCGGTCGCACCGGCGCTCTGCGCAATCGACTCCGCGGTGCGGCGAATGCGTTGGTGGATGTCGTTGCGCACCGCGGTGTCGAACGTGCGGATCGTTCCCAGCATCACGACGCTGTCGGGAATGATGTTGAAGCGAACGCCGCCGTTGATGGCGCCCACCGTGATGACATCCGGCCCGGCCGTCAGATCGACCTGGCGGCTCGTGATCGTCTGCAGGCCGAGCACGATCTGCGAAGCCACGACGATCGGATCGACGCCATTCCACGGTTGCGCCCCATGGGTTTGACGGCCGCGCACGATGATGCGGAACGCGTCGGCGCTGGCCATGATGCCACCGGGACGGTAGCGAATTTCCCCCGCCGGGAACGGGAGCACGTGCAGACCGAAGATTGCGCTCGGCTTCGGATCGTCGAGCGCGCCTTCCTCGATCATCAGCTCGGCGCCGCCCCGCTCGCCCGTTGGTGCGCCTTCCTCCGCCGGTTGGAAGATGAACTTCACGGTCCCGGGGAGGTCTTTGCGCATTCCCGCGAGCACCTCGGCGACGCCCATCAGCATCGCCGTGTGCGTGTCGTGTCCACAGGCGTGCATCACGCCGACGTCCTGGCCGTTGTAGGTGGTGCGCACCTTCGAGGCGAAGGGGACATCGACTTCCTCGCTCACGGGGAGGGCATCCATGTCGGCGCGCAGGGCAACGACCGGCCCCGGCTTCCCGCCCCTGAGCACTCCGACGACCCCCGTGTGGGCGACGCCGGTGCGCACCTCCAGACCAAGTGAGCGCAAATGATTCGCGACGAGCTCCGCGGTGCGCGTCTCACGATTGGAGAGCTCGGGATGCTGGTGGATGTCGCGGCGCCAGGCGATGACTTTCTCCTGCACCTGGGGGAGCAGCCGGTCCACCTCGGCGTCGAGCTTGCTGGACTGGGCCGCAAGCGGAGTGATCACGCTCAGGGCGATGAACGGCAATAGGATAGGGCGCATGCTTTTAACCTAACGAACCTCCGCAACCCTTCCACCGTAGGGAGTGTCGAACCCGATATAACCCCACTGTCCTGGAGCCCGTCATGAACCGCTGCCTCGCCGCGCTCGCCGCCCTCGCCGTAATCGTCCTCGTTACCCCCGGAGCCCTGCGCGCTCAAGAAAGTGATGACGAATGGCTGCAGGACTGTCGGGATGGCCGGGGTGACTGGGACTCGCGCGTGCGGCACTGTGAGATCCGGGAGCTGGGGATGAAACCGACCAAGGGCCCCCTGAGCATCGAGCCCGGCCAGAACGGTGGCGTGGAGATCATCGGGTGGAATCGCGATAGCATCGCTGTGACGGCGCGCATCCAGGTGAACGCGCGGACCCGGGACGATGCAGACGCGATCGCGCGTGACATCAAGATCGAGGCTGCCAAGGGGGTGGTCCGTGTGACGGGCGGCCGCGCTCCCTACGGGCGCCATCAGGGCTGGGGAGTCGTCTTCATCGTGAAGGTCCCACGGCGGACCGATTTGACGCTCTCGACGGAGAATGGCCCGCTGTCGGTCACCGATGTTGCCGGTACCATGGATCTCCAGACACAGAACGGCCCATTGTCGTTGTCGGGTGTCGGCGGAGACGTGCACGCCAGCGCGCAGAATGGCCCGCTGATCGTCGAGCTGCTCGGCACAAAGTGGGAAGGGGCGGGACTGGACGCCCGGACGCAGAACGGTCCCGCCGAGCTCCAGATTCCCGACAACTACAACGCGAAGATCGAATTCGGGACTGTGAACGGCCCGATGGACGTCGGCTTCCCGATGACGGTGACGATCAGCGGGCGGGTCAAAGACCGAATCTCGACGACCCTCGGCTCCGGCGGCCCGCCGATCCGCGTGGTGACGACAAACGGCCCCATGACCGTTCGCCGCGGTGGGATTTAGACACCGATATCTTCGTTCCACAGCTCGGGGTGCGCCGCGATAAACTCCGTCATTAGACGGATGCAGGTTGGGTCTTGGCGCACCTCGAGCGTCACACCACGACGCGCGAGCAGCTCCTCTTCTCCAAGAAACGTCTTGTTCTCGCCGATGATCACCCGGGGGATGTCGTAGAGGAGAATGGCGCCGCTGCACATGGCGCAGGGCGATAGAGTCGTGTACAACGTCGCATCGCGATACACACGCGCCGGGAGCCGGCCCGCGTTCTCCAGCGCATCCATCTCGCCATGCAGCACCGCGCTGCCTTTCTGCACGCGCCGGTTGTGGCCGCGTCCAATGATCTTGCCCTGCGACACCAGCACTGAGCCAATGGGGATACCGCCCTCGCGCCGGCCCTGCTCGGCTTCCGCGATTGCCGCTTGGAGAAACGGATCGGTGGTCATGGGCGGGCGGCTGCGATCATGGCGTCGTACTCGAACACGTTGGGTCCGCGCGGCGCTTCCTTCCCGATCTGCACCATGGCGCGTGCGACGTCGCTCGCCTGGATCGAGCGAAGGCGGCGCAGCCGGCTCACGAGGAGGGGCTGCACGAGCGGCGCCGCGATCATCGCGATACGCTCCCCCAGCCGAAACTCGTCGCGTTTGCCGAGCAGCAACCCGGGCCGGAAGATCTGAACGGCGCGGTAGGGAAGCCTGCGAAGCGCCACCTCCACCTCACCTTTCACTCGGCTGTAGAACACTCGCGCTTCGGGATCGGCGCCGATGGCGCTGACCAGAAGAAACTGGGTGGCGCCGAGGCGCAGCCCGGCGCGCGCCAGCGCGACGACGAAATCGTGGTCGACGCGCCGAAACGCCTGCTGTGATCCGGCCTGCGTGATCGTGGTGCCGAGGCAGCAGAAGACGTCGTCGGCATGCGGTAGGTCGGCCACCGCGTCGAGCGCGGCGAGATCGAGAATGCGCTGCTCGAGCTTGTCGTGCCGCTGTGACGCGGTGCGACGGCCGACGGTAACAACGTGATCCCACGTCGCATCGGCCAGCAACAGCGCGAGCACGTGGCTGCCCACCAGGCCCGTGGCGCCGGCGAGAAGAGCGGTGCGGCTCATGGTCGGAAAAAGTAGTTATTATCTCGCCCGTGGGAATCTCCGAGGCGCTGCAACACAATCCTCTCCTCGCGGGGGCATTACTCTTCGGCGCGGGACTCTTGACGAGTCTCAACCCGTGCATCTATCCGATGATCCCCATCACCGCGGGCACGCTCGCCGGTGTGAACGTCGAGGGGCGCACGCGACGGCGCACCATCCTGCTCACGCTCACCTATGTGAGCGGCGTCGCGCTCTTCTACGCCCTGCTCGGCTTGATCGCAGGACTCACCGGGTCGCTGTTCGGCACGATCGGCGCGAGCCCGTGGGCTCGCCTCGTGAGTGGCAACCTCCTGCTCGTCTTTGCGCTGGCCATGCTGGACGTGATTCCCGTGCGCCTGCCGGCGCGGCTCGCGGCGTGGGCCGGCAGTCTCGCGGGAGGATCGTATCCCGCCGTGTTTCTGCTGGGCGCGACGTCAGGCCTCGTGGCCGCGCCGTGCGGAGCGCCGGCGTTCGCGGCGGTGCTCACCTGGGTCGCCACGACGCAGAGCGCGGTGTTAGGCTTCGTGTACCTCTTCGTCTTCTCGCTCGGCATGACCGCACTGCTCGCCGTCGTCGGATTGTTCTCCGGCACGATCGCGGCGCTGCCGCGAGCAGGCGCGTGGATGGCATGGATCAAAAAGGCGGCGGGCGTGGTTCTACTGCTCATGGCGGAATACTACTTCGTGAAGGCTGGGCAAGTATGGTAAAGGCGTGCGTGGTGAGCAGCGCGGTGTGCGCGGGACTGCTCGTGCTCTCGGCACCCGTCCTGCGTGCTCAGGATGTCATCGGCATTCCCATCGGCGAAACACCTCCGTCGGTCACACTCGAGAATCTCAACGGCGACTCTGTCGCTCTGTCGCAATGGATCGGCAAGAAGCCGGTCATTGTCGAGTTCTGGGCGACATGGTGCCCGATTTGCGCCGAGCTGCTGCCGCGCCTGGAGGCGGCGCAGCAGAAGTACGGCGATCAGGCGGAGTTTCTCGTCGTGGCGGTTGCGGTGAATCAGAGCAAGAACAGCGTGCGGCGGCATCTGGATAAGCATCCCATGCCGTTCACGTTCTTATGGGATGGGAATGGAGCCGCCGTGCGCGCGTTCCAGGCGCCGTCGACGTCGTACGTCGCGGTGCTGGATGGGAAGGGGAAAGTCGTCTACACGGGTGTTGGTGAAGATCAGGACATTGATGCTGCACTACTCAAGGCGGTTGAAGGCGGGAAAAAGCGCGGGGAGTGAGTCTTCCAGATCCCACCCACCGCGCCTTCTGTCTTACTGGCCTTTACCCGCCGCTGAATCTGCCGGCACCAGCTTGTTGATCACCGCACCGAGTTCCGTATACGCCGTCGGATCGATCTCCCGGAACGGCGTCGCGCGATAGGCGATTTTGCCGTCGGGTCCCACGACAAAGAGATTGCGGTTGGTGATGCCAGGATATTTCGACATCGCGCCATAGGCCTTGCCCACTACCGTCCCGGTATCGCTCGCAAACACGAATGGATACTCGGCGTCGCGCGCCCAGGACGCGAGCGCGGTGTCGGCATCAGCGCTGACCGCGATGAGGACGACGTTGCGGCCGTTCTTGAAGAGCTGTGCGTACTGGTCACGGTACGCATTCATTTGGATCGTTCAGCCTTTGGTTCGCGCCTTGTAGAAGAACGCGAGGACGACGGTCTTTCCTTTGAAATCGCTGAGCCGCACCGAGGGCTTGAGCGTGCCGTAGCGCGTCGCGCCGGGCATGGCAAAATCAGGAGCGACGGCACCGACCTCGAGTGGCGGAGGCGATGGCGGCGCGGGCGGCGGCGCAGCCGTGGGCTGCTGCAACACCGCGGCAAGAACCAGCGTTGTAAGCACGACGTCGTCCTTGGTGTAGTCGGTCAGTAATCTACCTGCCATGCCCCGGGTCGCACAGTGAGGGCCCTTATTTCGTCCCTCCGACGCCGTAGCGGGTGCGCAGGATATCGAGGTGATGCCGCTCGTGACCGGGAATGATGTAGGCGAGCGCGCGCACGCTCACCGGCTTGCCGCTCGCGGTGCCGCGCCGCCGCCATGCATCGGCATCGAAGGTACGCAGCAGCGCCAGCGTCGCCGCGCGAGTTGTGCGGAGCTCGCCCACCAGATCGGCGAGCGAGCGCGTGTCGAACTTCGCGACGGGGACGTAGGCGTTCTCGTCGAATCCCGGGAGCGGCGTCGTGTCTCCGCGCGCGATGCGCAGGGCGCGATACGCCATGACGCGCTCGACGTCGGCGAGATGCCCGAGCACCTCCTTGACGCTCCATTTGCCGGGCGCGTAGCGGTACAGGGCGTCGGCTTCGGAGAGACCATGAAGCGCCGCAGCGGTCTCCTCGATCTGCGCGGCGCACACCACCACGGGATCGAGCTCCGGGACCCGCTGGATGTAGCCGACGAAGTGCGCCGGGATCTCATCGGGCTCGGGACGTCCGACCGCGCGACTGGTCATGCCTGCCGTCCCCCCAGCTCCGTCAACGCCATCGCTTTCACCGTCTTGGTCTCGCCCGTCAGGATGCGGCGGTGATAGTCGACCTGGCCCAGATGATAGGCGAGGTGCGTCGCGAAATGCGCGAGGAACGCGCCCGTCGTCGAGCTGACCCCCCCCACCGCCTCCGGGTACTGCTTGGCGAGATCGGCCTCGGTAATCTTGCCCATCCCGCTCTCGACTGCGGCGATGGCATTGTCGATTTCGCGCAGCAGCTCGGTGCGCGGCACATCGCGGCTGGCGAACTCGGCGTCTCGATTGCGGATGTAGCCGCTCTTGCCGAGCACGTTGCCCAGGAAGTACTGGATATTGCCGGCGAGATGCAGCGCGAGATTGCCGCCGGGGTTGGCGATCCCCGGCAGCACTTCCCACAGGCCGTCCTCGCTGGGATATGCCTCGATCTCGCGGCGCAGGGCCTTCAGCTCGCGCGTGATCACGTTGGTGATCCACTGCTTCATGACACCCTCCCGACACGCATGGATACCGGCCACCGTGCAAGGCGCGCTTGCTGCGGCGCGCGCCAGACGGCGGCCAGGCTCTTTACCAGATCGTCCACAGGATCCTGGCGGTGCTGCTTCATGAACGCCCGCGTGGCCGACCAGGTGCGGACGTAGCCGGCCACGTCATCGAGCGTGACCTGTTGCTCGATGAAATACTCCGGGGCGGCGAATTCCTCGAACGGAAAGTCGATCGTGCGATAACGCTCTTCGGTGAGGCGTCGTTCCGGTGGCCAGAACGGACCGACGCTGCCGCTGTAAAAGCGGCGCACGATCGTGTCGATCTCGGGCGTCATCTCGAACAGCCCGTATGTCCAGACGGCAATGACGCCGCGCGCGCGCAGCGTGCGGCGGACTTCACTCCAGAAGCGGTCCCGATCGAACCAGTGGACAGCCTGCGCGACCGTGACCAGATCGACGGATCGGTCTGCGACGCCGCTGTTCTCGGCGGGAGCGACGCGATAGCTGACGCGGTGGTGCGGCTCGGCATGATCGAGCTGCGTGCTGCTCGCGTCGGTGGCGATGACGTGCGTGAAGAATCGGGCTAAGCCCATCGCGGCCTGGCCCGATCCGGTGCCTACGTCCCACGCGGTGTCCCGCGCCGGCGCTTCGCGCGCGAGGAATTCGAACAGCGCGTCAGGATACCGCGGCCGAAACGCCGCATACGCCGCCGAGACGCTGGAAAAGTGATCGGCGAAGGTCACGGGCGCGTCGTGGCAGGTGGCGGCGCTGGCGGCGGCGCTGGGGCCAACGGGGGCGTCATCTTTTGCGGTGGCTGGCAATCGGGCCACGCCCCCGGTTGGCCATTCGGCCGCGCCGGGAAGACGTCACGCTTCGCGCGCGACATGTGGGTCGTGTCTTCGGAGGCGAGATACACGAGCATCGCGGTCAGGGCGGCGTTGTTCTTTACATCGTCGAAACTGATTTTGTCGTAGGTGTCACGGTTCGTGTGCCAGGTGTAGCGGCCGTAATCCCAGTCGCCCGAGCCGAGGCCGAAGCCCGGGGCGCCGCACGACACGAAGGACGCGTGGTCGGTGCCGCCGCCGCTCGGGGCGCCGGGGAAACCGAACTTGATATTGCGCGTGATGTCGGCTGGCACGCGCGACAGATAGCGTCCGAGATTCGCCGCCGCATCGGGGAATCCGGACGCGCTCATCGTCTCGACACGCCCCGTGCCGTTGTCCTGATTGAAGAGCGCTTGCAGGCCGTTCACGATCTCAGGATGATCGGCGACGTAGCCGCGTGAGCCGTTGAGCCCCTGCTCCTCGCCGCTCCAGTGACCCACGAGGATCGTGCGCCGCGGGTTCGGATAGACGAGCTTCAGGATGCGCATCGCTTCGAGCATCGTGATCGTGCCGGTGCCGTTGTCGGTCGCGCCCGAGCCGCCGTCCCAGGAATCAAAGTGGGCCGAGAGCATTACGTATTCGTTGGGGAGCTGGTTGCCCTTGATTTCGCCGATGACGTTGAAGACGGGCACTTCACCCAACGCTTGCGATTCGGCGATCACCTCGATGACCGGCGCCTGTTTGTTCTCCGCGAGGCGATAGAGTAGGCCGTAGTCCTCGCAGGCGACGTCGAGGACGGGCGCGCGGTCGGTGAAGGCGGCAAAAATCTTTTGCACACCCCACCCCTGCGACCAGAAGCTGCCGATGATTCCCGCCGCGCCTGCCGCCTCGAGCCGGCGGGTGAGCGGCGTTGCGGCTGCGACAACCCCACCCGTTCCCCAGTAACCGGTCCGCTGCTGCCGCTGTTGCCAGGCCTGTTGCGCCGCGGTGCGTCGTGCTTTCATCGAGTCGGCTGTCGGTTGCGCGGCCCATTTCTCCCAACTGTCGTCGGGCCGGCAGGTCGGCTGCGCGTATGAGATGAGCACGAACTTGCCCTTTGCTTGCGGCAGCCAGGCGACGAACGCCGAGCTGTCGGCGACGTCTGGCAGGATGACGACGGGCGCCCGCACCGGCCGCCCCTTAGGAGTGGGCGGGCTCCAGGCGAGCATCGTGCCCTCAAGCGTGCGCGCGCGGGGAGCCACCAGATCGACGTGCGTCTTGCCGCGCCGCCAGCTGCGCCACGTGCCGTACTGTTCTTTGCGCGCCGTGATGCCCCAGGACGTGTACGTTGCGATCAACCAATTCTGCGCGGCGGTCATTCCCGGAGATGCGGTGAGGCGCGGGCCGAGCGAGTCAAACAGCACTTGCGCGAGCCGCGGCAGCTGCGAACTGTCGTTCTCGAGCGCCCAGATGCGGCGCAGGACGGGGTTCTCGACGGCGAAGCCAGAGGGCTGGGGAGGACCTTGACTAGCTGCTACGCTCGTGACGGTGATCAGGCAGACTGCGGACAAGGGGAGGCGCACGATGCAACTCCTTGCTGAGGTCGGGGATAGAGAAGTCTGTGCATAGGTGCGGGAGAGTGGAAGAGTGGTAACCGTGCGCTGAAGCACCGGCCCTTTAGGGCACGGTCAAAACGATGCGGTACCGCACTTCGGGTACGTCGGTACGCGGATACGATCGTGTTCCACCATCCTGCTGAAATCCGTACTTCTCATAAAACCGACGCGCGTTCCGGTTCTCTTCGAGCACCCAGAGTGTCACCTCACTGAATCCGCGCCGTCGAAACTCACTCAACACGTGGTCCATCAACGCACGGCCGTGCCCAGAGCCGCGAATGTGAGGCAGCACGTGGATTGATGTGATGTGTCCAACCCGTGTGGGGTCGTCGTCAGGATCCTGCGAGGGCACCATCTGACAGAAGGCGACGCATTGCCCTGCTTCCTCTATGAGGAAAACCGGCCAGTCTCGATCACCGATCCTCTCTGCCCAGAATTGGGTTCGGTACGCGAGGTCGGTGCGGGCGATGATGTCGTCGGGCATGATGCCGCGGTAGGCGACCTTCCACGACTCCACATGAATGTTGCCGACGGCCGCGGCATCGGTGGGCGTCGCGCGACGCAGGGTCATCGACCCAGCTTCGCTTCCCACTCTTCCAACGACCGCGGCCAGTCGGCCTTCAGCAGCCGAGAGAGCGACCGGTCGGCCAGCACGCGCCCTCCCGTCTGACACGTCGCGCAGTAATTGGCTTCGTTGGCGGCATAGCGGATGCGCTGGATCGGTGAGCCGCATACGGGGCAGGGCTCCTTGTAGCGGCCGTGCACCGCCATGCCTTCCTTGAAGGCGCTGACTTTCTCCGGAAACTTCGTGCCCGTTTCGGCGCGCAGCTTCTCGATCCACCGTTGCATGGTGGAGCGCGTAGCCTCGTACAGCCGGGCGATTTCTGCGTCGCTCAGTTTGGTCGTGAGCTGGAACAGCGACAGCTTTGCGGCGTGCAGGATCTCATCCGACAACCAGTTGCCGATCCCGTCGAACAAGTGCGGATCGGTCAGCGCGCGCTTGAGGGTATGAGACTGCGACTGCAGTCGAGTCGTGAACGCGGCGAGGTCTGACGCCAGAACGTCGAGCCCGCCAGGATCGTGGGCGGCCAGTTCTGCCTCGCTGCCCACGACATGCAGCGAAGCGCGCTTCTTGGGACTCGCTTCCGTGAGCAGGAGCGTGCCAGTCGGAAAGTCGAACGATGCGAGGCCCACTCTGGCGGGCGCGCTCGCCCCTTCCGGCCGCCATTTGAAGCGGCCCGCGATCATGAGATGAAAGACGAGAAAGATCTTCCCTTCCATCTCCCACACGATGCGCTTTCCGATGCGTCGCAGACCCACAACCTTACGACCTTCGGCTGTCGAGAGCGGTGGATCGACCGTGCGCAGCAGTGAGGGGCTGACGATACGCGCGCGCTCGAGCGGCTGGCCCACGATGCGTGGGGCCAGCGCTTCGAGGTAAATCGTGATGTCGGGCAGCTCCGGCATGCCGGAAAGTTACGGCTGGCTCTCCGGCGTCGTCATCAGGAAGTCACCCAATTGCTTGGCGACCTCGGCCAATGCGTCGTTGCTGGCCCGGAACTGCGCCCGGACGATCGCTTCGCGCGTCTCAAAGTCCTGCTTCTGCTTCTCGAACACTTCGGAGCGCGTTGTCACGAGCGTGAACGGCACGATGCCCGAGCGCGTGTCGAGCAGCACGGCCTCCACGCTGCAGGTCGCCCGGTACTGCGCCTTTTGCAGGAACCGCGTACGCCGGAACAGCGAGCAGTCCGTGCGATAGCCCAGCAACAAATCTGCCTGATAGCGTGCCGCCGCCTCGCGGAGGTAGGGGATCGTGCGCTGGCGGGGCACCATGAGACTGGGGAGCAACGCCGCACGTTCAATGCGCGGCAAACGGCGCAGCGCCGCAAGCATGGAATCCGTGAGCTCCTGATTGAGGCGTGAAAAATCCTCGGAATCGCGCCACCAGGCGTTGCGCTGCTCGCCGAGCTGCAGCACCGCGAGCCTCCCCGCTCGTGGGAGTGTGAGCTGATAGCTCAGGATGCGCTTGATTGCCGAATCGTTGAGGACTGCGATGTCGCTGGGGAAAAGCGATTCAGGCTCGTCGACCGCCTGGAGTCTGGGGGTGTAATCGAGGCCGAGCGGATCCTGGTCGATTCGAGAACTCGTGTAGCGGCCTCCGCATCCGGCAAGCAGCGTGGTCGCGAGCAGTGCGGCGAGGGGTCTCATGGCAGCCTCCGGGAGTGGATGGATGACCATATGAGACCCCGCAGCGGCAAAAGGTCGCCTAGTCGGCGAAGACCTGCAGTGCCACCTCGACCCGGCCGAATGGCGCACTGACCTGCACGCCCTGCACCATTTGCTTCACGCGCGTAAACATCTCACGCGCAATCGCCACGCCCTCCGCCAGCGCCGCTTCCTTGCCACCTTCCTGCGCCTTCCGCATCCGCTGCAGCACTTCCTCCGGCACCGACACGCCCGGCACCTCGTTCGCGAGAAACTCGGCGTTGCGCAGGCTGATCAGCGGCCAGATTCCCGCCACGATGGGGATCCTGAACTGCTCGACGCGCCCCAGAAACGCTTCGAGTTGGTCCACATCGAACACCGGCTGGGTGACCGCGAACTCCGCCCCCGCCTCCACCTTCCAGTTGAAGCGCGACAGCTCGCGGTCCTGATCACCGGCGCCGGGATTCACGCCCACGCCGATGACCCATTTCGTCGCGCCGCCCAGCGGGTTGTTGCCCGGATCGAGTCCCTGATTCAGGCGATAGACCAGATTCGTGAGTCCGATCGAGTCGATGTCGAACACCGCGGTCGCCTCCGGGTACGGGCCCATCTTCGGCGGATCGCCCGTGATGATGAGAATGTTGCGCAGCCCCGCGGCGTGCGCGCCGATGATGTCGGACAGCATCCCCAGCAGGTTGCGGTCGCGGCAACAGTAATGAATCACCGTCTCGATGCCGACTTCGCGCTCGATGAGAATCGCCGACGGCAGTACGCCCATGCGACTTTGGGCGCGCGGGCCATCGGGCACGTTGACGGCGTCGACGCCGGCCGCCTTCAACGCGCGACACTGGGCCAGCATCGGGGTCGGGTCCACCCCTTTCGGGGGCACGATCTCCACGCTCGTCACGAGCTCCCCACGCGCGAGCTTCGCGCCCCAACGCGACTTCTCGGCGAGCGGCACTGGCGTCACACCGGCGGGCGCCTGCACCTGCGCGCGCGACACCACGACGCTCGGCTGCCGAGGCACGACGCTGGCGACGTAGTCGCGAATCTTCTTGATGTGCTCCGGGGTCGATCCGCAGCAGCCGCCGACGAAGCGCGCCCCCGCCTCGATCATGCGGCGCGCGTAGCTCGCCATGTATTCGGGTGAGGCGAGGTAGATCTTGCGGTCGCCGACGTCCTTCGGCAGGCCCGCGTTGGGCTGGCCGGACACCGGTTTGTCGGTTGCCTTGACCATCTTTTCGACCGCTTCGAGCACGCCCGCGGGGCCCACCGAGCAATTCACGCCGATGACGTCGGCGCCCCACGCGGTCAGCTGCTTGGTGAACGTCTCCGGGTCCGTGCCGTAATACGTGAGCCCGTCCGTCCCCACGGTCATCTGACAGACGACGGGCAGATCGGACGCGGCGCGCACCGCCCGCAGCGCGGCGTGGATCTCGTCCAGGTCGCTGAACGTCTCGAGGATGAAGCCGTCCACTCCGCCCGCGAGCAACCCCTTCACCTGCCGGGCGAACGCCGCCTCTGCTTCTGCTTTCGACGTCGGGCCAAAGGGCTCGATGCGAATGCCGAGGGGTCCGATCGCGCCGAGGACGGAGGCGCGGCCGCCGGCGGCGGCGCGCGCGAGCTCGGCAGCCGCGCTATTGATCTTCTCCGTCTCGTCCGCGAGGCCGTAGCTGTTCAGCTTCAGCGGATTGGCGCCGAAGGTGTTCGTCTCGAGGATCTCGGCACCGGCGCGCACGTAGTCCGCGTGCACTTCTTGCACGAGCCGGGGCTGCTTGAGATTGAGCTCGTCGTAGCAGACGTTGAGGAAGAAGCCCTTGGCATACAGCATCGTGCCCATGGCACCATCGAAGACGTGGACACGGCCGTCCTCCAGCAGCTGCCGAAAGTTCACAGCCACAAGACTCTCGCTCCAAGAGGTGTTGCGCAGACGGCGCAGTTGCGAAGTGGCTTCAAGCTGTCAGCTCCAGGTGTTGAGAAAAAACCCCCGGCGAGCGGAAAGCCCGCGGGGGTCGGGGCTTTTTAGCGGGTTCTTTAACGTGGCCCGCAATATGCCGCAAATCGCCACGAATCCTGTTTGTAAAATAATCTGTCGATCAAGACGTACTCTTAGATAGCCATGTCGTCCCCAGTCCGCAATGTCGCTGCCCTTGGGCTGCTCGCCGAACACGCCCCGGCGCTCCGCAACTTTCTGGGCGCGCGCTGCCGGGACGATGAGCTTGCCGCCGAATTGCTCCAGGAAGTCTCGGCGCGGCTGGTGACGGCAGCGCCGCGCTTATCGCTGAACGGCAACGCCAGAGCCTACCTGTTCCGCATCGCTGCGAATGTCTGGCACGATCACTTACGACGGGAGCTGGTCCGCCGCCGAGCCGCCGTGCATTTGCAGGCGGAGGCTCCGCAGCCGGCGCCCACCGCCGACGCCCGCCTGCTCGAGCGGGAGCTGCGCGATGCTGTGCGTCGCGCCGTCAACGCTTTGCCACGCGAGCAGCGCCAGGTTGTCGAGCTGCGTCAGGAGCGCGGGCTGACGTTCCAAGCCATTGCGGACCGTCTCCACCGTCCACTGGGTACCGTGCTCACGCAGATGCGCGCCGCGCTCGCCACCATCAGCACTGCTTTGGAGAACTATCGATGAATCATCCGAGCGACGACGAGCTGTTGCTGCTCGCGTACGACGAGCTTCCCAGGTCCCGGGTTGCGGCGATCGAATCGCACATCACCGGCTGCCGTGCCTGTCAGCACGCGTTCGCGCACCTCACGACCGCTCGCGCGGCACTGGATCTCGCGCTGCCGGCACGCCGCCGGGTTATGCCGGTCGTCTGGGCCACGGTCGCGCTCGCCGCCGCCGCTGCGGTGGCGGGTGTGGTGATCATGCGATCGGCACCATCGCGCCAGCCGGTCGATCGCTGGACGCCGACAATGACCTGGTCGGCCACGGCGGGATACGTGACGGGCGGCAAGGCGATGCTGGATATCGACGCGCAACTGACACGACTGGAACGGGGGGAGCGGTACTATGGCCGGCCGAATTAGTGCTCTGATCGGTGTAATTGCCTGTTTCGCGGCCTCGCCTAGCGCGGCTCAGGACATGCCGAATCCTCAAGCAATGCAGATGCAGGTGCAGCAGATCATGCAGCAGCGGCCACGCGAGGCGGAAGCCGCGGCCCGGGCATTCCTCGTGCTGGTGGCGCCGAACCTTGCGAGCACGCTCGACTCGCTCAAGGCCCCCCCCTCACGGGAGCCGATCATCGTGGTCGATGGAGTGCCGCAGACGATGCCCGACCGATCGCTCGACCAGTACTGGGCCGAGGTCGCGCAACTGACGGTTCAATTCGACATGGTGCAGAAACTCAACCAGCGCGACAGCGTGCGCGCACAGCTCGTCGGCAAGATGTTTGGGCTCGAAGCCAACGCGCGCGCTCAGCAACGCGCTTACGGGAACGCCTCGGAGTCCAGCCGTCCGGCAATTCGCGCCAAGATCGAGGCCTTGATCACGCAGCACTTCGATCTCGAAAACCAGCTGCGCGCCCTCGAGATCGCGGACATCGAGCGCCGGCTCGCGGAAGTACGCGCCGAATCCCAGCGGCGCCGCGACAAGCGGGCGGAGTTCATCAAGTTCGCGGTGGACGACGTCATTCGAGACGCCGTGCGGCCGCGCTAGCGCCAGCATGTCCCGTGATCATTGAACCAAGGACCAATATTCGGTCATTGGACATTCTTCGTCGACTATTGGATTCTTCAGCATGCCAAACATCGGCGTCTACCACCCCATTATCGTCCACTTCGCGATCGTGCTGCTCATTGTGGGCGCGATCTTCCGCTGGGTCTCCCTCAGCGGCCGGGCGGCGTTTACCGGTCCGGCCGCGGCCACGCTGCTGCTCGCCGGGGCGCTCGCGGCCGCCCTCGCCGTCCATTCAGGGCTGAATGCGCACGGTCCGGTCGAGCGCATTCCCGGTGTGCGCCAGGCGGTCGGCGATCACGAGGAAGCGGGCGAGTGGGCGCGCAACGTCTTCCTGATCGTCGCGGCGCTCGAGCTCGCCGCGCTCGCGGCCAGACGGCGGAATCTGAACGTGGCGCGCGGGGCGCTCTGGGGGTCAGCCCTCGTTTGCATCTTTGGCGTCGCGGCGCTGGTGAAGGCCGCCGATCGCGGCGGTGACCTCGTGTACAACTACGCCGGCGGTGTCGGTATTCGCTCCGGTGACACGGCCGATGTCACGCGGTTATACCTCGCCGGTCTGTATCAGGCGGCGCAGCAGGCCCGCACCCAGCACGACAGCGCGCGCGCGGCGGAGCTATTCGGCCGGCTGGAACGGCAATTCCCCAACGACACGACGGTACGGCTGCTCGCCATCGAGTCGCTCGTGCGCGACAGGCGCGACGGCCGGGCGGCGCTCAACGCGCTGTCCCGCTTCCGCATGGCGGCGGATGATCGGCGCCTGCAGCTGCGTGTGGGCTTCCTGAGGGCAGACGCGTATGCCGCCGTGGGAAAGCCGGACTCCGCACGGGCCGTGCTCGAGCAGCTCGCTACTGCGTTCCCGGACGTGCAACAGCGCATCAAGGACCGGATCGCGCAGCTCAAATGAGCGAGCCCTTCAGGGCGAGCGTCTTCGCCGAGCCGGCGCATCAGCACATGATAAACGGATTCTTATTCAAGAATTCCCATCTGCTGGATCACCCACCACGCCGCAACGCCCCCCGCGATAAAGCCCAGGATCCCGCCGAACGGGCCGAACAGTTTGCTGCCTAGGGCGCCCACGACCGTGCCAACGATGAAGCTCACGAGTGTCTTGAGCAGTTTCATCTGTCCTCCAGAAGGCGACGTGCGGCCGACGTGTCGATGCCGCTGATAGAGACAGTTTTGCGCCTTGCCGATTCCCCCGCTGTGATGCTGATCGCGCTGCGCGGAACGCCCAGCCGCGTCGCGAGAAACCGGATCAGCGCCTCATTGGCCGCGCCGTTTACGGGTGGAGCGGCAATCCTGATTTTGATGGCGTCGCCGTGCCGGCCCGCCACGGCGGTCGTGGCCGCGCGCGGGACGACATGCAGGACGAGACGTGCCGTCAGCCCCCCAGAACCGCGTGGAGGCCCATCTGGATGAGCCACAGCCCCAGCCAGGCGACGAGCGGGCTAATGTCCATCGTGCCGAAGGGCGGCACCACGCGCCGCAGCGGCTCGACGATCCAATCTGTGAGGATGTACGCAGGGCGGATCCAGCGCGAGTAGCGAAACTGCCCAAACCACGACGCGATCACACGCACGATCAGGGCATAGATCAGGATTCGGTACGCGATCTCGACGATCAGGGAGAGCGTGCCGCGGGGGCCGCTGAGCGCCGCGGCATGTACGGCTTGGAACGTCGAAACCAGCCAACCGAGGAGCGACAGCAGCAGGATCCCGGCCACGGCGGTGACGACGATGAGCCATCCACCGGCGTGCGCGGGGTTGCCGCCCATCCGGACGATCCGGCGCTCGACCGGTCTCAGGATAGGGTCGGTCGCCGAGCGAAGCGTTCGTCCCAGGAAGGTGAACGGCGAGACGCGACGCGTGCGCACGAGCCATGAGCCGAGCGCCGCGAGCCCGGCGAGCACGACGATCCCGAATACGGCGTACCGCAGAACTGCATGCGCTTCACCCTCCGTATGCCGCGCTCACAATCCGTTCCTGTTCGGCCTTGTGCGCCGCAGGATACCCTTCGGCGGGACTCGAGCGCTCGGGGCGTGACACATCCAGCAGCGCCACCGATTGGGGCAGGACATCGCGAATCTTGGGGAGCACGAACTTGCGCGCGCCCATGTTCCGCGGCTCCTCCTGCACCCACACGACTTCCTTGAGATTCGGATAGCGGCGCGCGTAGTCGCCGATCTCCGAGCCGGGGAAGGGATAGAGCAGCTCCACACGGCCGATCGCGACGTGCGGTGTCTGCGCGCGGCGCGGGGACTGCACGATGTCGTAATAGATCTTGCCGCTGCACAACAGCAGCCGCGTGATTTTCTCCGGCCAGGTCCGGACCTTGTCCCACAGCACCGTTCGGAACTTGCCCAGCACGAGATCATTGAGCTGCGACGTCGCCGCCGGAAGCCTCAGCAGGCTCTTCGGCGTCATCACGACGAGCGGCCGGATCTCGGTATGCCGCGCCTGGCGGCGGAGCAGGTGGAAGTACTGCCCCGGCGTGGTGCAGTTCGCCACGCGAATGTTGCCCTCGGCGCCAAGGGCGAGGAAACGCTCCAACCGGGCGCTGGAGTGCTCCGGGCCCTGACCCTCGTACCCGTGCGGCAAGAGGAGCGTGAGGCGGGACGTCTCACCCCACTTTGCCAGCCCGGCGATCAGAAACTGGTCGATGATCACTTCGGCGCCGTTGGCGAAGTCGCCGAATTGCGCCTCCCACAGCACCAGCGCGTTTTCGGCCTCGACCGCGTAGCCGTATTCGAAGCCGAGGCAGGCGTACTCGGAGAGCGGGCTGTTGTGCAGCTCGAACGGCGCCTGCGCGTCGGGGAGGTTTTGCATCGGCGCGTGTCGCTTGCCGTTGTTGATGTCGTGCAGCACGAGATGGCGCTGGCTGAACGTGCCGCGCTCGGTGTCCTGTCCCGTGAGCCGAATCGGCGTTCCCTCGGTCAGCAACGACGCGAACGCCAGCGCTTCTGCGTGCGCCCATTCGATGCCCTCCGAGGCTGTCAGCGCATCGCGCCGCCGCTCGAGCTGCTTCAGCAGCTTGGGATGGACCGTGAAGCCCTCGGGCACCGCCAGGAGCTCGTCGTTCAGCTGCTTCAGCAGATCGGGTGCGACGGCGGTATTCGGCTCCGGAGTGCTTTCCTTCTTGATGCGCTGCGGCTCTTCGCGGTGCCCCGACTTCACCGCTTGTTGCACGTCCGCCAGCCGCTGGTAGGCCGCCTCCGCGTCCGCTTCCGCTTTCGCCGCAGCGACGACGCCCTCGCGCGCCAGCTGCTCCGCGTACTTCTGCCGCACGGTCGGCGTCTGCTTGATTCGCTCGTACATCATCGGCTGGGTGTAGGCCGGCTCGTCGGCTTCGTTGTGGCCGTAGCGCCGATAGCCCACCAGATCGATCACGACGTCGCCGTGGAATTTGTCGCGATACATCATCGCGAGCCGCACGGCCGCAAGACACGCTTCGGGATCGTCGGCGTTCACGTGCACGATCGGCGCATCGAAGCCCTTCGCGAGGTCGCTCGAGTAGTCGGTGGAGCGCCCTTCGCGCGGGTCGGTGGTGAAGCCGATCTGATTGTTGAGGATGATGTGGATCGTGCCGCCGGTCGTGTACCCCCGCAGCCGCGCGAGAGTGAACGTCTCTGCCACGACGCCCTGGCCCGCGAATGCCGCGTCGCCGTGGAGCAGGACAGGGAGCGCCACGTTGACGTCGTGCTGCAGTGCGGCGCCGTCGCGACTGGTCTGATTGGCGCGCGCGCGGCCCTCCACCACGGGATTCACCGACTCGAGATGGCTGGGATTCGGCGACAGCGTGACGGCGACATCCTTGCCGTCCGCCGTGCGATACACCCCGGCGGCGCCGTGGTGGTATTTGACGTCGCCCGTGCCGGCGTTCCAACCTTCGGATTCCGCGGTCTCTTCGCGACGCCCACCCTCGAACTCCGCCAGGATCGTTTCATACGGGACGTTGACGACGTGCGCCAGAACGTTGAGCCGTCCCCGGTGAGCCATGCCGATGACCGTCTTGCGCGTGCCGTGCGCCGCTGCGAGCTCGATCGTGAAATCGAGCATCGGCACCGTCATGTCCAGGCCTTCGATCGAGAAGCGCTTTTGCCCGAGATAGGCCTTGTGCAGGAAACGCTCGAGCGTGTCGACGGCTGTCAGCCGCGCGAGCAGCTCTCGCTTGCCATCAGCGGAGAGCGGGCGGCGGTGCTGGCCCGATTCGATCACCTGCCGCAGCCACAAGCGTTCCTCGTGACTGCCGATGTGCTCGACCTCGTAGGCGATCGTGCCGCAGTAGGTCGCGCGCAGGCTCGGGAGCGCCTCGGCGAGCGTCCTGCCCGGCACGTAGATGCGCAGCACGTCGGCGGGGATGCGCGCCATGATCTCGGGCGTGAGGCCGAGGCGGCCGATATCGAGTGACGGATCGCCCGGGGGCTCGCTGCCGAGGGGATCGAGATGGGCGGCGAGATGTCCAAAGTTGCGGTGCGCTCGAACGAGCGCGTACGCTGCGGCGACGAATTTGAAGTCGTCCACAGCCGGAGCAGGGAGCAGGGAGCTGGGAGCAGAGGGCGCCGGCCTGGCTGCTCCCTGCTCCGTGCTCCTTGCTCCGTGCTCCATGCTCGACGCAACCAGCTCGTAGAACCGCTCCTCGCCCTGCAAGAGGGAATCGAGGTAGCGGAGAAACATTCCGGATTCGGCTCCCTGGATGATCCGGTGGTCGTATGTGGACGTGATCGTGATGAGCTTCGTGCCGGCGACATCGCGGATAGTGCCGGTCGCGATGATCGAGCCCTGGCCCTTCATGAGCCGCGGCACCGACGCCACGGTGCCCAGTGTGCCGGGGTTGGTGAGCTGGATCGTGCCGCCGGCGAAATCGTCGGGCATGAGCCGATTGGTGCGGGCCTTTTCGACGAGCGTCTCGTACGCGGCGTGGAACGCGGCGAAATCCATTCGCTCGGCGTGCTTGATCACCGGGACGACGAGTGCGCGGCTGCCGTCTTTCTTCTCGACATCGACGGCGAGACCGAGCCCGATGGCGCCGGGATCGACGCGATGCGCCTTTCCGTCGATGTCCTGGAAGACATGCTTCATCACCGGGAAGCGCTTCGCGGCCTGCACGATGGCGTACCCGATCAGATGCGTGAAGGAAATCTTTTTTCCGCTCGCGGCGAGCTGCGCGTTCAGCGCTTTGCGCCGGGCATCGAGGGTTGAGGCGTTAATGTCGCGGAACGACGTGGCCGTGGGGACCGTGAGCGACTCGGTCATGTTGGCGACGAGCCGGGCGGCGGGGCCTGTGATCGGAGTTGCACCGGGAGCAGGGAGCACGGAGCTCGGAGCAGAAGGCGCAGGGAGCACGGAGCTCGGAGCAGAAGACGTTGGCTTCGCTGCTCCCCGCTCCGTGCTCCCTGCTCGCTCTGGAATCACCGGCAGCTCAGCCAGCTTGCCGTTGTCGAACAGTTCGCGCCACTCTTGGCCGACAGAGGCGGGGTCGCGGAGCCATTCCTCGTACATCACCTGTACGAACGCGGCGTTGTGGGTGCCAAAAACGAATTCGCTCACGGCCTCAAATCTATAGGGTATCTTATTTCGCAATATGCCATTGCTCACCATCCCGCTGCTGCTGCTGACCCTCCAGGCGCCCCCGCCGGATTCCGGGACTCTGCGATCCCGCGTCGAGGCGCGCATTGCCCAGGCGCCGGCACGCGCCGTCGGCCTCTATTATCGCGATCTGACGACCGGGTCAGGCGACTCCCTCACCGTGGGGTCGGCGCTGCGGTTCCATGCGGCCAGCACGATGAAAGTGCCGGTGATGATTCAGCTGTTCCGCGACCGCGATGCCGGGCTGCTCACGCTCGATGACTCCATCACGGTGACGAACACGTTTCGCTCCATCGTGGACAGCTCACCGTACCAGCTCGACCTCTCCGACGACTCCGATTCGACGCTGTACAAGCGGATCGGCCAGCGCGTTTCAATTCGCGCACTCATCGAGCTGATGGAGACGGTGTCGAGCAACCTCGCGACCAACCTGCTGATCGAGCGCGTGGGCGCCAAGCGCGCCAACGCTACCGCGCACGCCCTCGGCGCCGATTCGATTCTGGTGCTGCGCGGGGTTGAAGACGGCAAGGCCTACCGCGCCGGCCTCAACAATACGACGACGGCCCGCGATCTCGGCGTGTTGCTCGCGGCCATCGCGAACGGCACGGCGGCGTCGCCGGCATCCTGCCAGGAGATGCTCGCAATTCTGTCGCGGCAGCAGTTCAATGAAGGGATCCCCGCAGGACTTCCTGCCGGAACGCGGATCTATCACAAGACCGGCTGGATCGAGCAGGTGGTGTATCACGATGCGGCGCTGGTCGAGCCCTCGACTCGCAGCCGCTATGTCCTGGTCGTACTGACCGCAGGCATTGCGAAGAACGATGATGCGTATGCGCTGGTGCGCGACTTGTCCCGGCTGGTATTCGAGTCACGAGCGGGGAAGATAGGGAGAGCGCCATGAAGCTGATTACTACCGTCGTGCGGCCCGAGCGATTGCCCGAGGTCAAGGCCGCGCTGTTCCGCGCCGGTATCACCGGCATCACGCTGAGCCGCGTCAGCGGTCATGGAGGAGAGCACGAGATCGTGAGCCAGTACCGCGGCACCACGCTCGTCATGGAGTTCCACGAGAAGGTGAAGATCGAGATGGTGTGCTCGGAGCCGTTCGTGCAGCCGTGCATCGACGCGATCCTCTCCTCGGCGCGCACCGGCGAGGTGGGTGACGGCAAGATCTTCGTCCAGCCGATCGAGCGGGTGATTCGCATCCGGACGGGCGAGCAAAACAACGACGCGTTGACGGCGGTGAACGCCGACGAGGTCCAGCAGGCGGCCCTACGGGCCGCCGACGCGGAATGACGCAAGGCCTAATCTAGCTCACGCGACGCGTCTTCCTTCTCATGAAATCCATCAAGATGAACTGCCCGAGCGTCATCGTGTTCGTGAAGTAGGCCTTGCCGCGGCAGATCGCGGACACCTTCTTCACGAACTCGACCAGACTCCGATCGCGCGCCAGCATGAAGGTGTTGATCAGAATGCCGCTGCGCCGGCAGAGTGCGACTTCGCGGTAGGTCGCCTGCAGGATGTGCGGGTCCAGCCCCATCGAGTTCACGTAGATCCGGCCGTCGGGCTGCGTCAGCGCCGACGGCTTCCCGTCGGTAATCATGATGATCTGGCGCATGTCCTTGCGCTGCCCCATCAAAATCCGCCGCGCCAACTTGAGCCCTTCCGTCGTGTTGGTGTGATACGGCCCGACTTGCGCGTGCGCGAGCTGCGCCAGCGGAATCTCCTCCGCCGTGTCGTGGAACAGCACCACGCGAAGCGTGTCGCCGGGGAACTGCGTGCGAATCAGATGGGTGAGCGCGAGGGCGACTTTTTTTGCAGGAGTGAAGCGGTCCTCGCCGTACAAAATCATCGAGTGCGAGCAGTCGAGCATCAGCACCGTCGCCGATGACGAGCGATACTCGGCCTGATACACCATCAGATCATCGTACTCGAGATTGATCGGTACGCCCAATCCTTCGCGCTTCAGCGCGTGCGACAGCGTCGCGTTTACGTCGAGATTCAGCGTGTCGCCGTACTCGTAGCGCTTGCTCGCCGCCTCGGCCTCCACGCCCGTCGCGAGGTGCTCGGTGTCGTGCGCGCCAAAGCTCGATTTCCCGATGCTGCCCAGCAGATGCTTCAGCGTGCGGTAGCCGAGGAAGTCGATGCCCTTGTCGGTGAGATTGAACTGCACCTGCTGCGCCGCTTCCTTGGCCATCCCGCCGGGGCCGAGGACCGGCTGCTGCGCGCCGGGCATCTTGGGCGCCTGCTGCAGATTCAGATAGCCCTCCTCCATCAGCTTCTGCACGATTTGATCGAGCAAATCGGCCAGCTGTTTCTGCAGCTCCGCGTCCTTCTGTGCGTCGCCGGTGGAGTCGCCACGGAGCACGTTGAGCATGTCGGGCGTGAGCTGCCCGGAATCCATCAACGCCTGGAGAATCGCCTGGCGGAGCGCGTCGAGTGAGCGGTCCGGATCCTCTTCGCCGAATTCGCCCCAGAATGGATGGGAGTAGGGGCCGCCCGCGAATCCCGATTGCAACAGGAAGTCGGCGAGCTGGTCGAGCAGCGCCTGCAGATTGAGCGTCTCGAGCAGGCCGGGGACATAGCGGCTGTACGTCGTGTGGCGCATCGATTCCTAATGTAGCACCGAGAGGACATAGCCAGCGTGGTCGCGGCGCACACTGAGGCGGGTAAAATCCGGGACGACCGCCTGGGCCCCCGTGAAATCGGCGTCCGGATCCGTGGTGCTGAGGGCGATTACGCGAGCGCCCGCGGCTTGCCCGGCCGCGATTCCGGGCGGCGCATCTTCGAACACCACGCACATGGACGCGTCCCATCCGAGGCGCCGGGCTCCCAGCAGATAGCCGTCGGGCGCCGGCTTCCCCCGTGATACGTCGGCACTGGTGACGACCACCTCGGGGACGGGAAGTCCGACAGACTCGAGTCGCAGGCGTGCGAGCTGCGGACCACACGACGTGACGACGGCCCACGAGCCGTTCTGCAGGGCTGCCAGGAACTCGCGAACGCCCGGCACTTCCCGCAGGCCATCCACATCGTCGAGCTCCGCGGCATCGAGCCACGCAGCCTCGCGCTCGAGGTCGAGATGAGGCGCCGCAGCCTGGACGGTGTCGCGGGAGCGACGGCCGTGGGCGATGCGCAGTACGGTTTCGGGGTCGAGTCGGTGGCGCAGGGCCCAACGCCGACACGTCCGCTCGACGACGGCGCGCGAATCGACGAGCACGCCATCGAGATCAAACAGAAACGCCGCACACCGGAGTTGCATAAGCCCTTAATTTGGAGGCAATGACAGAAGCTGCGCGACGCTACGGATTCGGGGCACTCTCCCACCGCAACTTCCGTCTCTTTTTCATCGGTCAGGGCATTTCCCTCGTCGGCACGTGGATGCAAAACGTGGGCGAGGGGTGGCTGATCCTCACGCTGACCAACTCGCCGTTTTACGTCGGCCTCACCTCGGCGCTCAGCTCGCTCGGGGTGCTGCTGTTCAGCCTCTATGCGGGCGTCATCGCCGACCACGTGGACAAGCGCCGCGTCATCGTGTTCATGCAGGTGGCGTTCATGCTCGAAGCGTTCACCGTCGCGATTCTGGTGTGGACGGGCGTGGTCGCCGTGTGGCAAGTCCTGCTGCTCGCGACGATCCTCGGTATTGCGAGCGCCTTCGACATTCCGATGCGCCAGTCGTTCCTGGTGGAGATGGTAGGCAAAGAAGACCTGATGAACGCGATCGCGCTGAATTCATCGTTGTTCAACGGCGCGCGGGTGATCGGCCCCGCGCTCGCGGGTTTATTGATCGGCGCCCTGGGGATCGCGTGGTGCTACTTCCTGAACGGCTTGAGCTACATCGCGGTGATCGCCGGGCTCCTGATGATGCGCTTGCCCCCGGTTGTCCGCACGGTCAAGCCGACATCGACATGGGGCGGATTTCGCGAGGTGCTCGCATTTCTCAAAGGCAATCGCGGGCTGCGGTCACTCATGATCGTGACCGCGATTCTCAGCGTGTTTGGATTCCCGTACATCTCGATGATGCCGGTCTTCGCGCGCGACGTGCTGCATCGGGGGGCCACGGGCTACGGCGCCCTCACGTCCTCGATCGGGATCGGCGCGGTCATCGGCGCGCTGGGCGTGGCGCTTGCCTCCTCTCGGATTCGGAAGCGGGGACGCCTGATGCTGGTGGGGGGCACGGTGTTCGGTATCCTGCTGATCCTGTTTTCGGCGTCGCGCGCGCTGGGGCTGTCCATGGTGCTGCTCGCGTTCGCCGGCTGCGCGATGATCGTCAACAATGCCCTCACCAACACGCTGCTGCAGACGGCGGCGCCGGATCATCTGCGCGGCCGGATCATGGGGTTCTATTCGTTCGTGTTCGTGGGAATGGCGCCGTTCGGCGCCTTTTTCTTCGGGCTGGTGGCGGAACATATCGGGGCGCCGTACACGATTGCGGGTGGAGGGGCGATTGTTGCGGTGGCGGTGGCGTTCACGGCAGTCGCAGTCCCGGAAATCCGGTCGGCATGATGTAGGGGCGCAGCAT
>DASZCG010000327.1:0-8994 GCA_035943355.1 Gemmatimonadales bacterium
ATCCAGTTCTGCGGCACACCGGGAATCGCGCGGCCGTTCAACGTGAACGAGTCAACCGCATAGCTGCGATAGCGGTAATCCGAATAGGTCCACGACAGGCCAAAGTCCACCCCCCGCGCGATCGACAGATCGCCGCCGACCTCGACGCCGCGGTGGCGTGTGCTGCTGGCGTTGCGGTAGTAGGAACGGGGCGGGACGCTCGCATAGGGAATGAGCTCGTTGCGCAAATCTGCCTGGAAGACGGCCACCGAGTACGCGAGCCGCCCCGTGAGCGCGCCGCGAGCCCCGACCTCGTAGTTCACCGCCGTTTGCGGCTGCAGATCGGGATTGAAGCCCCCGGCGCCGGTCGCGGAATTGGCCAGCTCGGTCGTTGTCGGCGTCTCGAACGAGGACCCAATGTTGCCGTACACCGTCATCGTTTTGGATGGGTTCACGGCGATGCCGAGGGACCCCGAGAGCTGTTGCATCAGCCGGTCGCCCGAGTCGTCGGGATTGGTCGGCGTGATGAGATGATCCTCGGCCGTGAACTTCACCCAGTCGTAGCGCAGACCCGCGGTGAGCGTCGCGCGCGGCGACAATTCCAGAGCGCTCTGCACGAATGGCCCGAACTCCGTGACGCGCTCGAGCTGATCGAGGGAGCGCGCCGTGTCGGGCTTGGCGGAATCACCGGGGGTGTTGAGGTAGTTGAAGTTCTTGCGGTTGTCGCGTTGCTGTTGGAAATCGATCCCGGTGGTGAGCCGCTGCATCAGCGATCCGACCCGCGCGGGATACGTCACGCTCGCGCGCGCGCCGTAGTCGAAACGCTGGAGATCGATGTAGGTGGTGGTGATCGGATTCTTGAGATCGCGACTCACGCCGAACAGCGTGAACGCTACCTCGCCACCATTGGTCGTGATGTGGTGGAGCGTCGTCCCGATTTGCAGCTGGCTAACGTCTTTTCCAGCATCCCGATTCTGGTTCACGACAGGGACGGTATCGCGATTGGTGTGCAGCTCGGTGAGTGTCAACGAACCGGGGTTGTCGGCGCGCGGGTTGTTCCCGTAATCCGTGATGACGACCAGGGACCAGCCGGTGCCGAGCGGGAGCTGCAAACGGCCATTCAGCATGCGCAGATCGGCGGCGCTGTGATCGCGCTCGCCTGCGTAATCCAGACGGGAGACCGTCACCTGGGCGCTCCCCGCGCCGACGCGCAGCCCCGTCGTGGACTGCCACTTGGTCCAATTGCGATCGGTCCGCTCGCCAAACCGGCCGACCACAACTCGCGCATCTTCACGCACTTGGGTGACGTCCGCCGGGTTGGTCCAGATGCTGATGACGCCGCCCGTGGCGTTGCCGAACAGCGACGACGCGGCTCCTCGCAGGACTTCGATTCGATCGACTTCGCCCAGCTCGAGATTCGTGAGCTGGCTCTGCCCGTCGGGCAGCGTCTGCGGAATGCCGTCGACGAGGATCTTGATCCCGCGGACAGAAAACGCCGAGCGAAAGCCGAAGCCACGAATGGAAATGCGTTGATCCTGCGAGAAGTTGTAGCGGTTGGCGGCGTACACGCCGGGCACATTCCCAAGCGCTTCATCCAGGCCCCAGGTCGGCCGCGCGCGGCTGATCTGGTCGCGATCGATGGTCTCGATGGATTGCGAGACCTTCGTCAGCGGCAGCTCGGCGCGAGTAACCGAGACGGTGGTGGGGGGAAGCGTGTAGGGTTTGGTCGTGTCCGCGGGGGCCGCTTGGCTCGAGAGCGCCACCGGCGGCACGCAGCAAATCGTCACCGCACACGCGGTCCATCGTAGCGACGGTGTCATGACTCGGTTGGACGGTTCTACAAGGTCACCCCAAGGGCGTCAAGGGTGTCTCGGCCATCGCCGTTCCGGAGAGGAGGTTGGCTAGGGGCTCACCGCGTGAATGCGAACACCGTGCGTGACTGATAGCGCTGGCCGGGGCGTAGGATCGTGGATGGGAAGTTCGCGTGGTTCGGTGAGTCCGGGAAATGCTGGGTCTCGAGACAGAGGCCGGTGCGGTGCCCGTAAACGCGCCCGCCCTTTCCCGTGATGGTCCCGTCGAGAAAGTTGCCGGAATAGAACTGCACGCCCGGCTCCGTCGTGCGGATGTCGAGCTGGCGGCCGCTCATTGGATCCTCGAGCCGCGCCGCATGCACGAGCGTCGCCTGGCGATCGCGGTCGAGCACCCAGTTGTGGTCGTAGCCGCGCCCAAACCGGAGCTGCTCATGCTGGTCGTTGATGCGCGCTCCGATTGCGGTGGCTCGCAGAAAATCGAACGGCGTTCCGGCCACGGGAGCGATCGTGCCGGTCGGAATCAATGTCGAATCGACCGGCGTAAACGCCGACGCGTTGAGCGTCAAAACGTGATCGAGAATGTCGCCACGCCCGTCGCCGTGCAGGTTCCAGTACGTGTGCTGCGAGAGATTGATCGGCGTCGCCCTGGTCGTTGACGCGTCGTAATCGACGATCAATTCGTCGGCGTTGTTCAGCGTATAGGTGACCTGGACCGCTACCGCCCCCGGGTATCCCTCCTCCCCATCGGGACTCTCGTAGCGGAGTGTCACACCCACCGTACTGTCGGTCTCGAATGGCTCTCCCTTCCACACGACTTTATCGAAGCCGCGGTCACCCCCATGCAGGCTGTTCGGTCCATTGTTGCGAGCGAGCTGGTAGCTGACGCCATCCAGCGTGAATCGGCCGCCCGCGATGCGGTTGGCGTATCGCCCCACGACGGCGCCGAAGTACGGCGATCCGCCGAGATACCCGCCCAGGCTGTCGAAGCCAAGCACGATATCCGCCTGCGCGCCGGTGCGATCGGGGGTTCGGATGGACGTGATGATTGCGCCGTAGGTCATCGCGCGGACCTCGATGCCATGCGCGTTGGTCAGCGTGAACAGCTCGACCGCGCGTCCGTCGGGTAAGTGGCCGAACGGCGCGCGTGAAACGCGATCACGATGCATGCTACACCCCGAAGAGAGTATGACCGCGCTGATGGCGATCCCGGAATAGACCGGCGACGGACGCATCGATTATCGCAGCACAAAGACGACCGTCGGATCCACCGGATAGCGTCCGAACCGCGCGCCGTAGATCGCCAATCCTCCCGGCAACGACTCAGCGACGTCCAACCGCACGACGATTTCCCCGGCGCCCGCCGCGGCGCTTACCGCCTGCGCCGGCAATGCGACGCGCAGAAACTCGCCATAGGAGCCGGCCTCATAGAGGTGGCCGTCGTGCGGCTGCGCCTGCCAGCTGAGAATGCCGCGCGAATCCGCCGGATCGTCGGCGAGCGGGAATCGGCCGGCGACAACACCATTGACCCGTACAGTCACGGCGCTCGGAAACGGGTGCTCGCCAGTCATGGGATAGCTGTTGGGATTGCGACTGGGATCGTGGAACCCACCGCCCCGCATGTAATCCCCGTTCTCGGCGGTTGAGGAATCGCGATCCTTGCCATTCAGTCGCTTCGCCGACGCCTCGACGATGAACGTCGCGCTCTCGACTGCGCCGGAGTCGAGTCCCGCCGGCCACGGGATACGGTACTCGAAGTATCCGCTGCCCGCCCCGTTCACTTTGTGGTCGCCGAGCACGGTCCATTGCTTGAGCGTCCAGTGCGCGTCGCCCACCGCGGTCGCGGGAACACGGGCGATTCGTGCTCGCCGTCCGTCAGCCAGCCGCACCCTGTCGGGCGCGGGACCCTCGACGACGAACGTCGTGAAGTTGTGATGCAGTGTCGTCCCCCGGTCGTCCTCGAGCATTGTCGCGAGCACGATCACTGCCGGTTCGTCAGGCATCTTGACCGACAACGGTGACAGCGGCTCGGACATCCAGGGCCGATACGGGATCCGTCTGGACGAAGAGCCGTATGACTTTTCCTCGCCCAGCGTGTTCCAGCCGTGAAGCTCGGTCCGCAGCGTGAGCGAGTCGCCGTGCGCTGCGCCTGTAAGAAACGACGCATACAGCGGCACCTCCACCCGTTCTCCCGGTCGCACCGTGCGGCTCAGCTCCGAGTCGCCGACGGCGATGTACAGCGGCGCGTGCAGATCGCGCAGCGTCATGCTGTCGACGATGGCAGCGAAACCCGGCTCCTTGCGAGAGCGGTCGAATCGCCAGTACCCGTTCCATTCGTTGATGACGTCATGGTGCTCGGTGTACAGCCAGCCCGCCAGCTTGGGATGGCGTCGGAACGCGTTGACGGCACGATGGTAATCCCAGCTCCAATCGACGTCCCCGGTGCTGCCCTCGTAGCCCCACACGTTGCCGAACTCGGAGTTCAGCATGGGCTGGCGCACCTGGCGCCACGGCGTCTCGAAATTCCATTGGGATCCGGGATAGGTGCTGTCGCTGATCCGCTCCACCCGGTGCTCCCACCGCCAGCCCGGCAGATACTCGTGCCAGGAGTTGAGATCCGTCTCCGTGTGTCCGCGACCGCAGCAGGGCGAGTTATCCTCGACCAGTCGCGTCGAATCGAGTGATTTCGCGAGCGCGTAGTCGCGTGCGACGCGAGCCTGTGTGGCCGGCAAGTACCGCTCGTTGCCGCCATCCTTGCTGAGGAGTCCCCAGGCTTCGTTGAACAGCACCCAGGTGAAGATCGCCGGATGATTGTAGTCCCGATCGATCATTCCCCGCAGCGCGACGTCGTGCTCGTCGAACGCCTCAGAGTCGGGCGGTCCCCACCAATTCGGGATGTCCGCCATGATCAGCACGCCGAGGCGGTCCGCCCAGTAGAGTTTGCGCGGAGTTTCGATTTTCACGTGCTCGCGCAAGCCATTGAGACCGATCTGACGTGCTCGCAGAACTTCATCGCGCAGGATGCTGTCGGTCGGGAACGTGTAGTAGCCCGTCGGATGGTACGCCTGGTCGAGCGCGAGCTGCAGGAACACCGGCGTCCCGTTGATGGCGACGTAGGGATAATTCGTACCAGGAACGTCCGCTACGGAGACGGTGCGCATTCCGAAATACGTGCGGACGCGGTCCTCGATCAGCGTCCCCGCGGAAACGCTCACCGTGACGTAGTGCAGAAACGGATCGTCCAACGACCAGCGGTGCGCGTGTGGAAGTGGGACGTCCAACTGCGCAGCCTGTGCGCCGCTCGGGATGCGGCCCGTGAAGGCGGGCTGGCCACTCCGGTTGGTGAAGACGACGCGAAGATCGAGCGCCCGTGGCGCGGGGGCGAGGAGATGGACGTCGATTCGCACCCCGGCGAGGTCGTGCCATGGTGTGAAATGCACCGCCGCAATCGGAGCCGTTCCGCGGGCTTCGAGATACACCGTCTGCCACATGCCGTGCGCTGGGCCGTAGCCCTGTTTTCCCTCGAGTTTGAAGGGATGTGGTGTATCGTCGACGCGCACCGCCAGGCGGTGTGGCCCTCCCCCCGGTCGCGCCCCGCGTAGCTCGAAGGAGAAGGGGGTGTAGCCGCCCTGGTGCTCACCCACTTTCTTGCGGTCCAGCCACACCGTCGTGTGCCAGTCGCACGCGCCGAACACCAAGAAGACTCGCCGACCGCGCCATGATGCCGGCACCGTGATTCGTCGTGCGTACCATGCGATGTTGGCGCTGTCCGGCACGCCCGAGAGCGGCGCGCCCCAGGAAAACGGCACGACAATCTCGCGCATGCCGGGGAGCGTTCCGTTGACCCAGCCGAGGCGCACGCCCTCATCGTGTGCATCGAACGCGAAGCGCCAGCGACCGTTGAGATTCAGCCACTCGGCACGTTGGAAATCGGGACGGGGATGCTCGGGAAGCGGGATCGAAGGGGCTTGCGGGCTATGCGAGCCAAGAGCAACACACAGCACGGCCAGTATTCGCTTCATCGTTCCCAAGACTACAAAGCCCCGTCAACCACGCAACTGGCTGCCGGGGCTGCTGCTGGCTCACACTATGGGCCTGGGTAGAGTTGAACTACCGACCTCACGCTTATCAGGCGTGCGCTCTAACCACCTGAGCTACAGGCCCGGCCTGCTAGACGTCTGGACGTCTAGGCGTCTAGACGTCTAGCCGTTACTCCCACTCCCGCTTCGGTCCCTTCTTGGGCCGGAACTCGTCCTCATCCCCCTCGTCGAACTCGTCGTCGAGATCGTCGTAGTCGTCATCTTCGGCATCGTCTTCGTCGAGATCGTCCTCGTCCAGCTCATCGTCGAAGTCTTCGTCGAGTTCCTTGTCCTCTTCGAATTCTCCGAACTCCTCGTCGACGTCGTCGCTCCTGCGCTTGAGCGACCAATCCGTCGACGTCTCGCGGGCCAGCATTGCCACCTCCGGCTGAGGTTTTCGCGAAACGAACTTCGGGACCCGATCCTACTCTTCCGACAGCGCCCGCTTCTCGCTGCGGGCCAGTTTGCGACGCTCCGTCGCGCCGAGCATGCGCTTGCGAAGCCTGAGCGACGACGGCGTCACCTCGATCAGCTCGTCGTCCTCGATGTACTCCAACGCCAGCTCCAAGGTCATCTGGCGCGGCGGCTCCAAGATAATCATCTCGTCCGCCGCTGTCGTGCGCATGTTCGTGAGCTTCTTCTCCTTCGTCGCGTTCACATCGAGATCACCGGGCCGCACGTGCTCAGCGATGATCATCCCCTCATAGACCGGATCCCCAGGCTGCACGAACATCGTGCCGCGCTCCTGAAGATTGAAGAGGGCGTACGCAACGACCACCCCCTCCCGGTCCGCCACCATCACGCCGCGGTTCCGCCCGGACAGCGGTCCGGCCCACAAATCGTACTCGAAAAAGCGGTGGTGGATGATCCCCGTCCCCCGCGTATCCGTCAAGAACTCCGACCGATACCCCAGCAGGCCGCGCGCCGGGATCTTGAAGCGCATCCGCACCATGCCCAGGCCAGGGTTCTTCATGTCCAACATAGTCGCACGCCTGGGGCCCAGCTTCTCCATCACCACGCCGACGTACCCCTCCGGGCCGTCGATCATCAGCTCCTCGTACGGCTCCAACCGCTCGCCGTTGGGCCCCTCACGCGGAATGATCCGCGGGCGGCTCACCTGAAACTCGTACCCCTCGCGCCGCATGGTCTCCATCAAGATGCCCAGGTGCAATTCGCCACGCCCCGAAACCGTAAAGGCGTAGGGCGTGTCCGTGTCTTCGACTCGCAGCGCGACGTTGCGCTCCAGCTCGCGGTACAGGCGCTCGCGCAGCTGCCGACCGGTCACGTACTTGCCCTCGCGCCCCGCCAGCGGCGAGTTGTTCACGAGGAAGTCGACGGAGATCGTCGGCTCCTCGACGGCGATGCCGGCTAGCCGGTCGAGATGATCCGGCGCCGTCACCGTCTTGCCGATTTCGACACCAGCCAGCCCCGATACGGCGACGATCTCACCCGCCCCGGCGGTTTCCAGCTCGACGCGCTCCAGGCCTTCGAACGCAAACAGCTTCACAATCTTCGCCTGCTCGAACTTGCCGTCGCCGACTGGACCCGGCTCGCCGATCGGCAGTAACGCGACTGTGTCACCCACGTGCACCTGGCCGCGCTCGATGCGTCCAATGCCGATCCGTCCCAGATAGGACGAGTAGTCGAGCGTCGAGATCAACATCTGGAAAGGGCCCGCCCCCGCGGCCTTGGGAGGCGGGATGGTTCCCAAGATCGTCTCGAACAGCGGCGTCAGCGTCGTTCCTGGCTCCGACAAATCCAGAGTGGCCGTGCCAAGGCGGCTGGACGTATAGAGGAAGGGGCAGTTGAACTGCTCCGGCGTCGCCTCGAGGTCCATCAGCAGCTCCAGCACCTCGTCGTGCACGCGCAGCGGCTCGGCATCCGTCCGGTCGATCTTGTTGACCAGCACGATCGGCTTGAGGCCGAGCGCCAACGCCTTCCCCGCGACGAACCGCGTCTGCGGCATCGGCCCCTCGGCGGCGTCGACGAGGAGCAGAAACCCGTCCACCATCCGCAGGATCCGCTCGACTTCCCCGCCGAAATCGGCGTGGCCGGGCGTGTCCACGATATTGATCTTCGTGTCACCCCACCGCACCGACGTGTTCTTCGCCAGGATCGTAATCCCGCGCTCCCGCTCGAGCGGATTGGAATCCATGATGCGTTCCGCCACCTGCTGACCGGCGCGGAATACCCCCGCCTGGCGGAGCATCTGATCCACCAGCGTGGTCTTCCCGTGATCGACGTGGGCGATGATGGCGATGTTGCGAATCTTCACCGACTTAAGTCCTGTGAGGTCCCGTCATTGAGGGGCGCAGTATAAAAGGGTGGCTGGGGGCAAACAAGGGCGTCAGTCACAGATCGGCTCCCGCTCCACCTGAACCGTCACGTGCGCGATTCCCAACGCGCGCATGCGGTCCTGCACCGCCTCCAGGATCGGCTGATTGTCGCTCGGATTCTTCACGACGAGGTGACCGCTCATCGCCACGACCCCGCTCGTCACGGTCCAGAGATGCAAGTCGTGGACCGATTCGACTCCCGGGACCGAGGCGATGCGCTCGTGAACATCCGACAGCGCGATGTGTGCGGGCGTGGCCTCGAGCAGCACGTCGCTGCTCTCCTTCACGAGGCGCCACGCGCTGCCGAGCACCAATGTGCCGATGAAGACCGAGATCACGGGATCGGCCAGCGTCCAACCGAGCGTCAGGACGATGACGCCGGCGAGCAGCGCACCCACCGAGCCGAGCAGGTCGCTGAGGACGTGCAAGTAGGCGGCTCGCTGATTGAGTGACGTGTCGTGATCGCGGTGCAGCACCAGCGTGGCCCCGAGGTTCGCGACGAGGCCCACCGCCGCGACGCCGAGCAGGAGCGGCCCGTTCACGACCTGCGGCACGCGCAGGCGGTGCCATGCTTCGATGCCGATACCGATCGCGATGGCGAACAGCACCGCCCCGTTCACGAGCGCAGCGAGAATCTCGAGGCGCAGGTAGCCGAACGAGCGCTCCGGGGTCGCGGGCCGCTGCGCGATCCAGGCCGCGAATAACGCGAGTCCAAGCGCGGCCACGTCCGCCAGCATGTGCGCGGCATCCGCGAGCAGCGCGAGCGAGCCCGCCAGCCAGCCGCCGGCCAGC
>DASZCG010000328.1:0-2834 GCA_035943355.1 Gemmatimonadales bacterium
ACGCTTCGGATGACAGGCGCGCTTGCTTTCGTGAAGAAAGAGAGAGGGGAGAGAGGCCTGGGCGAGGCGGCGAGGTAAGGCGGCGGCGTGCATCTTATCTCAGATGCACGCCTTGTTGTTGGTCCTCGCGCTCATCCAGACTCGCGACTCCGTGCCGGCCGAGCGTCTCGCGGCCCGCGAATGGTATCGCGACGCCAAGTTCGGCATGTTCGTTCACTGGGGCGTCTACAGCCTGCTCGGCAGTGGCGAGTGGGTGATGCAGAATCGCCCCATCGCCGCCGTCGACTACGAGTGGCTCGCCGCGACGTTCAATCCGGTGAAGTTCGACGCGCGGGCGTGGGTGTCGCTCGCCAAGGCTGCCGGGATGAAATACATCACGATCACGTCGCGCCATCACGACGGCTTCTCGATGTTTGCGACGCGGGCGACGCCGTACAACATCGTGGACTGGACGCCGTTCAAGCGCGATCCGCTGAAGGAGCTGGCGGACGAATGCCGGCGCCAGGGGATCAAGCTCTTCTTCTATTATTCGCAGCTCGATTGGCATCATCCCGACTACTGGCCGCGCGGCACGACGGGGCACAAGACGGGACGCCCCGAGGCCGGCGACTGGAATCGCTACCTCGACTTCATGGACGCGCAGCTCACCGAGCTGCTCACGAATTACGGTCCGATCGGCGGGATCTGGTTCGATGGGATGTGGGACAAGCCCCCCCCGGATGCCGACTGGCGGCTGCCGCAGACGTACGCGCTGATCCACCGGCTGCAGCCGGCCGCGCTCATCGTGCCCAATCACCACACGGCGCCGCTCGCGGGTGAGGACGTGCAGACGTTCGAGCAGGATTTGCCGGGTGCGAACAGCGCGGGCTTCAACACGACGACGATCGGCGGGTTGCCGCTCGAGACGTCGCTCACGATGAACGATTCGTGGGGATTCAACCTGACCGACCATCATTACAAGAGCGTGCGCGAGGTGATTCATTATCTCGTGCGCGCGGCCGGTGCCGGCGCAAACCTGTTGCTCAACATCGGCCCGCGCCCCGACGGGACGATTCCGCCGGAGGCGGAGGAGCGCTTACGGGCGATCGGCCAGTGGCTCTCGGCGAATGGCGGCGCGATCTACGGCACGCGGGCGGGGCCGATTGCGCCACGGAGCTGGGGTGCGACCACAGCGCGAGGAGACACGGTGTTCGTCCATGTGCTCGATTGGAGCGATCCGACGCTGGCGGTGCCGCTCACGGGACGGTGGAAGGCGAGGAGTTGGCCGGACGGCAGGGCGGTGGAGGTGACGGAATCTCGCGGTGCCGTGACGATCGCGGTGCCGGCGGCCGGCGACAGTCCCGACCGAATCATTGCACTGACGAAGCGTTAGAGAGCTGGCGGCTACTCACCCCGGGCGCGCGCCAAACGATGGATTTCACGGCGCAACGGTTGATCAGCCGCGCCCTGCAGCCGGCAAGCCGGATCGTACTGGTGATCGGGCCGATCAAGGGGCCGGGTCAGCAGATCAACTATGGCAGCGGCAAGGATGTGATCGACGAGACGGTGCAGGATGCCGGAGAGCCGATGGAGATTCGCTGGTTCGGAGCGAGCTACGTAGAGCTGCCGGTGCGGCGGTAGGTCCTTCGCTACGCGCGCGTGCCTAAAAGCTGGTCCCTTCGCTGCGCTCAGGGCAGGCTCTTCGCTCCGCGCGCGTGCCTAAAAGCTGGTCCTTCGCTCCGCGCGCGTCCCTAAAAGCAGGTCCTTCGCTCCGCGCGCGTGCCGCGCGCTTCGCTCAGGATGACAGGCTCGCTCTGCTTTCGTGAAGAAAGAGAGAAGGGAAAGAGGCCGCGCGATTCGAGGTCCGCGTCGTGCGGGTCGTCGTCCGCACGTGAAGAGGCCCGCTCGCTGCGGTAAGACTCGAAGTCCGGTTCGTCAGGTGTCTAGTCACTGCCTCCAATGTCCCGCTCCAGCCCGTCAGAGGCTCAGTCGCCAGATCGAGCGTGCCAGTCCGGTGGATGCGCGTCGCACTCCCGGGCGCGCAGTTTGGGGTCGCGATCATTAGGGCGCTTATCGCCGACATACGTGCCGCAGTCAGGGTTTTCCCCTGAGTAAGACTGACTCGCTGGTGACCTCTCCCGAGGAACGATGCGCTTCTCCAGTGATGGCGCGGAGTAGTCTGCGTCGTGCGGGCCCTACTTCCCTCTACACGCGGCGTCATCCGCGCGAAGCGTCCTCTAGTCCGGACAGTGCGCGATGCAGTCCAGCGCGAATGGCGTGGTCCGAGAATCGCAACAGGGCCTCGCGTCGGGAGATTTCCATGCGTCGGCACGGAGCCCGACGCCGTGCCGTCCTCACCCCCTGGCCCCCTCTCCGTTACGGAGCGGGGGAACGCCAGGGAAGGAGGCTGTATGAATGCGTTGCTGCGTAGGCGGCTCGAGAGGGCCACGCGGGTCCGAGATTTTCTCCGGGCCCATCCGACGGACAGCGTCGCCGAGAAGACGGCGCTCGCCCGGCTGGAGGAGCTGCTCAAGCGGGCGGAGGTGCTCACGGCGCAGCAGCACGCCGGCGTGGTCGCCTCGCACGCGGCCAGGATCCAGCGCGAGCAGCTGGCGCGCGCGCTGCGGACGGAGCTGCTCCGCTATCTGACCGCGGTGGGTGTGGTGGCGGCGCGAGAGAACGCCGAGCTCGCGGCGCAGTTCCGGCTGCCGCCGAAGGGTGTCAGCCAGCAGGCGCTGCTCACGGTGGCCCGCGGGATGTTGGAGCGGGCGAGCGGGCAGAAGGAGCTGCTCGGCAAGCAGGGATTGTCGGAGACGCTGCTCGACGATCTCGCCGCGACGATTGCGGAGTTCGAG
>DASZCG010000329.1:0-26888 GCA_035943355.1 Gemmatimonadales bacterium
TGGGACAGTGTGGTGCCGGAGAGCTCCCACTGCAGACCCAACTCATAAAAGGAAGCGACCGTGGAGCCGGATTGCGAAAAGCTCTGAGCCAGGAAGGTCTGTGAACCCGGTCCGGTGTAGGTCATGCCCCCAGAGGCCCGAACGTTTGGGATGAGCAGGCTCGAGTAGGCGTTCCGTACGCCCCAGGCAGCCGGACCCGTGTTGTTCTGGGCCCGCCTGTACCCGGGATTGTTTGCCCGGGCGACCGCAATGGCGTCGGCGAGGGAGAGCGCCGCAGTCGGTTGGCGTGGCGTGGCAGTGGGCGTCGTGGGTTGTTGTGCTGCAACGGCAATGGGGGTGGCGCTGGCCACTAGTAGGCCCGCCACGATGAACGCGTGTTTCATGGTCGTCCTTGCAAAGATATGTCGTGAGGTCGGACCCCCTTACGCGCGGGTGCTAAACGGGGTTTCGGCCTGCGACGGAACCTAGTTCGGGGGACCGCAGCAGCAAGGTCAGCCGCCTGCAACACGCTCCGCAATGAGGTGCCGGGAGGGCACTTCGACCTTCATCAGGCGGCCCGCGGTATCAAGCCACAACTCCACCGTCTCGCCCGACTCGCGGGTCACGGTGACATGGCGAAGGCGCGCCGGGTCGCGGTTCAGGGTGGTGGGGATGACTCCCTGATCCTGCACATGGATGATCTCGCGTTTGAGTGAGCGGGGCAGGATGGCCGTCAGCTCGGTCGCCTGGGACGACGCGATCCAGGCGGCGAAGAGATAGAGAGCGAAGACCGAATCATCGAGCACGACCGTGCGCTTCCCCGTGGAGAACTCGCGAGCTCGTTCAGCCGCCTTGGCGACGGACCGCACGGTGAAGCGACCCCGGCTCAGTTGTCCGAGGATGCGAGACGGCTGGCGCGGGTCGGCAACGTCGTACTGGAGGGTCACCGGCATCGTGTCGTCGTTCACCTCGAGAATGGGAGCCAGCACGATCACGGGCCGCGCGCGATCGTACCGGATCGTGGTTGCGAGGCTCCAGCCGGGATCGCCACCTGACAGGCGCCCACGGCTGATCCGGAACGACTCGCGGGCGACCTCGAGCGTGTCCTCGCGAACGAGGAGGACCCCCTCATCCACGGGGGTTCCCAGAGCACCCGGCTGCTGGAGCAGTGCGAGAACGAGCCAACCCGTGGTCACGCGGCTACGGCCCCCAGAACTCGCGTCGCGATACGATCATGAATCATCTTATACAGGCGCGCGCCCTTTTCGGCTGACGCAAGGCTGGGACGCCCTACGGAACCAGGAGAGTGGGCGGGAACCGAGCCGGCGGCGCGGCGCCGGAAGCGGGCCACTTGGCGCTCGCTAAGCTTGAAGTCCTGGGCGAGATCCATGTGCACGAGCTCCGGGGCGAGGTACAACATGAGCGACGTGTCAAGCTCGCCGCCGTGCGTGGGCCCGCTGGGATCGTCGAGATAGCCGGTGAAGTCGAGCGCGAAGACGTCGACGGTGAATATGCGAGCCCGGCGGGTACGGAGCGTGGAGAGGGCTTCCTGATGGGGATCGTGTCCGTGCGCTGTAAGAATAATGAAAGCGGCCACGCCGCACTGCTCCCACGAGCCGAGCAGATCGTTCATCCAGCGGTGCAGGGTCTTGCGGCGGACGGTGGCATTGCCGGGGTAGGGGCGCTTGGTCGCCGTGTTGACGCCATAGGCGATGGTCGGCGCCCGCAGGATGCCGAAAGCCGACGACAGGTCGTCGGCGAGCCGCTCGACGATGAAGGTATCGCAGCCGAGCGGCAGGTGAGGCCCGTGCTGCTCGCAGGTGCCCACCGGCACCAACAGTCGTGAGTCGCGCGCCAACGCCGTGCGCACGGCATCGGGGGTGAGGACACTTAAGTGCAGCGGCAAGCTCACGTTGTAATCGCCGGGTGTTTGGCGAGTCTCGCCGCCGCGGAATGGCTCCGCAGCGACGCCGTCGTGTGGGCGTGGCTTGCGGGGGCGGCGGGCCTGGCCGCACTCGTGCTCGCGCTCCGGCCGCCGGCGCGCTGGGAGCCGCTGACGATCGCTGCGGCGGCCGCGAGCGTCGTGCTCGGAGCTGTGCTCGTCGGCGGCGCGATCCGCGTTTGGCGGATCGAGTGTTGCTGGCCGGCATTACGCGAGCAAAGCGTGCCCGGCACATCGCGCGCGCTCCAGAGGTCGCTCGGCGAGGCCATCGCCCAGGCCCGTCGGCTGGCCGAGCGGGGGGCCAGCGCGGCCCCGCTACCGCGCGAAGCCGTCTTTGATCGGCTCGAAGACGCCGTAGCGTCTGGCTTCACGATCGAGCGCAGCGTCGCAGTCATCCAAAGTCCTCCCGATGCGCATCCTGTCGCGTGGGCCGGACGCCACCGCGTGATCCCCGAGCAAGACACGACCGAGCTGCGAGCAGTCATGACTCCATTCTACGCGTTGCTCGAGGCGCGGCGCCAGACGCAAACGGGGACAGCGGTGGGCAGCGTGCTGCTGTCGGCGGTGCCCGCGATCGCGGGCGTCGACCATTCGCTCGCCGCCGCGTTCGCCCGCGAGCACGGCGTATCGCTGCGCTTTTTCCCCGCAGGCCAGGGACCACGCGATTCGAGCGTATTCGAGATCTGTCCGCCACCGACCGGCTGCGAGCATGGGGACACGCTGTTCTCCGTGCTGACGATCCCGCCGTCGCAGGGCGATGCCAAGCTTGCCGCACTCGCGCATACCGCATGGCTCGCGCGGATCGCGATGGGAGTAATGCTGCTCCTGCTCCTCGGCGCGGCCGCGCCGGGCGCCTGGCGCTGGGGCGTCTTGCTGGTGTCGGGCTGGGTGTTGCTCCGCGCTCCGGTCGGGCCTGCAGCCTTCTTCTCTCCTGCGACGTTCTACCGGCCGGTGGCGGGCATCGGCACATCAGCCGGTTCGCTCTTTGTCGCGGGCGTCTTGTTACTCGCGGCGGCCGCCTGGTTGCGACGCCGGGGCATAGAGCGGCGCTGGTGGGGAATCGCGGCGGCGGCGGTGTTGCTGCTCGCCGCGCCCTATCTCGTCCGCTACTTCGGGCGGGGCATCGCGCCGCCAGCCAGCGGAGTCAGTCTCGGCCTGTGGCTTTCGTGGCAAGCGGCGCTTGCCGTCACGGCGATGGCGCTCATTCTGCTTGCCGCGGCACTGGTCCGTGGATCCACGGAGCCGGAGCGAATCTCGTGGGCACTGCCCGCGGCCTGCGCGTGGGGCGCGTTGGCGGCCATCGGCGGGCTCCTGCTGTGGAGTCCGAATGGCGCTTGGCCCGAGTGGTACACATTCCTGTGGCTGCCGGCGCTCGCAGGGGTAATTCTGCCGGCACCGCGGCGCTGGGCGCTCGTCAGCATGGCAATCGTCGCGGGCACGGCGGCGGCCCTCGTCGCATGGGGCGCCGCAGTTGAAGGCCGCTTATCGCTGGCAAGCCGCGATGCGCTGCGACTCGGCAAGGAAGGTGACCCCGTCGCGGTCGCGTTGCTCGAGCGGTTCAGCCAACAGGTGCTCGCCCCCGCACAGGCACCGCCCCATAACGCCAGCGAGCTGTACGCCCTCTGGGTTGCGTCTCCCCTCGTTGCCCAGGACTACCCGGCGATGCTCGAGCTCTGGAGTGGGGGGGACATGATCGCCGAGCTTCGCCTGGCGAGTCTCGACCTCCGTCCCGGGTTGCTGTCGAAGTTCGCGGAGACCGCGATCGATGGACCCTGCATCGAGCGGTTGGAGCGGACCCCCGGGGTCCACTACGTGCTGATTGCGCCGCTCCGCAACGGCACGGTCCTGACGGTCGGCGTCGGTCCGCGTACGCGGCTCCTGCCGCCGGATCGCGTCGCGCGCTTCCTGCGCGGCGACCCTGGCATCGCGCCCCCATACACGATCTCCCTTTCATTACCTATTGCCGGCGTGACCACGCCCCGCGCGGGTGGCGCGCTCGAATGGCGGCGGCTGGGGTGGTCGGCACGCGGCGAACGGCAGGTCGAGCTGCCTGACGGTGTGCGCCACGTGCACCTCCGCGTCTCGCTGCGGGGCCCCTGGGCGCTGCTGGTGCGCGGCCTGCTCGTCGTGGGGTTCGACGTCGCGTTGCTGGCCGGGGTGTGGTTGTTCGGCCTCATCATCGCGGAGGGGTGGCGCGCGCCGCTGCCGGCAGTGATCACGACGCTGCGGACGAGTTATCGCGCGCAGCTCACGACCGTGCTCGCCGCTTTCTTCATGCTGCCGGTGCTCGGCTTCGCGGCGTGGAGTTTTGCGCGGCTCACCGATGAGGCACGACGCTCGGGGGATCTGCTCATTCGCCAGACACTGCGCGACGCCGCAAGCGGCGCGGAGAATATCGCTCAGGGCCGGCCCGAGGACGTGCGACAATCGATGATCGAGCTGGGGCGACGGCTCGACGCGGAGCTGTGGCTGTATCGCCGTGGCCTGCTGGTTGCGACTAGCTCGCCCGTGCTGGCGGAGCTCGGCCTCGTCGATCCCTTCCTGAATCCCGATGCCTTTCGCGTGACGCTCGCCGACGAGCTCGAGATCACGATGGACGCGAGGACGGCCGGCCGGCGGACGCGCGTGGGCTACCGCATCGTGGCGGCGGGGCCGCCCGGCGAGCAAACCGTTCTCGCTGTGCCGCAGCTACTCGACGATGAGATGGTGCGGGAGCAGCAAACGGATGTCGCGCTCGCACTCCTCCTCAGCACGCTCCTCGGCCTCGGCGCCGCCATCTATCTCGCCGGTCTCGCCGCCCTCCGGCTCGCGAAACCGGTCGCCGCGTTGCGGGCCGCCGCGCTCGCCGTGGGGCGGGGCAGCGAGCCGCCGGCGTTCCCGGCCGGTACACCGCGCGAATTCGAGCCGGTGCTGACGGCGTTCGATCGCATGGTCACCGATGTGCGCCGCAGCCAGGCCGCCGTCGAAGAGGCGCGCATGCGCACGGCGCGCGTGCTGGCCAACGTAGCGACAGGCGTGATCGCCGTCGATGACGGGCTGCGTGTGACGATGGCCAATCCTCGCGCATCCGAGTTAGTCCTCGGTGGCGGCGAGACGTTATCGCCCGGGAATGTGCTGCCGCAGGCTTCACCCGCCGGCTGGGCGCCGGTGTGGCGGGCAGTCGCGGAGTTCATCACCGAGAATCGCGACCTCATCAAGGAGCTCGAGTTCGACATCGACGGCCGGCAGATTCGTGTGCAGCTCGCGCTGCTCGGCGCGGCGCCGGATGGCTGCGTCATTGCGCTGGACGACGCGACGGCGTTGACGCGCGCCGCACGGGTGATCGCCTGGGGCGAGATGGCGCGCCAGGTCGCGCATGAAATCAAGAATCCGCTCACACCCATCCGGCTCGGCATTCAGCATCTGCAGCGCGTCCGCGACAAGACGCGCTCGCCTGCGTTCGAAGCGACGCTCGACGAAACAGCCGGCCGGATTCTCGCGGAGATCGACCGGCTGGACGGCATCGCGCGCGCGTTTTCCCGTTTCGGCGCGCCGCAGTCCGACGCGCAACTGCCGCTCGAACCGGTCGATCTCGCGGCGACCGCCCGGGAAGTGGTGCAGCTGTACGAGCTGGGATCGCCGACGCGCTTCGAAGTCGTCGCCGCCAACGGCGTGCCGGCGCTGGCGCGGAAAGACGAAGTGAAGGAAGTGCTGGTGAACCTGCTCGAGAACGCGCGGAACGCCGACGCGAAACGCGTGATGGTGCAAGTCGCTGCGAGCGGCGGGCAGCTGACCGTCTCGGACGACGGCCGAGGGATTCCGGCCGACGTATTGCCGCGCGTCTTCGAGCCCACGTTCTCGACGACGTCGAGCGGGGCCGGCCTGGGGCTCGCCATCGCCCGCCGGTTAGTCGAAAGCTGGGGGGGGGGAATCACCCTCGAAAGCGAGCCCGGCAAAGGGACACGGGTCACTCTGACGCTCCAAACGGCGGCCCGAAACCCGCCAGGGTGACATTCCTCACACCTCGGATTTGGAAAACAAGCCACAATGTGCAAGGTTGTTGCGGCTTTTTTCCCTTTGTCCGAGGTGCCCAGTGCGAACCGCCGTTGTCGCTCTTACGCTGGCTGTCCTGGTACTCGCTCCGCGAGCGGCCCACGCGCAAATTTCGTTCGACGCGCGCCGGCTCGGCATGGGCGGAGTGTCGCTGGGTCGGGACGGCAACGCGAGTCGCTATAATCCCGCATATCGCGCCGTAAAGAACCGCAGTGGCGGTGGTACCGGCGCGCCCAAAGTCACCATTCCGGTCCCGCTCGGTCTCTACGACTTCTTCAGACTGCACCCCATCAACCGGCTGAGCAGCGATCCGATGTTCAATCCGGATTCAGCGGCGTTCAATCCGGTCGCGCTCCTGAATCTGGTCTTGAACCCGCCGCTCTTCTATGACCTGAAGAAGCCGCCCACGCCGACCAATAACGTCGAGTTCACGATCGGCAAGAATCAGCTGATTATGAATCTCGGCGCCTCCAGCGTGCTCATCCCCGATCAGACATTCGGCCTCGGCACGAGCGGCCGGCTGCTCGACCTGGGAGTCGGCGTCGGTCCTTTCCACATCGGCGTAATGGGCTTCGTCCACTACGACGTCGGCTTCACGCTCGACTCGGCGTTGCACAGCGTGCTCAAGGACACGGTTCCGGTCCGCCAGGACAGCAGCTACTTCATCATTACCGACGCCCTCGCGCAGACGGGACTCACGCCGACGTTCAGTTACGCAGGCCGGGTGTGGCACCCGGCGACCGTTCGTGACAGCGGGGTGGCGGGCAGTCCGGACGTGAACGCTGACGATGGCGTCTACCTCGGCGCCGCGGCGCACTACTACTTCGGCGCCACGTACGGCCGGGGCGTCGGACCCGCCGGATTCACCGTCGGCAGTCCGATCTTTGGCGCCGTCCCCACCGTCCTCTTCGATGGAATCGTGCACACATCGAATCGGCCGAATGGGCACGGCATCGGCGCCGACGTGGGCGTCGCATGGATTTCCGGTCCGTTCGAGGTTGGCGTCGGCGCGAACGACCTCGGTGCGGAACTGACCTGGCCCGATACGAAGGTCCAGCGCGTTCAGTACGACCCGAACGGCGACTCGATCAGCACGACCATCCTGGCGAATCACGTCGAGTCCAAGACCAAACTGCCGGTCAGCTATATCGCGAATGCGGCGCTCCGCATGGGCACCGGCACCACCGTAGGTGGCGACGTCTTCAATGGGGGACGGGGCACGGTCATCCATGTCGGCGCGGAGCAACGGTACGGACCGTTTGCCGTCCGTGGCGGCGTGGCGCGCGACCAGCGGAAGAAACTGCAGTTCGCCTTCGGTGGCGGTCTCCGCATGGGGGCGTTCGGACTGGATCTTGGAGTCTGGACCCACAGCAACACGCTGGCCGACACACGCGCCATGACGCTGGCTACGTCCATCTCAGTCTATTAAGGGGCAACCCATGAAAGCTCTTGCTACTGCCGCTCTGCTGGTGCTGATCGCCGGCTGCGGAATAGGAAATGCGATTTTCAACGTCGACGTCTTAAGCTTCATGGCGGGGTCGGGGAAGGACACGATCCCCTACGCGATTCCGCCGCTCACGTCAGCATCGGCTTCGACGTATCAGAAGATTCAGCTGCCGCCGGGGTTCGGGAGCTCGATCGTCGACTCCGTCCGCATCATCACGGGCAGCGCCAACCTCATAAACACCGGCGGGACGGGCACGCTCGGGTTTTCGCTCTACTTTGCGTCCGACTCGGCCGGAACGCTGAGCGCGCCGTCAGCACTCGACGTTCCTCCGACGACCGTTAGCGGCAACAACACCGTCCCCGTGACGATCTCGGGCGACTTGAGCTCGGCAATCAACAGTCTGTTTACGAAGGACACGGTATGGATGCGGATCAGCGCGACGGGGACCAACTCCGGCGCGACACCAGTCACGGGCAGGGGAGTCCTGACCGCGCTGGTGATCCGCGTCGTGATACAGGATAAGGTTCTCTAGTTCGCTCCTACTTGACCGTGTAGCCTTTGCCCTCGAGGCAGACGGACATCGCCTTTTTGAACTGAACGACCTTGTCGTTCGCCACCGCGACCGCCTGGTTCGCGCCGGACTGCTCCGCCTGGGCCTCAGCCCGCTTCCGCCCGCGTCGCCCAGCTACAGCGCCAGTTGCGGCGCCGATCGCCGCTCCCTTGCCGGCATCCCCCGCTGCGGCGCCAATCAGCGCGCCCGCTGCCGCGCCGCGTGCCGCGCCACCCACCGCCGCCCCCTGCGTTGCGCCGGAAGCCTCCTTGCCCGCTGCCTTCGCCGCCGAGTCGGTATTCGCGGTCACCTTCGTCGGGTCAACGCCGGTCTGCTGCTGCGCCCAGTCGTAGCATTGCTGCTCTTCGCTGAGCTGCACGCCCTTCGTCTGTCCGGCGCTTGGAAATACGTAGAGTCCCACCTGAGAGGCCCGTGAAGGCATGCTCTGACAGTTGTATCCGGGCGGACACGCTGCGTCAGCCGCTGGGGCGGCTGGGGGAGCCGGGGGAGTCGGCTCTTGAGCGGCCAGCAGCGGGGCCACGAAGCATAGCCCGATCGCGCTGAGACTGATGATGCGCATTGCTCCTCCTCCTATCGATTGCGGGTGTGGCGGACGATGAACATCAGGCCGAGTACCACCTCTGGCGCGGTAACCCTTCCCGTCGTGGTCAACCGCATCCTTCACCGTCCGCCACCAAGTCACTGGTTCTCACCTCTACCAACTCGCCGACGTCGCGGGCGCCGCCGTAGGCAGCTGCGCCACGCCGATGCGACGAGCGCACGGACGTCGGCAACATAAATAGGCTTCACCGCAACGTTTGTCCTCTGGCCGAACCGTTGGCATTGCACCTTGGGTCAATGCCACAAGTAGCATGCGTGGGACGAAGGTCGCATACCGGTGCACAGAGGCAGGCGCATGCTTCGCTGCCATGCGACGCAGCAGCTCGCCCGCCAACACTGCCAAGGCGCCCGGACCCGCGACGCCCCTAACCGTTCCACAAGCCCGTCGCTTCATCGCGACGGCCATGCCGCGCTGCTCAGAGAACTAATCGCGACCGGCAGCGTGGTGGCGTCCCTCGCCGCGCAGCCGCTCTCCGCTCAGAAGGTGGATACGGTCGTGATTCGCAACGGCGACCGCATTGTCGGCGAAATCAAGGCGCTCGATCACGGCGCGCTCACGTACAAAACCGACGATGTGGGTACGCTGACGATCAAATGGGACAAGATCGACCGTATCGTGAGCCCGCGGTATTTCGAGGTGGAGGACCAGTCCGGCCGGCGCTACTACGGCAACCTGCAACCGTCGCGCGAGGACGGGCGCATGGTCGTCGCCGTGAGCTCGTTCATCGATACGCTCGATATCGTGAGCGTGGTCCGAATCTACCCGATCGGCCGCAGCTTCCTGGCGCGGGTCGATGGCCACCTCAACCTGGCCGCGAGCTTCCAGCGCGCCAACAAGTTGCGCGACATCAGCGTGGACTTCGAAGCGGAGCACCGCACGCAAGTGCGGCTGACCAAGCTGCAGTCCAATGTGTATTTCCAGGCGCAGGAGGGCGCCAACGCGACGAGCCGCAATTCTGTCGCGTTGAGTCAACTCCGAATGCTGAAGCATCGGTGGCTGCTGACTGCGGCTGGACAACTCCAACAGAACGAGGAGCTCGATCTCGCGGTCCGCGGCCTGCTCGGGGCCGGCGGGGGGCGCTTCCTGAGTCAGACCAACCGCCTGGAGATCCTCGTCCTCAGCGGGCTCGCGTATACCAACGAGCGCTTTTACGGCAGCTCGGCCAGCTCAAACCTGGAATTGCTGGTGACCGGCCAGGCTGACTACTATCGACGCGACTCGCCGAAGACCACGCTGGAGTCGACGCTGACGTTCTATCCCAGCATCACCGATCTCGGGCGTATTCGCAGCGAGCTGGATGTCGGCGGTTCACACGAGGTCATCAAGGATTTCAACATCGGTTTGACGGTGTTCGACAACTTCGACAGTCGCCCGCCATCGACCACCGCATCCAAGAACGACTTCGGCCTGACCTTCTTTGTGGGGTGGATCTTCTGATCGTGCCGACGAGCTGGTTAGAACGCTCCCGCGCCAAACTCCATCGACGGCCACAGCAAAAGGGCCTCGGCCCAACCGGATGTCACATACATCCAATTGGGCCGCGGCCCCAACGAGCTCAGCGACAACCGACAGGTCGTTACTTGAGGTCAGCCAGTAATTCGTCGACCGCCTTGGGCACGTTTTCCATCCTCACGCGCTCCGTATTCGTGACTTCCTTCTTATACAACCCCTCCCACGCGATGTTGCCCGTGGCGCGGTCACGCACGATGACGAGCAGCCCGCCGGTCGTGTAATCCACCGGTCTGATGCTGGTCGATGAGTACGTCGGCGCGCCGTACACGCCCCAACCGTAGCCGCCCCACCAACCGCCGCCCATCGACGACGTCGTCCCCTGGAGCTCCGTGGTCCGCTTGATGCCGATGTGATAGGTCACGATGACTTGAGCCTGTCCAGGATCGTCGACCTTTTTCCATCCCTTGCTCGCCAGGCTGCTCTCGATGGACTCCCTGACCTTGGAATGGAGCATGCCGTTCTGGGCGACCGGATCGAGCTCGTAATGGCTGACGGTGTCACGCATGCCCCATGCCCACGTCGCCGGCTTCGGCAGCGGAATCTTGGCATCGCGTCTGACGGTGATGTCCGCTCCGCCGCAGGCGACTAAGAAAACGGCGGTGAGCGCGGTGAGTTGGCGGATCACGGTGACTCTCCTGTGGTAGTCGGATGGTGCACAATGGATAACCTTCCCGGAGCACGCGCCTTGCAGCCATGAGACTTTGGGGAATGGGCCTGGCGAGCTAGTGGACCACGATACTCCCCGTCATCTCCGCGTGGATCGTGCAGTGGTAAGTGAACGTGCCGACCGACCCGAAGACGAGGCTATGTGTCCCCCTGCTTTGCGTGGGACTGCTCTGCGAGGCGTCGGCAAAGGTGACGTTGTGCAGGCTGGCACTGCTATCCCAGACCCACACCACCAATCCGCCGCTCAGCAGGTTCACGATGTTGGGTTGATACGCGTTATCGACAATGCGCACGGTGGCCGAGGAGAGGATCGTGCCGCCCGAGACCGTCGTGTCGGTGATGGTCCCAATGGTTGGGAAAGCCCGTCCCTCGCAGGCACATAGCGCGAGGACCAGGACGACGAATAAAGGGCCTGCCGCCTTCTTCATACTCCATACCTCTCCCCTTGCGGCAGGCCCGAGAATTGGCCTTTGGGGCAACAGAGTTCCTGTTACTGCCCGAAGGCGAATGAGAGTCCGAAGATCACATTCACCGTTTTTACAGTGAACCGCGTCTCGCCTGTCGTGGACCCGATCGACTCGCGCGTCCCGCTCCCAAACGCGTACCCGATGCCGAGGGATCCGCCGAGGCGTTGTCCCGTGAGGGAAAGGCCCGTCGTGAAGCGAGAGAGATCCACCTTGCGAAAGATCGATTGCGCCTGATCGTCCACCGGCGAGACGTCGCTCGCAAATCCGGCATGGACACGGAGCGACGTCGACAGCCGGTAGCTTCCGCCAACGGCGACATTGGTCACCGCTCGCGCGCTGTTGGCGGTCGGAACGAATGGCATGCTCGTCACCGTAGGCGTGCCGCTGCTGTCAACCCTTGTGAGCTTGCCGGGGACCGTAGTCGCATACAGCTCATATGAGTCGAGTGCGCCGTAATAGTGGGCGTCGATCTCCAATTCGACGCTGCTGGTGTGATAGGCGGCACCGACCGACGCCTCGAGTGGGCGTTTGTAATCAAACGTGGCAGTATCGTCGCGGAACACGAGGTCGGTGGACGTGGGCGACGTGAATTGTGAAGTCTGGAGCGTGAGGCGCGTACTCCCGAGTAACCGGATGCCCGGCGCGGCCACCCGGGCGCCAAGAGCGACGCTGGATGTCGCATCCCACTGCACGCCGCCGGACGGTTGCAGCTGCCAGGTCGACCCCTCCGCGGAGAAATTCTGCTCGGTGAGCGATGAGCTGGTCGTCGTGGTCACCCGGGACGAGATGGATTGATTCTGCGCGAGCGACGTGATGGCAATCCCCAGGCCGGCGCCGATGCGGAGCCGACCGGTGCCGACACCGCCCGGCGCATACGCAATCGCCACGCCGGGGATCATGACGTTGAAATCGACAGTGGACGCATACGCGACCACTTGGTTGGTGGCCGGTGCGAACGCGAAATCGATGCTGCTCGGCTGCCACACGATCGGCCGTGCCAGCGAGAATCCGAGACGCCATTCGTCGGATTTGATCGTGCCTTTCCCGATGGCGACACTGATCAACGTGCCGATCGTGTTGATGCGCGACCGCCCCTGGGTTGTCCCAAATCCTTCGAGACCCATCTTCGTCCACTCGTACGCGTTGGCGCCCGCGTTCAACGAGGTCTCGACACTGTTCCCAAGCCCGGCCGGGTTATACCAGTTGGCCCCGGCATCGTTGGTGCGGGCGAGAAATGCCCCCGCCTCGAGTCCTTCGCGCTGGCCGACCGGCAGGCGATCGTAGTTGGGGATAATCAGGCTGGGCGGCACAGCGACTGCTTGGGCGACGATCGCGAACGGGAGCAGGAGCACGAGGCCAGCCTATCCGGGGCCCGGAAACGCGACTATTGACCCTTAGTGCAGTAACCCGGCAACCCCCCGCGCCACACTCTATCCTCCGTGGCGACCGCGCGCTCGGCCCGGAAATCGACGATCCTGTTGATCGCGGGGGCCGCGTGTATCTGGGCGGCCCTCATAGTCGGGACCACCGCGCGCGGCATCATCCGTCCTGATCCCTTCGCGCGACGCCTGGCCGCGACGCTGTCGGACCCGCGGGTCGCCGGGTACGTGGCTGCGCAGATTACCAACGCCATCGTGGCACAGCGTCCCAACCTCGTCAGCGTGCGTTCGATCATCCAACCCGCGGTGACGGGTGTCGTGTCTTCCGCGCCGTTCCGCGCGGTCGTACGCACGTCCGCGCGCGCGGCGCATCGGTCGCTGTTTGAGTCCGCCGGCCGCAACGTCGTGCTGTCGCTGCCCGATGTATCGGTCCTGGTGCGCGGCGCGCTCGCGAACGTCAACCCCGAGCTTGCCGCCAAGATCCCGCCGGGGATCGAGACGAAGCTGGCTTCGCCGCAGGCGGAGCGCGCGTTCACGCGGTTCATCAACGCGTGGGCACTCGTCGGGCGGATCCTCTGGGGCGCGTGGGCGCTGCTGCTGCTCGGGCTTGCGGCGGTCGTCGCGTCGATTTGGGCTTCCCCGGACCGTCAAACCGCGCTGGTACGTGCGGGCGGCGGACTCTTCGGTGTCGCCCTCGCGCTCATCGCGGTTCTCCCTGCGGGCCGCATCCTGGCAGCCGCCGTCACACCTGACCCGCAATTGCGTGGCGTCGTCCATGGCCTGTGGGTTGCGTATTTCGGCGTTCTCACGCAGGTCGCGGTGATCGTCGGTTGCGTCGCGGTCGTGCTCGCCGCCGCCGGTTCCACGATGCTCGAAGCGATGGATCCGTTCCTGCGGGCCAGGGCGTTGTTTGGCTGGCTCACCGCGCCACTGCGACCCCGCGCCCGCATCGGTCGCGCGCTGCTGTTCCTGGCCGCCGGTGCCTACGCGGCCGTCAGCCCCACCCGCGCCGGCGCCGGACTCGTCGCGATTGTCGGACTGTCGCTCATCTACCTCGGTCTGCGTGAGGTCTTCCGTCTCGTGATCACGAACGTGCAAGTCGCGAGCGCGGCACCCACGACACGGACGGAAGCGCGGGCTTGGAGGGCGGTCGCCATCGTCGCCGCCACGCTGGTCCTTGCGCTGGGCGGCACGGCGCTGTTCGTCTTCCGCGCACCGGCCGCGACTCCCGAGGCAACGGGCGTTGTGACCGTATGCAACGGGTCCGCTATGCTCTGCAACCGACGCATCAACCAGGTCGTCTTTGCAGCCACGCACAACGCGATGTCGAATGCCGAGATCCCTGGTTGGCTGTTTCCCAATCAGAACCACGCCATCCGGCGCCAGCTCGAGGACGGCGTGCGTGCGCTGGCGATCGACGTCCATTACGGCGTCCCGGCGGGTGATCACGTGATCACCGACTTCGACCGGGAGGGAAGCTCCAAGGAGAAGATCGAAGGACCCCTCGGTCCGGAGGCGACTGCCGCCGCGCTGCGAATCAGAGAGCGCTTCCTCGGGAAGGAAACCGGTCCGTCGGGCATCTACTTCTGTCACGGGTTCTGCGAGCTGGGGGCCTATCCCGTCGTGCCGACGCTCCAAGGCGTGCGCGAGTTCATGCTGACCAATCCGGGCGAAGTGGTCGTCATCGTCGTCGAGGACTACATCCCCCCTGAAGATGTCGCGCGACTCTTCCAGGAGGCAGGCCTGCTCGATTTGATCTACACCGGATCGCTTACGCCGCTGCCGACGCTGCGCGAGCTGATCGACGGGGGGCAGCGACTCGTGGTCTTCATCGAATCCGGCAAGCCGGGCGTCCCGTGGCTGCGTCCGGCGTTTGAATCCATGCAGGAAACGCCGTACACGTTCCACACGTCGGCGGACTTTTCTTGCAAGCCGAATCGCGGTCCCGCCACCGCGCCCCTCTTCCAGATCAATCACTGGATCGAGACGACGCCCGCGCCCCGGCCCTCGAATGCCGAGATCGTCAATGCGTACGACGTGCTGCTGAGGCGCGCGCGGGCGTGCCGCGAGCAGCGTGGTCACCTCCCCAATATCCTGGCAGTCGACTTCTATGATGTGGGCGATCTGTTCCGCGTGGTTCGGACGCTGAACGGGTTGGACGAGCCAGGAACGGTCGCGCGATCGCGGTAACACGTTCCAGCCGATCGAAGGCGTGATGAGTCTCCCCCCTACGACAACCGCGGCGCTGACCGTCGATCTCAAGCCACGCGACGAAGATCTCGATCTCTTCGGTCTCACGCATCAGGGTTTGGTGCGCTCGGAAAACCAGGATCATTTCCTCATCGGTACGCTGCACCGCCAGCTCGCGGTGCACGGCACGAGTCTTCCGAGTCCGGACCAACTCCCGCTCCGCGGGGAGCGGTTCGCCACCTTTGCAGTCGTGGCGGATGGCGTGGGGGGGTCCGCCGGCGGAGCCGCCGCGAGCCGGCTCGCCGTTGAGACGATCGCGCACTACGTCCAATCCACATTGCGCTGCTTTTCTGTGGCCGATCCGGGCCACGAGCCGGCGTTCGGAGACGCTCTGCGCGACGCGGCGCTGGAGGCGCACGACGCGGTGCGTGGGCTCAAGAGCGACGCTGCGGAGCTCGGGCCCGCCACCACGCTCACGTTGGCCATCGGCGTGTGGCCGCGCGCCTACGTGGTCCAGGTCGGCGACAGCAGGTGCTATGCGTTCGGAAACGGCGCGCTCCGCCGGCTGACACGCGATCAGACCGTGGCGCAGAACTTCGTGGATAGCGGGACGCTGAGCCCGGAACAGGCCGCGCGCTCACCCTATCAGAATGTGCTGGTGAGCGCGATCGGCGGGCGGACCGCGGCACCGGTTGTGACCCCCATCAACCTGCGGCGTGATGCGATCCTGCTGCTATGCTCCGACGGCCTCACGAAACATGTGGAAGACAGCGAGGTTGCCACATGCCTCGGCAATTGCGCCTCGGCAGAGCAGGCGTGTCAGGATCTATTGCGGTTGGCGCTCGAGCGAGGCGGTCATGACAACATCACGATCGTCATCGGGCGCGTGCGAAGGCCCTCGTAACCAGCGCAGGTCTGCCTAGGGAGTCTCCAGGGTCACGTCGATCTTGCCGGTCGCGGCCTTGATCTCGAACCGAACCGTCCACGAGCCGGGCGCTCCCTTGTTGGTAAGCGTGTCGGTCTCGTACACGACCGAGACCTCGTGCGAGTACACCTCGGCACCGTTGGCATCGAGCACATGGAGATCCATTTCACCGTGCGTGATGAGGCTGTGGTGCACGATTCTCGCCTGACTGTCCGCCGTGACCCAGATGAAGCTCGTGTCAGCGATCACGTTGTTGAGGTCCTTCGCCTGGAGCCGGAACAGCCCGGGCTGGTTCGTCACGGTCACCTGGTTGTCGGGACCGAGCGGCACAACGGGGTCCGCGCAAGCGGCGACCAGACCGGCGGCGAGACCGATGGCGAGGCAACGGCAGGCGCGCAGCGTCATGGGGTCAAGGACGGCATTGCCGTGCTCAGGAAGAAGTTCAGCATCGGACTCGTCTGCGTGACGGTCGGGAACCCGGTGTAGTCCGACCGCCGGTGGTAGTTGTAGTAGCTCGCGCCGAGACCGAATGCCGACGTGAAGAAGGCGCGCGCCTCGAAGAATCCGCCGCCCTGATAGTGCGCCGATTGCGCCCCGTTCAGGGTGTGCAGCCAGCGGCCCCCCCATCCGACGCGGATCAGACCCCGCCCCGGTTTCACGAAGGAGGCGGCCAGCCGCGTCCCGAGACCCATGCCGTAGTCGTAGTTGCGGCCCTCGCCGGCGTAGTAGTGCTCGGAGAGGGTGGCACCGATGATGATTCCCTGCAGCAGCACCTCAGTCGTTGCCCGCACCTTCTTATCGTCCTTGTCGCCGGCGCGGTGGAACTCGGAGATCAACCCACCGTAGACGCTTTGCCCGCCGTATTCGAATGCTGGGTTGTTGTAGTACTCGTAGGTCAAGAGGGCGCCGAGCGTGTGACGCGCCGTGGTCCCGTGGTGCAGGTCGATGCCGCCAAGCGTGCCGCGCGCGGTCAGAAGCGACAACCTCCCGCGCTCACCCTGGCTCGCCTTGTCGGACAACTCGGCGTTGAATTCGAAATGCGAAAATGGTTTGGAACGCACGTCGTTCGCGAGGTCGCCGTAGACGAGGTGAAATTGGGCGACGCCTTGATCGACAGCCTGCGAGCCGCTGAAGGAGTTGTTCACCGCGATGCGGCGGTACCCAACATCGAGCACGCCCTGGGAACGACTGGGCCGCCAATCGGCTGGGTTCGGACCCACGTGGGATACCTCACCGTCCAGCAGGCGATTGAACCCCCGCACGGGATCCAGCAGCGCAGCAAAAATCTCCCGCCACGTTCGCTCGGATCCGGTCGCCCGGTTGTCGAGCACCAGAGACGAAAGCCGGTACAGGGACTCTCCCAGGGTGATGCCGCCCGTTCCCGTGTTCAGGAGGTCATTCGCGGAAGGGGCGAACTGCTCGCCGAACACCTCCACATCACACTGCCGCCATAGGCCCAGGGGACGGAAGCCCAGAAGCTGTAGCCGTTGGTCCGGGCGCTGTTGAAGTAGAGATTGCCATGGTAGGGGTGACCGAACTGGTTGGCGATGAAGTGATCGTTATCCCATTGCCATGGGTTCTCGAGGTTTTCCTCCCACGACTGGAGGCTGACCTTCGCCCACTCCTTATCGCGAATCACGTTGTTGACGGAAAAGGGGATGATCTGAACGATGAAGAGCTCGCCCAGAGCTCGGACGGGGCGCTTGCGGGAGTGGAGCGTGTCGGCCGCGGATGCCCGTTGCGCCGATACGTTGCTGCCCGTGCCAACGAGCAGCGCGAAGAGCAGGACGCGAACTCGCACGCCCCACGAAACGCCGAAAGCGACGACCCCGGCCATTGGACCAAGGCGTACCCGTTGGGCTGTTACCTGTGTAGCGATCGGCGGGTCGCGGTCTGGCGTTACCGTGGCTTGTGGGGCGTCGTGTTGGATTTGTGACACGGCGATGGCGGCGCCGGTGCCCAGAATCTGCTCCATCGGGCCCTTACTCATTTGCCGGCGCATGTGCTCGTGGGTGTAATGTGTATCGTTTCGGTCTTGGCGTTGCCGTACAGCGCCAGGCCGGCCGCCACGCAGGCTTCACCGTCATGGTGTTCACGACGCCTTCATGCTTTCCCGTAGTTGGATCAGCGGCGTCTGATCGACGCGAATGAGGCCGCGTCGCGGCCGGTCAAAATCCAGGACGACGAATGCGACCATGAGGATCAGCAAATTGAGCCCCAGCGCGATGCCTACGTGCCGCTGTCCCGCCTCGCCCAGCGCGTGGCCGGTCATCGCTCCGCACAGAATGATGGACAACGCCAGCAGCCACACGACCGATGGCGGCATATGATAGCGCCGCATCCATTCGCGGGTCGCGGAGAGGTCAATGACGTCGTTTGCCGCAGGGACGATGGCCGCGGCGAGCGCCAGCTGGCGGTCCGCGCTCACCGTATGTGCCACTCCTGTCCACAGGTCGTCGAGCGCCGCGTGCATGTCTGCAGCGAGCCTCTCGAATTCCTGCGGATCCAGGCCCCGTTCGAAGCTCTCGATGCGCAAATCCGTGTACCGCCGGAGCGCGGCACGCATCTGACTGCTGGCGGGCTCCGCGACGAGACCGGCGCGCAGATAGCAGGTGCCGATCGCATTGGCCTCGTCCATGGCCAGTCGTGAGCGATCGTTGTGACGACTGCTGGTGATCGCGAAGGAAAACCCTAACAGCAACGCGACCAGTCCGAGGGTGCTCGTCCGCAGCGTGCTGACGATGTCGCGCTCGGATTCCGAGAGCGGCCGGGAACGGCCGTAGCGGAAGCCCAGCTCACCCGCGCCGAGGGAGAGCAGGAGGATTGTGAGAACCGGGATCCAGATCGGCCAATCGTAGATGACGTGCATGTGGAGAACGGTGCCCCAACCAGCTCAGCGGCCTCCTCTTCCCCTAATAAGGAACGGCCTGCGCCTTACAGTCCGATTCGGTAGTTGGCAATCCAGAGAAACGACGTTCGGCCGATGAATCCGAACTCCGCCCGCAGTCCCCAGTGCCGGCCGACGTCGAACGTGCCGCCGAGCAACATGTTCCATGGATCGGCGATCTTCTTGTTGAGGCTGTAGTTCACGACGGTCGTGTCGAGCCCCCCCTGAAGACTCTGCACGAACTTGTCAACGAGTGCCTTCTGCGCCGCGGTGAGGGCGCCGTACCAGGGTTGGTTCTGGTAGTTGTTGAACAGCGAGTCCACGCCCGGCGGGAGCACATCGGCAAGCTTGACCGATCCGCTCGTGCCGCTCTTCAAGGACTGGAACATCGTGCCGATCCAGAACGTCGTCCGCATCCGCTTCGCGCGCGCGCCAACGCGAAACGCTTTGCCATATCGCATGCTCAAGACATTCACGGGCACCGGGGCGTCGAGCAAGCTCGAAAACGCCCACTGATGGTTGTAGTCGACCACGACAAAATTGCGGCGGAACCCGAACGCACCCGTAAGTCCGAGCCCGAAGTTCTGGCCCGTGAATTTTGCGACGGACGTAAACGCGACCGGCGTCGCGAGGTGCACGGTGGTCTGCGCCGGTCCCGTGCCGAAGATCGTGTAGACATTGAGGAAGGGGAAGACCCACAGATCCACCCGCGTATTCCAGTTTGTGAGTTTCGCCTCTGCGCCCGAGAAGGTGATAAAGTCCACAGGCTGGGGCGGGGCATTGAAGCCGAGTCCCAGGTTCGAGATGAGCAGGTCCTGATTCGCCGCAAACCCGCCGATGTTGAAGCCGAGCGGAGTCGGGAGATCGAACCCGCGCTCGATCGCCTTGCGGCCCCAGATCGGGAAGATCTGGTGGTAGTTCGCGAGGATGCTGTCGCGCTCAGCTTGGGAGAGCGCGAGATCGGGGTTCTGGGCGGCGAGGAGCAGAGGGACGAGTAGCGTCACCATCCCGAAAAGGGCCCGGTTCATTGCTGTGGGCTCTTCGGGCCGCCGATCGGCAATCCGAATCCGACCGCGAAGCTGTCGTTCGCGCCCGGCGCGTCGCTCAGCGCGTCACCGAACGCGTGATACCACGACACGCGAACGCGCATGCTGCGGATGTCGAGGCTCGGTGCGAGCGCGAATTCCCCCAGGAGGTTCACCCCGGTGTCCCAGCGGTTGACGCGCGACCAGAGGCTGTGCGTATAGCTGAGATCGTCGGTCCGGGTGACGGTGCCGATGTAATGGTCCTCGGCTTTGACCACGTAGCCGATTTGCGGACCCGCGGCAAAATGGAAGCGGCCGGCCTTCAGCTTGAGCAGCACAGGAACCGTGACGTAACCGAGCTGTCTGGTGACCGAGACATTGCTCGCGGCGGCAAACGCGCTATCGACCGCGGGCTGGCCGGTGGGAACGAAGGGCAGTGACTGCGCTCCCGCGGGGACCTTGAACGTGAATTCCGGCTGCAGCGACAGGCGGCTGTTGAGCTTCACGTCGAGGAACCCGCCCAGGTCCCAGGACCGCAAGCGTTCGGCGCCGGACAGGCCCGAGAGGGTCGTCCAGACGACATCGAACTTGATCCCGCCTTGCACGTTCTCCGAGGCGAACTTGTCGCCGAAGAGCAGGACCAGCAGTGCCTGGGCCGATGCTGCGTCCAACGGCGCGACAGAGAGCAGTGCCATGAACGCTGCCGTGCGATGCAAGCGACTCAGGCGAACGGCCCGGCATGAAATACGATGCTGATGATGGCGCCGAGACCGATCAGCAGGAGGATCACCGCGCTGATCAGGACGAGCGACGGCGGGAACACGCTCTGCCCGTGGATCAGTCCGTCCGCCGCCATCTCGTTGCGGGTATCGCGCAGACCCCACACGAACCGGACGTGATAGACGATCCCCAGGGCGAGCAGCAGCGTCCCGAGCCCCACGAGCGTCGCGCCGAAGTTCTGCGTCGCGCGCCCGCTCCCCGCGAGCGTCCCGGACTCCGTGAGCGTGTTGAAAAACAGGTAGATCGCGAAACCGAGGCCGATCAGCGACAGCGACGTGCGGATCACCGACATCAACGTGCGATCGACGCTCATCCGCGTCCGCTGGAACGACATGCCCGTCCGGCGCGAGGCGAGCTCAGTAGAGATGTGGCCCGACTCCGACGCCGCTGTGACGCGAGGCTGGGAGACGTCCTGTCGCATGGCCCGGCAATGTTCTGCCCGCGCGGGCCGGCACTCCATGGGACTTTAGGGCAGTGACCTCAATGCGTGCCGGAGTTTGAGGCGGCCATGACGCGATTGATCGCGTCGAGCAATGCGGTTTCCTCGAACGGCTTGCGCAGATACGCGTGTCCCTTGGCCTCGATGCGCTCGCGCATCGTTGCATCGTCGTGCGCGGTGATGAAGACGATGGGAAACCGCACACCCGCGTCCGCCAGGTAGGCTTCGAGGTCGAATCCGCTCATCCCTTCGAAATGCACATCGAGCACCAGGCACTGGAGCGTCCACGACGGGTGGGTCTCGAGGAACTGCTCGGTCGAGGGGAACGACACGACGCGCAAGCCCGCTGCGCGCAGCAGCCGCCCGAGCGATTTCAGAACCGACGGATCGTCGTCGATGATGCCGATGAGCGGGGGTTGCGGACTCGCATTGGCGGGCAATGACTGTCCTGTTGAAAGGCCCTGTCCCGGCGCGTGACGCACCGGGACAGGGCCAGAGTACTGCTGAAACCGCGGGCTGCGTATGTGACTTTAGGTCAACGTCAACTCCATGCGCCGCACCGGACTCGGTGCGGCCGGGGGAAGACCCAGCCGGTCCGCCATGCGAACGAGATCGGCGACCGAACCGGCTTCCATCTTTTTCATGATGCGCGCGCGGTGCACCTTGATCGTCCGCTCGCAGGTGCCTAGCCGGCCCGCGATCTGCTTATTGAGCATGCCCGTCACCACCAGCGCGAAGACCTGGTTCTCGCGTGGCGTGAGCCGAGACTGCCGGGTGGTGAGCACGTGCATCACGGCGTCCAGCCGGCGCATTTCCGCATCCAGCGCGAGGCCGCGCTCGATGGCCGCCAGCAATTCCTCTTCGTCGATCGGCTTCGTGAGGAAATCGACGGCGCCGATCTTCATGGCGCGGACACTGGAGCTGACGTCGCCGAAACCCGTGGAGAAGATGATCGGAATCGTCGCCCCGGAGCTGCGCAGCGACGTTTGGAGATCGAGCCCGCTGACGCCGGGCATGCGGATGTCCAGAATCAGACACTGCGGCCCCCCCCCGCCCCCGTCGGACGTCTGCGGGCGCGCCAGGAACTCGCGGGCTGACTCGAAGCTCTGCACCCGGTACCCGACCGAGGTCAACAACCGCTCGAGCGACTTGCGGACCGAGGCATCGTCGTCCACCACGAAGACCCGTCCGCCGGTGATTGGCTGGGGTCCGTCCTTGTGACGCAGCGCGACGGTCGAGCTGAGGGGGCGCGGCACAGACCTGACGGCGCTGCTCTGTTTCATGACGTCTCCTTTTCTGGGGCGATGGGCAGCGCGACATGAAAGGTCGCCCCAGCGTCCGAGTTATTGGTCGCCCAGATGCGGCCGCCGTGACTCTCGACGATAGAACGCGCGATCGAGAGTCCCATACCCAGCCCATCCGGCTTGGTGGAAAAAAACTGCTCGAACAACTGATCGAACTGCTCCAGCGGGATTCCCTTGCCGGCGTCGCGGACCGAAATAACGCAGCACCCATCCGTGCCGGCCCGCGTGCGAATGATCAGGCGGCGATCGAGCGTCGCTGGGTCCGCCATCGCCTCGAACGCGTTCATCATCAGATTGAGCAGCACTTGTTGCAGCTGCACGAGATCGAAGCGCACCCTCGGCAGTGGTGCTTCGAGGTCGAGCACCAGCGTCACCCGGCGCAGCAGGAAATCGCCGTGGAGCAGCCGCCCGACTGCGCGCACGACCTCATTAGGATCGAGGAGCACCAATTCGACTTCGTGGTTGTGCAGCAACGAGCGCATCGCGTGAATCAGCTCGCCCGCGCGGCGGTCGTCGGCGTCGATGTCCTCGATGATGGCGCGGACTTCTTCCATGGGCGGGTTCGGCGTCGCCAGGAAACGACGGGCCGCCTGCGCGTTCGCGAGAATCGCCGACAGCGGCTGGTTCAGCTCATGTGCGAGCGACAGGGCGAATCCGCCGAGGGTGCTCACGCGAGCGAAGCGCGCGATTTCGTTCTCATGGAGAGGATCGAACACCACCGCGGCGCCCTGCTTGGCCCCCCCCCCGCCGTTGCCGGCCAGGTGTCCGCCATGACTCGGGCTTGGCACCGGTGTGGCATCGCGGGACAGCCCCCGCGCCAGCATCGCACCGACGAATTCGAGCCGCTCCACCAGGGTGATGGCCCACGAGCGCGCCGTGCTCGTGCTCAGGGACAGCGCCCCGAGCACCGCGCCGTTGTGCCGCAGCGGCACGAGCACAGCCGACTCGATCCCGTTGCGCCGGAACGCCTGCCGGTCGCTCGCGAGTGCCAGTGGCAACACGTCGAGGTTGCAGAATCGTACCACCACGCCCTGCGCGACGAGGTCGGTGAGTGCGGGAAAGTCGGCGGTGGGATAGGCGGATGGCGTTCCCCAGGCTGCGCCGCGCGGGCGCGCTATCACGCCGTGATGGCCGTTCACCGCGGGCACCAGGCTTACGCGATCGACTTCCAGGCATGTGCCGAGTCGTTGCAACCAGCGCGTGACCGTCGTCGAGCGATCGGTGCCCCCCAGCATAGTCACGCCCGCCGACAGCTCCGATACCAGGATCTCGAAATCGAGACGCTGTTGCATCAGACGCTCGAGGGTACGCTGGCGCCGCCGCTCGAGGATCAATCCGACGATCAGCAGGGCCTGCGCCGCGACCACCATAGCTTCGAGGAAGTTCGGACGAGCGGCGACGGCCTGGGTGAGTACAGTGAACGCACGCCGTCCTTCGCTGCTGGAGGCGGTGGCTGCGTCAGGGCTGGATCCCGCCGATCCGAGGAGCATCAATACCGTCGTACGTACCAACCAATGCGTCAATGGCATAGGTGCCAGGCAGATTCTACGAATGCCTCCATACTGTGGGAGATGCAGCCCGTTTCCCTTTAGGTCAATAAGGGATTGTCCGGATATGTGTCACGATGGTATGACGTTTGGGGCGTCGTCTTTATGAACGTCTTTTTCGTTGGCTGCGATGCCCTTTTGTTCGGCTTGTGCAAAGCGTTTGCGGTTGGCCGAAGGTCTAATAGCCGCCGTCACCCAGCGCGCCGAACATACCCCAATCATATCCTGGAGAGGGATTGTATGCGGATGAAACCTGGTGGGTTGCGGCTGTGCGTCGCTGCGCTCTTCGTCGTGCTGTGGGTAGGTTGCTACCCGGGTGAAATCGACTCAGCCTCGCAAACCGACGTCGTGCTCACCTTTCACGCCCAGGGCGCGAATTTCACGGCGAACAACACGCTCTCGATGCCCGATTCAATCGTGGACATCGGCGTCGCCGCCGGCGGCAGCAGCACGTTCGATCACCAGTACGACGCCCAAATCCTCCTCAAAATCCAGCAAGCGTTCGTATCGAAGGGGTACACCTTCGTCGATCCGGCCGTGACCCAGCCGGATGCCATCGTCCTGGTCTCCGGTGTCACGATCGACAACTACTCGGCGTGGGCTAGCTATCCGTGGTGGGGGTACTGGGGCTGGTGGGGTTATTGGGGCCCCTATGGATATGGCGCTTCGTCGTCGTGGTACTACCCCTGGTCCCCGGTTGTCGTCACGAGCTACAAGTCGGGTACGCTCTTCATCAACCTGATCGATCCCGATGTTCCGCCGCCAACGGCGGGGCAGGCCACGTCGATTTGGGGCGCCGCGCTTAACGGCATGCTGGAAGGCACGAACACCGAAATCCTTTCGCGGATCAGCAATAACATCACGCAAGCGTTCGCCCAGTCCCCTTATCTCTCGACGCAGTGAGGACTGCTATGCGCATCCGTATTTCAATCGCTGCACTTGTCCTGCTCCTGCTGCCCGGCGTCATGGTCGCGCAGGGCCGGAGCAAATGGTTCGGTTTGACATGGAGCATGGCAAGTCCCACGCAAAACAGCAAAGACTTCGTGAGTGACTACAGCTTCCGGGGACTGGGTCTCGAGTGGCGGCAGGTGCACGGCACCACGTCGTTCGGGCTGGCGCTCGGCTGGAACGCCATGAATCAGGAGTCGTTCCGCACCTCGACTGCGGACCAGGCCGACCTGACCGGGTTCCAATTCCGCTACATCAACGCGTACTCGATTCTGCTGTCGGGGCACAAGTATCTGGGTGAGAGCGGCAGCGCCCGCCCCTTCATCGGCGTGAAAACGGGGACGTACTACATCGATCGTCGGACCGACGTCGGTCTCTGGCGGATTTCCGATAACCAGTGGCATTTCGGTGTGGCGCCCGAGCTCGGCTTCACCGTGCCGATGGCCGGCAACCTCCAGTACGAATCATTCTACACGACCGTCCGCTACAACTATGCGCTCGCGGCCGGCGATGTCCCGTACCAGAGTTGGCTCTCGGTCGACGTCGGTTTCGCAGTCCGCCGGTAACCTCACGACGCTGCGTGGCGGCGCTCTCTAGCGGATTTCGGGGAGCGCCGCTACCACCTTCAGCTCCATCACCCGATTCAAAAACCCGTCCAGCTGGAAGAAGTGCGCGACCGTCTTCACCGGGAGCTTCTTGGCGAACTTGTTGAAGGTGCTCTTGTTCAACTTGACGCGCTGTTCATCGATGGCGAACGCGCGCTGCGTCAGGTCGCGCGCCTTGGCGTCGCTCAAGCTGTCGTACGCCGCGACATAGTCCTTGATGAGTTGTACGCGCTGATCCCAGAGCTTCGCCGTCTCCGCCTCGAATTCGCGGTACATCGGCCAGAACACCTGGGCCTGCGAATCGGGCAGCGCGAGCGCCCGGCCGATGAGCTCGGCCTTGCTGGCGCGCACGTCGCTGCGCAGCAGCGCGATCGCATTCGCCATCGACGTGTCCTGCGCCGGCGCCTGCAAGGTGGCGACGAGGAGAAAACTGAGCAGCATGATGAGCTCCTGACGGAGGAATTAGAACGCTTCGGTGAAGTTGAAGTAGACCCCGCTGGAATTGCGCCCAAAGCCGACATCGACCCGGACGTTGGAACGCGGCTGCAGCTCGAAGCGGTAGCCCACGCCGCCGTTGGGGATGATGCCGTGGAGATTTTGGAGATCTGCTCCCAGAGCACCGCCGCCGATCCAGGTAACAAACCCGTGGCGGGACAGCTTGCCGTTGCTCTTCATGAACATCTGCCGGTATTCCGCCAGCGCGATGAGTGTCGCGCGATCGCGAAACCGACCTTCGACATACCCACGCAAGTCGTATCCCGTGCCCACGAGCGACAGTTCGGGCCACGGCACGTCGTGCGCGGTAATGCGCGATTTAACCTGCCAGGCGAGCGTGCGGCCGCCGCGCCCGAGCGACACGTATTGGCGATAGTCGAGCAGATAGGTCTGATAGACATTGTCCCCGCCCATGAACCCGCCGAACGACATTGCCGTCAGTGCCGCATACACCCCGGTCCACGCATTCGCGGCGACATCGCGGCTGTCGTACTGCACCACGCCACCTATCCCGTCATTCCTGTTGTTCGGCCCGTGGGACACATAGGCCGGATCGACCGCCATCGTCGAGTTCACCTCGGTCGCGATCGTCTGATTCCATTCCACCGCGCCGCCAATCAAAAAATGCTTCGCGACCCCCCAGACGACGGTCGGGGCGAACTTGAACCATTCCCGGTGGTATTTCGTGGTCGCATCGCCGCTCGACGGCTGGAGCCCGGCTTCCCAACCGACCCCCCAATAATTGTCGGGCATATCCTTGTACGAGAGGGCGGCATTGATGCGCAGCTTGTCTTCTTTCCAGAACGACGACAGCGACACGCTCAGGTTGACCGCGCCCGTCGTGGATAGCGAAACGGTCGACGACAAGGTGGAGCGTTGCACGAACAACGGGTTACGCCCGGTCTTCCAGGACATCAGAGCACCGCCGGCCATGAGGAACTGCATTTCCGGATTGTAGGCGGGGGCGAGCAGAGGGGTGAACCGAAAGCCGCCGCTATCGGGTGCCGAGACGCTGGGCGGGCCGCTGTCGGCCCGGAATGGCCGCTGCACGACGGCGGTGAGTGCAACGAGAGGAAGCAGAAGGCCCAGCACCCGGAGAGTCTCGCGCCGCGCCCGGGATTGCGACTATCGCACCTAAGGGTAACTA
>DASZCG010000330.1:0-18834 GCA_035943355.1 Gemmatimonadales bacterium
GCCATACAGCGACGAGCCGGCCCCCTTGAGGATATCGACGCGCGCGATCTGATCGACGGGGACGAGATCCCAATTGATGCCGCCGCGATCGCCCTGATTCATCGGCACACCGTCCACGAGCAGCAGCACACGCGAGTTGAGTCCCTGCACGTAGCCTGTCGAGCCCCTGATGTTGATCTGGCCGTTCAGGAATTGGACCGCCGGGACCTTGTCAACGGCTTCGTCGATCGTATTGACGGCTCGGCGGTCGATCTCCTGTTCGCTCACCTGCGCCACGCTCGTCACCGGATGATCGCCAAAGCGGGGCAGCTTCGTGCTGACGACGTCCAGAGGAGTCAGCTCGAGCGGCGAGGCTTCGAGACTGAAGTCGGCAGTCGTGGAGTCGCCGCCGGTGATTGAGACGACTGTAGCCTGGGGGCTGTAACCGATCGCCGCCGCGCGAACCCGTACCTCGCCCGCGGGCACCAGTGCCAGACGGTACCGGCCGCCGACATCGGTCTGCGTGTAGAGGGTGCTCCCGGCGATGCCGACCATCGCGCCGCGAATCGGTGCGCCCTGAGTGCTGCGCACGGTGCCGCGCAAGACGCCCTGCGCGACCGACTGAGCCGGCGCGAGCACCAACAGCGCGAGGGCTAGCGCGCGGTGCATGTGACGAAGTCCGTGGCGGGACGGAGGTGATCGAAATCGGCGACGAAATCGATGTTGCCGGCAGCGCCCCCGCTGGGCACGGTCACGACGCCGGGCTGTGTTGTGTCCGCGGGATTGCGGTAGTAACCGGCAACGCGCAGTAACGCCGTGTCGGCCGGTGTCAGCGTGAGCGTTCCGACTTTCTTCCACACCGCCACCACCCACTCGTAGGCATGGGGAGGAAGCACTAGGCTGTACGCCGCAGCAGAGTCGGTGTACGGCACGGATCCGGGGATGACGGGCTGGCGGTTGGCGATCAAGTCGTTGCAGGTCAGCGGGAAGGTGACGTAGGCGGCGACGAAGACATTGTCGGTGCTGTCGGGAATCGCGCCGCGGAAGTGTATGGTGCCGCAGACGCCGACGAGATCGGACGCGCAAATCGGCTCCGGCTGGAGCCCTTGGTCGCATGCTGTCACCACGCCCGCCACGATCAGGGCCAGCCCGGCGAGGCCGGACGGTGTTTGGCGCATGGCGCAATTTGTTGCAGGCGCCCCATGCGTCAACTACGTTTCATTGCGCTATGCCACTGTACGAGTATCGCTGCACCAAGTGTGAAGAGCACTTCGCCCGCACGGAGTCGATGGCCGAGCACGGCTCGCGGCGGCCCGCCTGTCCCAAGTGCTCGTCGCGCTCCGTTGTGCCCGTGCTCTCCCCATTCTTCGCGAAGACGATCCGCAAGAGCTGAGCGAGAAAGGGGAGGCTGTGTTCGAGCGCCTGCGGGACGCGTTCCGCGCTGCCCTGGATGCTGCCGCAGGTCCCGCCGATCTGCGCGCCCTCGCCCGCCAGATGCGTGAGGCGGTCGTCGACGCGAAAGTCGCCGTCTCGGAAATTCAGGAAGCCGTCGCGCGCACCGACCGCGAGCTGGGATTCGAGCGGCAACGGCTGGCCGACGCCGAACGGCGGGGCCGGCTGGCGGGGGAGATCCAGGATCAGGAGACGGTGATGGTAGCCGAGCGCTTCGCGGTCAAACACCGCGAACGGATCGCCGTCCTCGAGCGCAAGCTGGCCTCGCAGCGCGAGGAGCTGTCGCTCGCCGAGCGGGAATTGGCGGACATGCAGGCGCAGCTCAAGAGCGCCGAACGCGACCGGCCAAGCATGGAAGGGGACAGCAGCACCGAGCGGGCCTGGCGCGACGTGCAGGGCGCCGGCGGCGCGCGTCACGGCATGGACCTCCAGGACGAGCTCCTCAAAGCGGATTTGGATCGCGCCGCGCGCGAAGCGACTGCGGCACGGCAGCTCGAGGAGCTCAAGAAGAAGATGAGAAAGGACTAACCCCTGTGCTCCTGTTAGCTGTCCTTCAGATCCTCCAGCAACCTCCCCCACTTCCCCCAGCTGATTTCCTGAAGCGCGCGCATACCTACAGCATCGTCGCGTACGATTCCGCTACCGGCGATCTGGGGATCGCGGTGCAATCGAAATTCCCGAACGTCGGCGGGCTGGTGCCGTGGGCCCGCGCGGGTGTCGGCGCCGTTGCCACGCAGTCGCTCAGCAATACCGACTACGGAGAGAAGGGACTGGAGCTGATTGCGCGCGGCGCCACCGCTCCGGAGGCGATGCGGATCATCATGCGCGGCGATACGCGCCCCTCGCAGCGGCAGGTGGGGATGGTGGACGCGCACGGCAATGCGGCGAGCTGGACGGGCGATTCGACGTTTGACTGGGCCGGTGGGCGGACGGGCGGGACGGGCGGGACGGGCGGGACGGGCGGGAAGGGGCAGCTGATCACTGGCTATGGCTATGCCGCACAAGCAAACATCATGGTTTCTGATGCTACGGTGCGGAACATGGCGGACACCTTCGAGCGGACGAAGGGCTCGCTGGCTGATCGCCTGATTGCGGCGCTGGTTGCGGGGCAGGCGGGCGGCGGCGATCGGCGTGGCATGCAGTCCGCCGCGCTGCTGGTCGTCCGCGCCAATGCCGGCTACCTCGGCACCACCGACCGCTACATCGACATCCGCGTGTACGATGCCCCCGATCCGATCAAGGAGCTGCAGCGGCTCTACGCGCTGCACAAGCTCTACTTTTTCACGACCGACTCGGCGGATTTGCTGCCGATCACACCGGCGTTGCAGAAAGAGCTGGAAGCCATCCTCCTGGTCGAGCCGGCGAAGCAGTCACAAAAGTGGCTCGCCGCACCCCAACCAGCGTTGAACGACACGTTCCTCACCGCGCTCGCCAACTTCATGTACTGGGAGAATTACGACGTGCGGGTGCGCATGGATGGGAAGATCGATCGGGTGGTTCTGGAAGACATTCGCAAGAATCGAAAGAGTGTGCGGAGGTAGTCATGGACGTGAAGCGCGGCCGCATGGTCTTCTTGGGATACGGTAAGTACTGGCGGTCGGACCGCATCCTCGGCCTGATGCCGATCGAGGAGGGGCGCGGCCCCGGCCAGCGCACCAACGTCTTCATCGAAGGACGGGCCGAGCCGATCGTCGCGTCGCGCACGGAGCAGAGCATCCTGGAAGACATGGGCGCGACCGACGACAGCTTCCGGCTGGAGTCGTTGCGCGAAGCGACGCGTGAGCTGTTGGAAGCGTTCCACGAATTCTCGCCGGTACTGCGCCGGGCGCTTCACAACGAGCACCACTTCGACGTCGAGAAATGGGAGGAGCGGCTCAGCACACTGCTCCGGCCGGCCGAGCATCCAGATCCGGCACGACAGGACGATCTCTTCGACTGAAAGGGCTCCCATCCGCATGACCCAGCCGGCTGTCGTCTCATCGCAGGCCGATCGGGGATGGTTCGGACATCCACGGGGTCTCTCGACGCTGTTCTTCACGGAGATGTGGGAGCGTTTCAGCTTCTACGGGCTCCGGGCGCTGCTCGTGTTGTACATGACCGCGGCAGTCGCGAACGGCGGACTCGCGTTTACGGCGGAACGGGCCTCCAACATCGTGGGGTGGTACGGCTTCGGCGTATATGCGGCCGCCATTCCGGGCGGTTGGATCGCCGACCGTCTGCTCGGCCAATATCGCAGCGTGTTCGTCGGCGGCGTCATCATCGCCATGGGACACTTCAGCATGGCGATTCCCACCGAGGCGACTTTCTTCCTGGGACTCTGTCTCATCGTCATCGGCACCGGGCTGCTCAAGCCCAATATCAGCACGATGGTGGGCGCGCTGTATGACGCTGATGATGAACGCCGCGATGCCGGCTTCTCGATTTTCTACATGGGCATCAACCTCGGCGCATTCATTGCCCCGCTCGTCGTCGGGACGCTCGGCCAGAAGATCGATTGGCATGTGGGGTTCGGCTGCGCCGGTGTCGGGATGGTCGCGGGACTCATTCAATACGTCGTGGGCCGCCCGCGTCTCATGCCGGCGTTGCAGCGGCTGGGACAGACCGATAAGACCGCGACTCCCACCACTCCCACCGAGCCGTGGTGGCATTTCACTCGCGATGAGTGGAACCGGATTTGGGCCATCGCCGTGCTTTTCGTCTTCTCGTCGATTTTCTGGGGAGCATTCGAGCAGGCAGCTTCGAGCCTCAACCTGTTCGCCGATCGACTGACGAACAACCAGGCGTTCGGCCACAGCTTCCCCTCGACATGGTACCAATCGCTGAACTCGATGTTCATGATCTTTGGGCTGGCGCCGTTGCTGGCCTGGCTGTGGATCCGCTTGGGGCCGCGGCAGCCTTCGAGTCCCGTGAAATTCGCGTTGGGGTTGATCTTCGTGGGACTGGGATTTGCCCTCATCGTGCCGGCCGCGAAAATCGCGCAGCAGCAAGGCGTGCTGGTGAGCCCGTGGTGGCTGGTCGGTCTCTACTTCCTGCATACGGTCGGCGAGCTGTGCCTGAGTCCCGTGGGGTTGTCGATTGTGACCAAACTGGCGCCGCAACGCGTCGTGGGCTCTATGATGGGTGTGTGGTTCCTGTCGATTGCGATGGGAAACAAGCTGGCGGGATTTGCGGGAGGATTCTTCGATCGGCTGCCGCTGCCGACGCTGTTCGGCGCTGTTGCGCTTACAACCTTTGTCGCCGCGCTTGTTCTGCTGCTGATGACGCCCTGGATACGCAAACTGATGGGTGGGATACACTAGCGCTGCCCGTGTTACTTCATGGGCTGCTCGGCATAATGACAAGCGGCCAGATGCCCACTCCCCGCCGGCACTTCCCGTAACGGCGGTACCTCTGTCCGGCACCGCTCGCTCTTCAACGGGTGCGGACAGCGCGGATGAAACGGGCAGCCCGGCGGCGGCGTGGCTGGCGACGGCATGTCACCGCTGAGTACGATGCGACTCTTCTTGGCCTTGGGATCGGGCTCGGGCACGGCCGACAACAGCGCGCGCGTGTAGGGGTGCCGCGGCAGCGCGTAGATCTCCGCAGCGGGCGCGCGCTCGACGATCTTGCCCAGGTACATCACCGCAACAGCGTCGGCAATGTGACGCACGACGGCGAGGTCGTGCGCGATGAACAAGTAGGTGAGCCGCCGTCGCGCCTGCAGATCCGCGAGCAGGTTCAGGACCTGCGCCTGGACCGAGACGTCGAGCGCGCTGACAGGCTCGTCGCACACGATGAATTGCGGCTCGACCGACAGCGCCCGCGCGATGCCGACGCGCTGCCGCTGTCCGCCCGAAAGCTCGTGCGGGTAGCGCTGCGCGAATGCCGCATCGAGTCCGACCTCCTCGAGCAGCGCGGCGACCGTCCCCGACAGGCCGTGAATCTCGAGCGGCTCCCGCAGCGCGTCCTGCACCGTCATGCGCGGGTTGAGCGAGCTGTAGGGGTCTTGAAACACGATCTGCATCCGGCGGCGCAGCGCGCGCAGCGGGCCCGAGTCGAGCGCAAAGACGTCGCTTCCATCGAACAGGACCTTCCCACCCGTCGCTTCCTGCAGCCGCAGCATCGTGCGGCCGACCGTTGTCTTTCCTGAACCCGACTCGCCGACGAGACCCAGCGTCCGGCCGGAGGAGATCGCGAACGAGACGCCGTCCACCGCACGCACGGCCGGTCGCGGCCGGCCCAGGCCGAACCAACGCCGCTCGCCGGAGTAGTGCTTCACCAGGTCGCGCACGTCGACGAGCGGAGCCCGAGTCGGGGGGGGGGCCGTCATCGCTTGGCTTGGCGCCGTTCCGGCTCGGTCACGAGCCAGCAGCGGGCAGTGTGGCCCCCCTCGCCGGCGTCCAGCAGCGGGGGCTCCTGGGCGGCGCACTTCTCCCAGGCGTAGGGGCAGCGCGGATGGAACCGGCACCCGGCCGGCCATGCCGTCGCGGCGGGGACCTGGCCCGGGATGGCATGCAGCCGTGAAAGCGGCGCGTCAACGCGCGGCACCGCCGCGAGCAACCCTTCCGTGTACGGATGCGTCGGGCGCTCGAACAGCTCCGTCGTCGGCGCGGTCTCGACCACGCGCCCCGCGTACATCACCACCACACGGTCGGTATGACCGGCGACGACACCCAGGTCGTGCGTGATGAGCAGCACCGCCATGCCGAGCTCGTTTTGCAGCCGATCGAGCAGCTCGAGAATCTGCGCCTGGATCGTGACGTCGAGAGCCGTCGTGGGCTCGTCCGCGATGAGGACTTTGGGGTGGCAGATGAGCGCCATCGCGATCATCACGCGCTGGCGCATGCCGCCGGACATCTGATGGGGGTAATCGTCGACGCGCTGCGCGGGATCGGGAATGCCGACCAGCTTGAGCATCTCGATGGCGCGGGCACGCGCCGCCCGGCGCGACAGGCGCTGATGAATGATCGCCGCCTCCGCGATCTGATCCCCGACCGTGAAGACGGGATTCAGGGAGGTCATCGGCTCCTGGAAAATCATGGCGATCTGATTGCCGCGCACGGAGCGCAGCTCGCGTGGGGCGAGCGCCAGCAGATTGCGGCCCTCGAATTCGATCAGCGAGCCCGGCAGGATGTGGCCCGGTGGCTCGGGAACGAGCCGCAGAATCGACAGCGACGTCACGGTCTTGCCGCAGCCCGACTCCCCGACGATTCCCAGCGTCTCGCCGGGATACAGATCGAAGGAGACCTCGTCGACCGCGCGCGCCGTACCGCGGCCGTGCTCGGTGACGAAATACGTCTTGAGATCGCGGACGCGCAGTAGTGCGGCCCCCGGTGTTGCGGTCACGCCGGGTCCTTGCGGGGATCGAGGGCATCCCGCAGTCCGTCGGCGACGGCATTCAACGACATGACGACCAGAGAAATAGCGAGGCCCGCAAAGAGAGTGGTCCACGGCGCGGTGTAAATCGTGACCGCGCCGTCCGCGATCATATTGCCCCAACTGGGCCGGGGCGGCGCGACCCCGATGCCGAGGAAGGACAGTGACGCTTCGAGCAGGAGCACGTTGCCGACGCTCAGCGCCGCCGACACGATGATCGGCGCGGCCGCGTTCGGCAGAATGTGGCCAAAGATAACCCGGCCGGAGGGCACGCCCAGCGCGCGCGCCGCCACGACGAAATCGCGCTCGCGCAGCGCCAGCACCTCCGCGCGCACCAGGCGGCTGGTCCCGAACCAGGACGTGAGCCCGATGACCAGCGTCAGCCAGGCAAACGGTAACCGATCCCATAGCGCGACGGCCATCAGCAGAATGAAAATGCGGGGAAGGGCGAGGCCGATGTCGACGCAGCGCATCAGGATGGCATCGACCCAGCGGCGGTAGTAGCCGGCGACCGCCCCGACGCATGAGCCCAGCGTCACCGCGATGAGCGCGCCCAACGCGCCAATGCCGAGCGAAACGCGCGCGCCGTAGGCGAAGCGACTCCACACGTCGCGGCTGAAGACGTCGGTGCCCATCAGAAATGTCAACGACGGCGGATGATTCTTCAGCCCCACGGGATCGGGCTGCACGATCGGGTCGAGCGGTGCGACCAGCGGCGCGGCAATCGCGACAATGACGAGGAACGTCAGGATGCCGCTGCCCCACGCCGCGGTCGGGTGCCGGAAGAAGCGGCGCCACCGCTCGTGTTGCATCGCGCGCTGCCGCAGCCAGCGCACTGCCTCCGCCGAGAGCACGATCGCCACGACGAGGGCGAGCCAGGAACCGAACGTCATGCTGTCACGACATCCACGAATGCGTCGTCACGGACGCGAATGCGCGGATCGGCAAAGCCGAGGAGCATGTCGGCGATGAGGCTGCCCGCCACGACGAGCGCACTGGCGATCAGCGCCGCGGCGGTCACCACGGCGTAGTCGCGTCGGAGAATGGCATCGACCGTGAGCCTCCCCATGCCGGGCCACGCAAAGATCGTCTCGACCAGCACGGCCCCGGTCAGGAGGAAGGGAAGCGTCAGGCCAAAGCGGGTGATGACGGAAAGGAGCGCGTTGCGCAGCTGGTGACGGAGCACGACGCGTCGCTCGGGGAGGCCCTTGGCGCGGGCGGTGCGCACGAAGTCCTGCTGCGCAACCTCGAGCATGGCGGCGCGTTGAAAACGGGCAGTCCCCGCCGCGCCGACCAGCCCCAGTGTCGCCGCAGGCAGGACCATGTGCCAGAGGCGGTCGGCCAGACAGTAGAACGAATCGACCAGCGGGCAGAGAATCGGATCGCCCGCTCCGCCGACGGGGAACAGCCGCAGCGTTTCGCCGAACAACAGCAACAGGATGAGCCCGAGCCAGAAGGTGGGCAGGGAATAGACGAAGAGCGTGATGTTGCCCAGCACGACATCGGGCAGGCGATTGAGGCGCAGCGCCTGATAGATCCCGAGCGCGAGTCCCAGTCCGAAGTCGATGAGCAGCGCGGCGCCGGCGAGCTGCAGCGTGAACGGCAGCGTGTCTGCCAGCGCATCCCGCACCGGCCGGTGGAGGGCGAAGGAATACCCGAGGTTGCCGTGCGCGAGCTCGGCGAGGTAGCGCCAGTACTGCACGAGAATCGGCTGGTCGAGGCCGAACTGGCGGACGAGGGACCGGCAGACCTCGGGATCGGGAATACCCTCGCCGGTCCCTACAATACACGGGTCCCCGGGGGCGAGGTGAATCAGAATAAAAACGAATGTGACGACGGCGAAGACGATCGCGACGGACGCGGCGAGGCGCCGTAGCAGCCACGCCGTCACCTACGGCTCCACGCGGTCTCGATCGATCTGCCGGTCGGGCGGTATCCGCCAGGTGCGCAGCAGCGCCGCCCAGGAGTCGGGGCGGATCTGCACGTTATCGACGCGGCCGTGGATGCCCGCCATGTTTCCGGGCGAATAAAGGAAGATGGCGGGCGCATCGGCGTTGATCGTCTCCATGGCGGCACGCCATAGCTGCTTCGCCTGGTTGCGGGACGCCGCGCCGATCGCGCGATCGACCAGCCGGTCGAACTCAGGGCTGCTGTAGCGCGTGTAGTTCGAGCCGCCGATACCTGCGCTCGTCCACGTTTGCGTGATTCCGGAGCTGGGCGACGGATCGTTGGCCCGGGACAGGATCGCTGCGTCGAACCGGCCGCTCGAGATCCGCTGTTGCAGCGCTCCCGGCTCGAGCGCATCGATCTCGACGTGGATGCCGATCACCCGGTATTGCTCCTGGAGCAGCTGCGCGTATTGACGCCGCAGCACACTCGTCGACGGCACGAGGATGCGGAAGGCGAGCGGTTGTCCATCGCGGTCGCGAACGCCGTCGCCGTCATGATCCCGCCAGCCGCGCGCATTCAGGATGCGCGCGGCCTGAGCCGTGTCGTGGGGGAGCTGGCGGATTTCAGGATCCCAGATCCAGAGCAGCGACGACATCGGGCCAGGCGGCACCTTCCCGATATCACCCAGCGTGCTCTTGACCAAGCTCGCCCGGTCAACCGCCATCGTCAGCGCGCGGCGCACTTCGCGATCGCCAAAGATGGGATGCGGCTTGGACGTATCCCCGTTGGCGCGCAGGTTGAATGCGAGGTAGCTGTACGTGTTTCCCGCGTAGGGGTACAGCTTCACCTGGGGTGCCGTGCGCACGCGGTCGATCATGGCGGGAGTCACGAGCTGCTCGCGCACGTCCACTTGATCGGCCACCAGCTGCGTCACGGCGACGCCGAGATCCGGCGTGAACTGCCAAATCAGCCGTCGGATGCCCGGCCGGCCCAGGAAGAACGTCGTGTCGGCGCGGAGCTCGATGGCTTGGCCGGCTTGCCAGCTCACGAAGCGATACGGGCCGTCGCCCACCGGCTGGCGTCCGAATGCCGCCGTCCTCCACTGGTCGCGCGGCACGGACCGGAGCAGGTGCGCCGGCAGGACGCGCATATGGTACACGGCGTCGTAGAACATTTCGGGATAGCGCTCGCGGAACCGGAACACGACAGCGAGCGAATCCCGCGCGGTGACGCTGGCGATGCGCTTGAGCTGCGCGCGATACGGCGAAGCGACCGTAGAGTCGTTGTAGGCGTCGAACGTGAACGCCACATCCACGGCGGTGACGGGTTGCCCATCGTGCCAGCGCGCGCGCGGATCGATGTGAAAGACGAGCGTCAGCGGCCCGTCCCACTCCCACTTCTGCGCGAGCAGCGGCTGAAAGTCCTCGTCACCGATCGTGTTCATGGACATGCCCACGTCCGCCAGCTTCAGAAAGAGCTGTTCCTCCACGTCGCGCGCCGTGATTTCTTCGGTCGACGCCGGTAACAGCGTTCCGGGCTCGCCGATGGCGGCATCGACGAGCGTACCGCAGTCGGGGGCATTGCATAGCTTGCGGCGCTCGCAGCCACCGAGCGCGACGACCGCAAGAACGATGGGGAGAAGCTCATAGCGCCTGGGCATGGCGCTTAACATTTCACGCCTGAGCTAGCGATGCAACAACCGCGACGGACGGGACGGACGGGACGGACGGGACGGACGGGACGGACGGCACGGGCGAGACGGACGCCAAGGGCTTTCCCCAGGCTGCTATAACTGCCGACACCACCTCGTCAAAGGTGACCACCCGCCCAAGTACAGCCGCAAGCGTCGCTTCCGCATTTCCTGCAGAAGGTTGTGAGCCGTCGAGCAGAATCGAGCCATGTTGCAGAAACGCATCACCTCGCCGGACCTGCGCTGAACCGACGAGCTTGCGGCCATCAGCGATGATCTCGCCTCCAGCGCTCGTGGCAAAGCACGACGCCGGACTCGCCGACGGTCTGATGGGGTGATTGGCGGGCGGAGCGACGGAAACGTCTGCGCCCAAGGACCGCAACGCCCGGGCAATCCGGCCATGAATGTCCTTGTAGGCGGTGCGCAGCGATCCAAACTCAGCGATCGGAGCAGCCACGGCATAGGTGACTTCGTGCTCGTGCCACACTGCCTGGCCACCCGTCGGCCGGCGTACCCAGGGCATGTCGTCGCGGACCACACCCTCGAGCGCTTGATTGCGACCGACGGAGAGGGTCGGTGGATCCCAGCGATACAAACGCAGAAAAGCGCCACCGGACCCTACGACTTCGTCTAGCAGCGCCTCGTCGGTCGCCATGTTTTCGGGGCCGGAGCGACCGACGGCATCAACGAGCAAAGCCCACCGCCCGCTAGACAGTCGCGTACGCTTCCACCGGTGGACAGGTGCACACCAGGTTTCGATCCCCAAACGCCGCGTCGATGCGTCCCACCGGCGGCCACACTTTGTGCGCGCGCGTGGCGGCTGTCGGGAAACCGGCGCGCTCGCGCGAGTACGACCGATCCCAATTCTCCGCCAGCAAATCGGCGAGCGAATGCGGCGCGTTCTTGAGCAGGTTGTTGTCGCGATCGGCCTCGCCGGTTTCGACCTCACGGATCTCCTCGCGGATCGCGATCAGCGCATCCACAAAGCGGTCCAGCTCGATCTTCGGCTCGCTTTCCGTGGGCTCGACCATGAGGGTGCCCGCCACCGGGAACGAGACCGTCGGCGGATGGAAGCCGTAGTCGATCAACCGCTTGGCGATGTCCTCGACATCGATGCCCGCCGAGCCCTTGAATGGACGCGTGTCGATGATGCACTCATGGGCGACGAGTCCATGCTGGCCGGCGTATAGCAGCTCGTAGTGGCCGCCTTCCTGGAGCCGGCGCGCGATGTAGTTGGCGCTGAGAATCGCGACCTTCGTGGCGAGCGTCAGGCCATCCCGTCCCATCATCGCGATATAGGCCCACGAGATCGGCAGAATGGATGGGCTCCCCCATGGCCCCGATGACACGGTGCCCGCGCTTTCGGCGAGCGGGATGCCGACATCCACAATGGGATGCGTCGGCAAATGCGGCACCAGATGCTCGGCGACGGCGATGGGCCCCATGCCCGGGCCGCCGCCGCCGTGCGGAATGCAGAAGGTCTTGTGCAGGTTGAGATGGCACACGTCGGCGCCGATGTCGGCCGGGCGGCACAGGCCGACCTGCGCGTTCATGTTCGCGCCGTCCACGTAGACCTGGCCGCCGTGCTCGTGCACGATGCGGCAGATCTGCTTGATGGATGCCTCGAAGACGCCGTGGGTCGAGGGATACGTCACCATCAGCGCGCCGAGTGTCGCGCGGTGCTCCTGGGCTTTCGCCTCGAGATCCGCGACGTCGATGTTGCCCTGTGGATCGGTCTTCACGACCACGACCTGCATCCCCGCCATGACCGCGCTCGCCGGGTTCGTGCCGTGCGCCGACTGCGGAATCAAGCACGTCGTGCGGTGTTTCTCACCGCGATGCTCGTGATACGCGCGAATCACGAGGAGTCCAGCGAACTCTCCCTGCGAGCCCGCATTGGGTTGCAGTGAGACCTTGGCGAAGCCGGTGATCTCCGCGAGCCACTGCTCGAGCTGCCGGAAGAGGGTGGCGTAGCCCTGCGCCTGCTCGCGCGGCGCGAAGGGGTGGAGCCGCCCGAAGCCGCGCCACGTGATCGGAATCATCTCGGTCGTGGCGTTGAGCTTCATGGTGCACGAGCCAAGCGGGATCATCGCGGACGTGAGCGACAGGTCGCGGTCCTCGAGCCGTTTCAGATAGCGCAGCATCTCGGTCTCGGAGTGGTGCGTATTGAAGACCGGGTGCGTGCAGAACGGGGTGATGCGAAGCAGCGATTCGGGCAGGAACGACTTGTCGGATCCCAGCGATGCTCCGCCGCCGCTCCGGCGCGTGCCACCGTCGATCCCGGTGGCGAAGGCGCCGACCACGTGGAGGACATCCGTTTCCGTCACCGTTTCATCGAAAGCCACACCAATCCGCGTCTGTGACAGCGTCCGCAGGTTGATCTGTTTCGCGCGTGCCGCGTTGATGATCCGTGGCAGCACCTCCGCCGGCACCTCGACCGCCACGGTGTCGAAGAACTCCGGATAGACGAGCCGGAACCCAAGCCTCTCCAGGCCTTGGGCGAGCGCCCCCGTGCGCGCGTGCACGCGGCGAGCGATGCGGCGCAGTCCTTCAGGCCCATGGTAAACCGCGTACATCGCGGCGACGACGGCCAGCAGCACCTGCGCCGTGCAGACGTTACTCGTCGCCTTCTCTCGCCTGATGTGCTGTTCGCGCGTCTGCAGGGCCATGCGCAGCCCGGTGCGGCCGGCCCGGTCCTTGGAGACGCCGATGATCCGCCCCGGAAGGTGACGCTTGTACTCGTCGCGGGTCGCAAAAAAGGCGGCATGCGGGCCGCCGTAACCAAGTGGGACACCGAAGCGCTGGGAGTTGCCCACGGCAATGTCCGCCCCCCATTCGCCGGGGGGCGCGAGCAGCGTCAGCGCGAGCAGATCGGTGGCCGCGGTGACGACGGCTCCGGCCGCGTGGGCGGCCTCGCACACCGATCGGTAATCGCGGATCGCGCCGTCGGTCGCGGGATACTGCAGCAAGGCGCCGATCACGTTGCCCTTCGTGAAATCGAATTGCGCCGGATCGGTTACGACGATCTCGAGACCGCGCACTGCCGCTCGCGTCCGCACCACGGCGATCGTCTGCGGATGGCAATTCGTATCCACGAGGTAGGTCAGCTGACCCTGGTGCTTCGAGACCGCCTCCGTGAGATGCATCGCTTCCGCGGCCGCCGTGCCCTCGTCGAGCAGCGACGCGTTGGCGATCGCGAGCCCGGTGAGATCAGAGACCATGGTCTGGAAGTTGAGCAGCGCCTCGAGCCGTCCCTGCGCGATCTCCGCCTGGTACGGCGTGTAGGCCGTGTACCAGCCGGGGTTTTCCAGCACGTTCCGCAAGATCACCGTCGGCGTGAAGCAGTCGTGATAGCCCATGCCGAGGTAGGAGCGGAAGACGTGGTTCTGGGCTGCGAGCAGGCGCAGCTGCTCGAGCGCCTCCTGCTCGGTGATCGCTGCGGGAATGCGGAGCGCTGCGCGCAGCCGGATGTCGGCCGGCACGACGGCGTCGATGAACTCGTCGAGCGAGTCGTAGCCGAGCGTGCCGAGCATGGCGGCCTGCTCCTCGGCGGAGGGACCGATGTGTCGTTCCTGAAACAGATCGTGGTCGATGGCCATCTTACGAGAGTGTGTGTGATTCCCCTGGCGACAGAATGGTCACGGCGGCCCGATTCCCCACGAGTCGTTTGAACTCCTGGGGATCGGCCTTGATAAGATCCCACGTGTTGTAATGCATTGGTATAACACTTTTGGGTTTCACGAACTCGACGGCGCGGGCGGCGTCTTCGATGCCCATCGTGTAGTTGTCGCCAATCGGCACCAGCATCAGGTCGATCCTGCCCGCCAACAGCTGCATTTCCAGCGTCAGCGCCGTATCGCCCGTGTGATAGACCGTCTTTCCACCCATCGTCACGACCACGCCGGCCGGACTGGTCGTGTACTTGCCGGTGCTGTCGCCTTCGACGCGCCCGCCGTGAAAGGCGGGGACGAGCTTCACTCGGCCAAACGGAAAGTCGTGACCACCGCCGATGTGCATCGCATGAGCTGTGGCGCCCTTTTCGGAGCAAAACTGGGCGAGCTCAAAAGTGGCAACGATGGTCGCCTTGTGCTGCTTCGAGAGCGCGACCGCGTCGCCCAGATGATCGCCGTGCCCGTGGGAGAGCAGAATCCCGTCGAGGCGGGGCAGTTGGTCGGGTCCGATGTCGGCTGCGGGGTTTCCAGTGAGGAAGGGATCGATGATGACGCGTTTGTTGTCCCGCTCGAGTACGAAACAGGCATGTCCGTGGAATGTCGCTTTCACTCTCCGATATGCTTCGCGTACGCATCCGCGCGAAGCAGCCCCTCCAATTCTTTGGGGTTCTTGAGCTTCACTTTGATCATCCAGCCCTGGCCGTACGGATCGCGATTGACGAGCGCGGGATCCTGCTCCAGCGCCTTGTTGGTGTCGAGCACGGTCCCGGCGACGGGCGCATACAGCTCGGAGACTGCTTTTACCGCCTCGATGGTGCCGAAGACGGCCTTTTGCGCATAGTTCGCGCCCGCCTTCGGCAGCTCCACGAACACGACATCCCCCAGCTCGCCCTGTGCGTAATCGGTGATTCCGACCTCGACGACCTGGGACTCGTCGCTCTCCCGTACCCACTCGTGGTCTGCTGTGAAGCGGAGCTCTTTCGGGATGCTGGACATGGGACGGGAGCCTACAACAGGTCGGGTCGGGGCGCCAGCCCCGCGCCGTCTTCTTCACTCAACGCGATTCGCTCGTGGCCCCACGGCCGTAGATCGAGTCGCACGGCGATCGGATCGGGGTCGGGAGAGATATGGTAGAGCCGGCAGGGGCGGGGCGGCACAGCGCGCTCCCATGCGTCACGGGCGCCGTCACCCGCCGCCGCCGTCGCCACGATCGACAGCGGCGTCGCTTCGCGCAGCGACTTCGCTAAGCCTTTCACGGTCACGCGCTCGACTCGCATCCCGGCATCGCTGTAGCGGCGGTCGATCGCGCCGAGCAGTGGCGCGGTGTCTTTCGCATCCGTCGCGCACAAGAGCAACTTTTGTCCGGGAGTCTCCCCGCTCACTCCCGCCCGCGCGGCACGCTTGCGGAGCTCGGCGAACGCCAATTTCGCCTGTTTCTCGAGCGCCGCGACGGTTCCATCGTTTTCGATGATGTACTGGCTCTGGCCCCGCTTGCGCGCCGCGGGCATCTGTGCGGCGATCATGCGGTCCGCGTCTTCATTAGAGAGTCCGCGCAGCGCGCGCAGCCGTGTGCGCCGCAGCGGCACTGGCGCGTCGACCAGCACGACGGCATCGAACTGGGCCGGATCGAGCACCTCGAAGAGCAATGGAATGTCGTTCACGAGCATCGCGTCACCGCGTTCGCGCGCGATGCGTTGCAGCTCGAGGCGCCGTTGCTGCACGGCGGGATGGACGATGGCATTCAGCGAGGAGAGTGCGGCATCGTCGCCCATGACCTTGGCACGCAGGGCCGCGCGATCGAGCGAGCCGTCGGACGCCAGCACATCGGCCCCGAAGCGCTTCGCAATCGCGGCGAGCACCGCCCCGCCCGGCGCCTGTGCCTCGCGGGCGAGCACATCGGCATCGATGACCGTCGCGCCCCACTTCTTGAAGAGCTCGACGACGGTCGACTTGCCGGCGGCGATGTTGCCGGTCAGCCCGACGTTTAACACGGAGCGGGGAGCACGGAGCAGAGAGCACGAGACGTCACCGCGACGTACTGCTCCGTGCTCCGTGCTCCGCTACAGGAGTGCCGTCTGATCCTCATCCTGCCTTGGTACACGATGGCAATGTCTACACCGTGCCTCGTACGATTCCCTACCACCAACCATGATCGTTGGACTATCCCACGGTGCCGGTTTGCCGTTGAGCAGCCGCTGGTTGCGTGTCGCGGAGCCGCCGCAGACCACGCAGATCGCCTGGAACTTGTCCACGACCTCGGCGACGCACATGAGCGTCGGCATCGGACCGAACGGCAAGCCGCGGAAATCGACATCGGTGCCCGCCAGAATGACGCGCACGCCGTGGTTGGCGAGACGGTTGGCGGTATCGACGACGCCGTCGTCGAGGAACTGGGCTTCGTCGATCGCCACAACTTCGGTGTCGCTGCGGACGCACCGCGCGATCTCCTCAGCGGAGTCCACGGGCTCGGCTTCGACCGTCACCCCGTCGTGCGAGGAAACGGAAAACAGTCCGGCGTAGCGTGCATCTAGATGCGACTTAAAGACTTGGACTCGCTTGCGGGCGATGACGGCGCGGCGCACGCGACGAATTAATTCCTCCGATTTGCCGCTGAACATGACGCCGGAGATGACTTCGATCCATCCAGGCCGGGTCGACTGGAACATTGGTCCTCACGATACACGTCGGCACGAGTGGCACGTCGGCGCGAACCACGGTTGCGAGCGTGACTGTAGCTACAGCAGTCGCGCGCGGCAACGTGCCGACGTGCCGATGCCGACGTGCCGACGTGCCGACCGTGCCCGCGTGCACACCCCCCAAAAAAGCTAGATATCTTGCGGATTTCCGAGGGATATCCAATAATAAGCCAGTATTCATGCGGGTTTTTGCGCCCCCCCTCAAAGGAGATCGCAGTGAACAAGGCAGAACTTACCTCCGCGCTGGCCATGCGCACCAAAATGTCGAAGGCCGATGCCACGCGTACGATCGAAGCGCTCTTCGATGACAAGGGCATTATCGCCGTAGAGCTGAAGAAGGGGTCGAAGGTGCAGATCACGGGCTTCGGCAACTTCGAGGCGCGCAAGCGCGCGGCCCGGATGGGACGCAATCCGAAGACGGGTGGCGTCATTCAGATCAAGGCGTCGATCGCACCGGCGTTTCGCGCAGGGAAGCAGCTCAAGATGGCGGTGAATAACAAGAAGTAGGACGACTCGACATGACGATACAAACGAGCCGTCCGATTGGGCGGCTCGTTTGATTTATCAGGCGCGATCGGGACGCGCCGTGACGCGTCGTCCGCGGATCGAGACGCCCGTGAGTCGCCGCACCGCCTGCTCCGCGATGCTCGGCGCCACCTCGACCAGTGAGAAGGTCTCCCGCACGTGGATCTTGCCGATCTGTCCCTTCTGCAGTCCCGCTTCCTTGATCAACGCCCCCACCAAATCCTTCGCGCTTGCTTTGTCCTTTCGTCCCGCGGTCACGAACAGTCTCGCCCAAGCACCACCGTCGTCCGGCAGAGAGGCGGGGGCGACCGTTTCCCGTTTCTCGTTTCCCGTTTCCCGTTGCAGTGCGAGCAGTGCTCCCGCCACGAGCGCCGGGTCGTAGTCCTCGAACAGCGGGGCCAGCAGTGCGAGCTCCGCATCCACATCACCGCGTGCGAGCCGTTCCGCGACGCGCCCGCGCAATGCGGCTGCACGATCCGTGGCACGGTCGGCCGCGGGAGAGAAGGGCAAGGGGGTCAGCGCGGCAATCGACCTGAGATATGGCAGCTGCGTCGCGAGTGCGAGGACGACGGGCTGGGCCTGCGCCGCGATCAACCCCTGCATCTCGGCGCGTGTGGGCAAGGTGCCCGCCACGACCACATCGACGTCTGCAGGCGGGGCAATCTCACCGCCGTACCACACGTAGGGTCGCGTGGCTCGCAGCGTGTTCAGGGCATCCCGCACTCCTGCGGTGCGGCGTGTCGCCGCGACGACCGCGTAACGCGCCGAGCCGACGGGACCCAGCGGGGTACCGTCGGTGTCGAGTGGCAAGTCACCGATGACTTCCGCGCGACGGGCGTGGCGCTCGAGGAATTCGGAAAGGGAGGGCGGGTTCCAGCTCAGGATGACGCGACGAGCGTTTGGTGCTTCGGCGAGCAGCGCGTCCAGCTCGCCGGAAAAACTCTCCGGCCAGGCAAGAACGATCGATTCGATGGCTTCGAGCTTTAATGCGGCACGCGCAACCAGTGCGGCCAGATCGGCGGGAGCGCCAACAAGGAGACCAACGCGCCCTTCCTTAAGAAGCGCTGCGGCGCGAGAGAGACCGGTGACGGCGTGAGCGCGGTATTCAGGCGGTGCGGCTTCGGCCCAGAGCGAGGCCTGCTCATGGTCGGCGCAAATGACCACTGCGCGTGAGTCGATCAACTCCCACGCCTTGCCCCCCCCGCCCCCGCCCACCCGCTCGACAGCGGGGGGCGTAACGACCACCGTGTGCCGACTCCGTTCGCCCTTCACGCGCGCCTCGATTGTCAATGCGTGGACCCGGACAGGATGCTAGTTTCGGGTCGCGTGAAACGCAATCCGCTGCTCGGATGCTCGGCTGACGCCGGGGGCAAGCCCGGGGATGACGCATCCCTGCGGGGATTCCTGCTGCTGCTCCTTCTCACTGCCGCATTACCGCTGCAGGCTCAACGCCCCCGCGCGCGCGACATCGGCATTGTCATCGGAGCGCTCCCCACCGGCCCACTCAACGCCATTACCGACGTCGCTGGTGTGCGTGTTGGTCACGCGACGATCGCGCGTGGCGACTCGATCAACA
>DASZCG010000331.1:0-14590 GCA_035943355.1 Gemmatimonadales bacterium
GGGCTATATCCTCGCGGGAGTGCAGGGCACGACCACGCCGGGCGATCAGCCGAAGCCTGTCCTCGGCAGTCAACTGCCGGCGTTGGCCAACCCGGTCGATTCAACCGCCGCGATCACGCTGCTCTTCAACGAGCGGGCGCGGTGGCTCTGGGGTACGAGTCATCGATTGAACGACCTGCGGCGCCTGGAACGGGCCGCCGGTGTGCGTGGTGGATTCGGACGCCCGGATACCCTGGTCTTCCCGCACGGGCCGTATTTCAAGAATGGTTTGATCTACGGAACGGATACGAACTACCCGATTCCGTTGGATGAGCAGAACAACCCGGGCGTGCAGGCATGTCTCGACCGACTGCCGTAGCCTGACGCCAGGAGTTGAAACAGGAGTAGGGGCGCAGCACGCTGCGCCCCTATTTTTTGTCCTGCGCCCCTGCGTCTTTGCGCTCGGTTTATTGCCCGCCGGTTTTGGTCTTGATCACGATGACGCCGCCGACGGCATCGGTGCCGTAGTACGTCGTCCCTTCGATGCCGGTGAGCACCTCGATGCTCATGAGCACGGATGCCGGCAGGGACTGCAACGCTTTGATGTCTTGATTCCGCACGCCGTCGATGATCACCATCGGGGAGTCATTCAGCACGAAGCTGGTGCGTCCGCGCCGCGACATGGCTGTCGCCTGGCCGTTGCGATTCTCGCTGAACGTGATCTGTGGCGCTTCACGACGCAACACTTCCCAGGCGTTCTGGCCGCCGGACTTCACGATCATCTCTTCGGTGATCACGATGCGGTCGGTATCGCCCTGCGGCGTGAGTTTCGCGGGATGGCAAGCGACTACGGCGAGCAATGACACGACGGCGATGCGATGACCTAACGAGGCGCCCATGGCGGCCTCCGCAGGCGGGGGGTCGTGCGAACTAGCTCAAATCACATGTGGGGGACGACTCGCGTCAAGGCGGGACGTCAGGACAGCCGTCAATCCACGATCGCGTCCGGGAGGACGTACTTCATCGGATCCACCGGATGGCCGTTCACCCACACCTCATAGTGCAGGTGCGGGCCGGTGGACAGCCCCGTCGAGCCGACGTTGGCGATCGCCTGGCCGCGCTTCACGCGCTGCCCGCGCACCACGAGAATCTTGGAGCAGTGCGCGTAGCGCGTCACGAGCCCGTAGCCGTGATCGATCGTCAGCATGTTGCCGTAGCCTTCGACCCATGCCACGTTCGTGATCACGCCGGACGCGGGCGCGTCGATCTCCATGCCCATCTTCGCGGAGACGTCGATGCCCTCGTGCGGCCGGGCAAGGTGCAGGATCGGATGCACGCGCTCGCGGGCGAACGCGCTCGTCAGCCATCCCTTGGTCGGCATGATCGACGGCAGCGCCGCGTACCGCGAGCGCTGGCTCGAGGCGGAGTCGAAGGCTTCGTTGAGCGACCGCACCAGAATGTTGGCGCGGCGTGTCAGCTGATCCATGTCGACGCGGGCGGCGAGCGCTTGCGCGCCGTGCGATCCGAGCGTCGACAGACTGTCGCGCTCCGACCACTGGCCGGTCGGTCCACCGATGCCGCCTTGCTGGACGTCCTTGTCGACGGGAGAGAGGCCGGAGAGCAAGCGCAGCGCCTGCTCGCGCTCGCCGAACACGTTGAGCGTGTCACGCAGGCCCACGAGCCGTTCGCGCAGCCGCTGGATCTCGCTCGCGAGCAGCTGATTCTCGCGCTCCAGCGCGCGACTCCTGGTGATGTTTACGCCGCGCGACAACGCGGTGCCGCCGAGCACGAGGAACAGCAGCGCGAGCAAGCCGCCGATGCCGACGAGTGCTTTGACGACGGTCTGCGACACTTCCACGGCGCGGGACGAACCCGATCCGTGGGGGACCAACATGACGGTCCAGCGCCGCTCGGCCTGCTTCTTCTTCATGGGAAGGCAAACATACGCCTCATCTCATGAGTCCGTCAAATGACCAATTGTGCGCTCCGTCACGTTTGTGCGGGCAGCGAGCTAAGCGGCGACGGGTTTGGGGAATAGCGGCGGCGGTTTCGCGACGTGTTGCCGGGCCACTGATAAACCCGCCAGATCGCCGAGCCGCATGGCATCGAGTCGCCGATCCGCCTCCCCCCCCAGCGCGTCCCAGATTTCCTGTGCTTTTGCGGGAATGAACGGCGCGGCCAGTACCGCGAGTCGCGCCACGACGAGCACGAGGCTCGCGAGTACCTGATCGAGCTCCGCGTCCTTTTTCTCTTTCGCGAGCTTCCACGGGGCCGTCTCTTCGACGTAGCGATTGGCGCGCGAGGCGAGCTCGATCACCAGCGTCACGCCCTGCTGCAGGTCCTGCGCGTTCATGGCGCGCGTGTACGCCGCGATCGTCTCCAGCGTCGCGCGCTCCAGCGGGTCCTCACTCCCTGACCCCCTCTCCTTTCCGGAAAGCGGGAACGCGGGCACGGTACCGTCGCGATAGCGTTGCACCATCGACAGCGCGCGGGACACGAGATTGCCGAACGTGTCCGCGAGATCGGCGGTGTAGCGGGCATCGAAGCGGTCCCACGTGAAGTTGCCGTCGCTCTCGAAGCCGACTTCGCGCAGCAGGAAGTAGCGCAGCGCGTCGGCGCCGTGGCGCTCGATCGCGGTGGTGAGGCTGACGGCGGTCCCCGCCGTCTTGCTCATCTTCGTGCCTTCCCACTGCACGTAGCCGTGCGCCCAGACGAGCTTCGGCAGGTCGAGCCCGGCAGCCAGCAGCATCGCGGGCCAGATCACGCAATGGAACCGGGTGATGCCCTTGCCGACGACGTGCAGGTCGGCCGGCCAGAGGCGCTCGTAGCCCTTGTCCGGAAAACCCGTCGCGGACAGATAATTGATCAGCGCGTCGAACCAGACGTAGACCGTCTGATCGGGATCGCCGGGGAAGGGGATGCCCCACGGCAAGCGCAGCCGCGAAATGGACACGTCCTGCAGCCCGTCCTCGAGCAGCCGCACCACCTCGTTGCGGCGGATCGCCGGCTCCACCCGAAATTCGTTTTTCGCGATCAGCTGCAGCAGCCGCTGGCCGTAGGCGCTGAGCCGGAAGAAGTGGTTGCGTTCCTTGGTGCGAATCAGCTCGAGCGTGGGATGCTCGATGCAGTGGCCATCGACGATCTGCGCCGGCTGCTTGAACTCCTCACAGCCGGTGCAATACAGGCCTTCGTAGTCCGCGACGTACAGGTCGTCGGGGCGGCGTTGCTGAATGCGCTCGAGCAGCGCCACCACCCCGCGCACGTGGCGCGGCTCGGTGGTCCGGATCCAGTCATCGTTGCTGCACTCGAGCCGGCGCCAGTAGTCGGCGAACGTCGCCGCCATGCGGTCGACCCACTCGCGCGGGGACACGGCGGCGCGCGCGGCCGCCTGGATGACCGACTGGCTGTGCTCGTCCATGCCCATCAGGTAATGCACCTGGTCGCCGCGCAGCCGATGATACCGGGCGATGCAGTCCGCGCCGACCTTCTCCAATGCGTGCCCCAGGTGGGGATCGCCGTTGGAGTAGTCGATGGCGGTCGTGACGAAGTATTTCGGGCCCGTCACTACGCCTGCAGCTCGTCGAGTGTGACGACGCGGATTTCCCCGGCGTCGGAACGGAGGGTCACGCGCTCCCGGAAGATGTCGACCGCGACAACCTTTGCGATGCCGACGGACGTGCGTACCGCCTTTCCTTCTTTCGGAAAGCGCTTGCGTTGCTGCACATAGAAATCGTGCTCGTAATGCAGGCAACACAGCAGCCGGCCACAGGGTCCCGAGATCTGCACCGGATTGAGCGACAACCCCTGCGCCTTGGCGAGCGAGAGACTGACGGGCCGGCCTTCCGGCAGCCAGCTCGCGATACAGAGCTGCCGCCCGCAGCGCCCGATGCCGTCGAGTCGCTTCGCTTCATCGCGCGCGCCGATCTGGCGCAGCTCGATGCGCGTGCGGAACAGGCCGGCCAGGTCGCGCACCAGCGCCCGGAAATCGACGCGCTGCTCGGCGGTGAAATAGATCGTCAGCTTGCGCCTGTCCCATTGCCACTCGGCGTCGGAGACCTTCATGGGGAGGGTGTGCTGCCGGACGCGGTCTCGCACCGTGCGGCGGACTTCTTCTTCGTTGACGCGCAGCTCGCGGGCGACGTTCGTCTCGCTGCCGGACGCTCGCCGCACGATGGCTCGTGGCGCGGGGGGGGGAGGCGCCTCGGCGGAGGCATCGGCAGCCTGTCCCTGGCCACAGGCGCCGCACCGCTGGCACTTCTTTTCCGCGACGCTCCCGACCGCCGATACCCAGCCTAAATCCTGCCCGCGGTCGACCTCCACGATGACGGGGTCATCAACGCGGAGCGAGTCTTCGGAAGGCCAGGTGAAATATTCACGCCGGTTCCCTTTGAACCGGACTTCAATGACAGGCGTCAACTCACTTCTCGGTCAGTGCACCCATGGAAAGGTACTTTTCTTCGCGGCGTTTGAGGAGTTTGTCGGTTTTGAGCCTGCGCAGCTGGCCGAGATGCCGCTGGAGCGCGTCGCCGAGTGCAGCCGCGGCGGCTTCGGGGTCGGAATGGGCCCCGCCGGGGGGTTCGGGAATGATCTCGTCGATCACGCCCATATTGAGCAGATCCTGCGCGGTGATTTTGAGCGCCTCCGCGGCGCGCTCGCGCTGGCTGGCGTCCTTCCACAGAATCGCGGCGCATCCTTCGGGCGAAATCACCGAGTACACCGAGTTCTCGAGCATCAGCACACGGTCCGCCAGCCCGACTGCGAGCGCGCCGCCTGAGCCACCTTCACCGATGACCGCCGTGATGATCGGTGTCTGCAGCGAGGCCATCTCGATCAGGCTGCTCGCGATCGCTTCGGCCTGGCCGCGCTCCTCGGCGCCCAGGCCGGGGTAGGCGCCGGGCGTGTCGACGAGGGTCACGACCGGAGCGCCGAATTTGGCGGCCAGCCGCATCAGCCGCATCGCCTTCCGATAGCCCTCGGGGTGGGCCATCCCGAAGTTGCGATAGAGGTTCTCCTTGGTATCCCGGCCCTTCTGATGGCCGATCACCATCACGCTGGTGCCGTCCAGTCGCGCCCAGCCGCCGATGATCGCGGGATCGTCGCGATAGAGACGGTCGCCGTGCAGCTCGACGAAGTCGGTGAAGACGGTGTTGACGTAGTCGAGCGGATAGGGACGGCGCGGGTGGCGCGCGACCTGCACGCGCTGCATCGGCGTGAGGTTGCGGTAGATCTCGACGCGCAGCATCGCCAGCTGGTCCTCCAGCGGCTTGATATTCCTGGCGAAATCGGGCTTTTCCCCGGCGACGCGCTTCAGCTCCTCGATCTGTTTTTCCAGCTCGAGCAGCGGGCGTTCGAAGTCCAGGGTGTATGTCGCCATTTACGATCTCACCAAGTGCACAGCATCCGCCCCCACGAGATCCCGCAGTGCCGCCAGCAGATCGTCCGCCGCATCCACCCGGAACGAGCGGCTGCGCAGCCTCACCGCTTCGTTGCCGGAGCCGTTCATGCCGCTCCATTCCAGAAATATCGGCGTCGGTCCGGGATGCGCGGCGCACAGCGCGGCGATGGCGCGCGCGGTGTCCGGTTCCGGTCGCCTGGCCGCCGTCCAGCGCAGCGCCACGCCGATCGCGCCACTCGGCTTCAAGTCGTCGAGCAGACGCGCCCCATCGACGATGAACGGCGCCTGCTCCTCACCGCGGTCGCGCGCGCTGTACCCCCCGGTGAGCAGATAGGAGCCGTCGGTGTGAATCACGCCGTTGAGCTTGGCCCACGCTTCCGGAAATACCAGCGCCTCCGCCGTGCCATGGAAATCCTCCAGCGTGAGGCGCGCGTATTCGGCGCCTGACTTCTTGGAGGTCTGCCGCTTCACCACGGTCACGACCGCGGCCACGGTGACCTTCTGCTCGCTCCACAGGCCCAGGGTGGCGGTCGTACGGGCCCCAAAAAGCTCCACTTCCGTGCGGTACTTGGCGAGGGGGTGGCCGGAAATGAAGAAGCCCAGGACGCTCTTCTCGCGGGTCAGGCGGTCATGCTCAGACCAGGGCGGGACGTCAGGAAGCGGGGAGCTGGGAGCGGGGAGCAGGGCTTTGTCGCCAAAGAGGGCATGCTGTCCTGAAAAGCGCTCCTCCTGCCGAACCTGCGCTTCACTGAAGGCGTGATCGAGGGCCGCCACCAGTTGGGAGCGCTCGGCACCCAGCGAGTCACAGGCGCCGGCATCGATGAGCGACTCGATCACCCGCTTGTTGCAGAGCCGCAGATCGATCCGGTCGCACAGCTCCACGAGCGATCGGTACGGCCCCCCCTCTTCTTGTCGGCCTGCGATGATCGACGCGATCGCGCCCTCTCCGACGTTGCGCACCGCGCCGAGGCCGAACCGGATCCGCGTGTCGCCCACGACCGTGAACTTGTAGCCCGACTCGTTCACGTCGGGCGCGAGCACCTGGAGCCCGAGCTCGCGCGCCTCGTTGATGTACTGCACCACGCGGTCGGTGTTGCCGATTTCCGACGACAACAGGGCCGCCATGAACTCGGCGGGATAGTACGTCTTGAACCACGCGGTCTGGTAGGACAGGATCGAGTAGGCGACCGAGTGTGACTTGTTGAAGCCGTACCGGCCGAATGTCTCGATCTGCGCGGCGATTTCTTCGACCGTGCGCTTGTCGTGGCCGCGCGTGATGGCACGCTTCACGAAATTGCTGAGCTCTTCCTGAATCAGCTCCTTGATCTTCTTGCCCACCGCCTTGCGCAGCACGTCGGCTTCGGCGAGCGAGTAGCCGGCCAGCGCGCTCGCGATCCGCATCACCTGTTCTTGATAGACGATCACGCCGTAGGTGGGCGCCAGAATCTCTTCGAGCGCGGGATGCGGATAGCGCACCTTCTCGCGGCCGAGTTTGCGGTTGATGAAGACGAGATACATCCCGGTGTCGAGCGGGCCGGGGCGCAGCAGCGCGTTCGTCGCGACCAGGTCATCGAACCGGTCGCACTTCATGTTGCGCAGGCAGTCGGTCGCGAGCGGCGATTCAAACTGGAAGATGCCGGCGGTGCGTCCGGAGCGAAGCAGCGCGTACACCTTGGCATCGTCGAGATCGGGGCGCTCGAGATCGATCGTCACGCCGTGCCGGTCCGCCACCATCCGCGTGGCGTCGTGCAGCACCGTCAGGGTCTTGAGGCCCAGCAGATCGATCTTCAGCATGCCGACCTGCTCGAGCCCGACCATGTCATACTGCGTGATGATCGCATCCGCGTCCGTTTTCGAATCGGGCGCGGTGCAGACGGGCACGTAATCGGTGAGTGGTCCCGGCGCGATCACGACGCCGGCCGCGTGCACCGACGCGTGGCGGGCCAGCCCTTCGATACGGGAGCCGAGGTCCAGGACTTTGCGGATGCGCTCATCCTGCGCCGCCGCGGCTTTCACTTCGGGCACTTTCTCGCCGGCCTCGGCGAGCGTGACGCTGAACGCCGGCCCCGAGGGAATCAGCTTGGTCAACCGCTCGACGTCGCCCATCTCGACGCGCAGCGTGCGCGCCACGTCGCGGAACGCGGCGCGCGCCTTGAGCGTCCCGAATGTGATGATCTGGCCCACCGACTGGCGCCCGTAGCGCTCGCGCGCGTATTCGAGTACCTCGCCACGCCGCTCGAAGCAGAAATCGAGGTCGATGTCCGGCATCGAAATCCGCTCGGGGTTCAGGAACCGCTCGAACAGCAAATCGAACCGCAGCGGATCGACGTTGGTGATGTGCAGCGCGTAGGCGATCAGCGAGCTCGCGGCCGAGCCCCGCCCGGGTCCCACCGGGATGCCGCGGTCCCGCGCGGCCTTGATGAGATCGTAGACGATCAAGAAATAGCCGGCATATCCGGTGCGCGTGATGACATCGAGCTCGTACTCGAGGCGCTTCTCTACCTCGGCCGGGAGGGGATCGCCGTAGCGCTGCGCGGCGCCCTGGCGCGCGAGATGGACGAGCAAGTCGCGATCGGTCGCGAACTCGGCCGGCCGGGGATACTGCGGCAGGAAATAGCGCTTCTCAAAATCGAATTCGCACAAGTCTGCGACGCGCGCCGTCTCAGCCAATACGTCGGAGGAGCTCTTGCCGAACAGCTCCCGCATCTCCTTCTCGGACTTGACGTAGCTCTCCTGTCCGAAGAAGCGAAACCGCTTGGGATCGTCGAGGTCTTTCCCCGTGCCGATCGCGAGCAGCACGTCGTGCGCCTCGGCGTCGTCCCGTTTCAGATAGTGGGCGTCGTTGGTGGCGGCGACCGGCAGGCCGAGCTCGGCGCCAAGCCGGAACATCCCTTCGGTGACGGCCTTTTCCTCGGGCAGGCCGTGATTTTGGACCTCGAGCCAGAAGCCGTTCGGTCCCATCGTGCGCGCGAACCATGCGGCGCTCGCCTTCGCCGCTTCGTAGTTTCCCTGCCGCAAGTACAACGCGATCTCACCAGAGAGACAGGCAGCGAGCGCGATGATCCCGTCCCGATGCTGCTCCAGGACCTCTTTGTCGATGCGTGGCCGGCGGTAATAGCCTTCCAGAAATCCGATCGACGAGAGCTTGATCAGGTTCTGATACCCGATCTTGTTCTTCGCGAGCAGCACCAGATGTGAGTAGGGCGAGCCCAGCGGCACATCCGGCGCCGGCTTTTCCCGGCTGTGGCGGCTGCCGAATGCGAGATAGGCCTCGAAGCCCAGAATCGGCCGGATCTTTCGGGCCTTCGCTTCAGCATAGAACGACCACGCGCCGTGCAGGTTGCCGTGGTCGGTGATCGCTAGCGAATCCATGCCAAGCGCCTGCACCCGGTCCAGGAGATCCGGGATCCGGTTCGCGCCGTCGAGGAGAGAGTACTCGCTATGGGTGTGGAGATGAACGAACGGCATGGTTACGCGGCGGAATCTGCCGTATTTTCCGCGGTCATGCAATGGCTGTTGCTTGTGGTCACCTTCATCATTGCCGCGATTTTAGAACGACTCGCCCGCTCGACCGGCGGACAGGTTCCGGTCGAGGCGCGCGCGACACTATCGCTTGGCCTCGCGTTGATCGCCGCATACATCGGCGGCGCGGTCGCGCAACGCATCCGGTTGCCGCGCATCGTCGGATACGTCCTCGTCGGCTTCATCGCGGGACCGGCATGGCTCGGGCTGATCCGGATCGATGAGCTCGAGGTACTGCGCGTCATCTCGACCGGCGCGCTGTCCCTCATTGCCCTGGCCGCGGGCTCCAAGCTGAGCCTCGCTGCCTTCCGTGGTCAGGACCGCGCTGTGCTGGTGCGCGTGATCGGCGGCGCGATGGGCGCGCCGTTCGTCGTGGTCACGCTCGTCACGCTCACCATCAGTCCGTGGTTTCCGCTTACCGCGCATCAACCATTTCGCGACGCGCTCACCGTTGCGCTGGTGTTGGGCATATTCGCCGCCGTGGCATCTCCCACAGTGACCGTGGCCTTGATCAGAGACGTCGGCGCCCGCGGTCCGCTGTCGCGCGGCATCGTGAATGTCACGATCGTGCAAACGGTCGCCGCGGCGGTATGCCTGACGGTTGTGTTGGCCATCGCGCGACCCCTGGCGAGCAGCGGCGCAGTGATCGCGGGTAGCGCCGGGCGCGCGCTGCTGCTGGTCGTGGGGTCGCTCGCGGTGGGCGCCGCACTTGGGTTCGTGATGGCGCAGTACCTCCGTGCGATTCGCGTGGCGTGGGCGCTCGTGGCGTTTGCTTTCATTATTGCTCAGGTCGTGCGGCTGACCGGGCTGGAGGCTGTCCTGTTGGGGCTCGCCGCCGGCTTCACGCTGCGCAACACCGCCCCGGTCGAGAGGGAGCGTCTCGACGTGGAGCTTGAACGGTGCGCGGTTCCCATCTATGTCGTATTTTTTGCGCTTGCGGGGGCCAGCCTGAGCTTTGATCCGCTGGATGAGCTGGGGCTCCTCCCTTGGGCGTTGCTGCTCGTGGCGTTGCGGATCAACGGTTTCCGCTGGGGGCTCCAGCTGGCCGGGCGACACCCGGCGGTTGGCGCCGAGATGGGCAAATACGGCTGGCTGGGCTTGGTTTCCCAGGGCGGCATGGCCATCACGCTCGCCGCCGTGCTACGCGGTGCGTTTCCGGAGTGGAATGTCTCGTTGGAAGCGCTGCTCGTGGCAATGATCGGATTTCATGAAGTGGCCGGTCCGATCTGCCTCCAATGGGCCTTGCGGCGCACTGGTGAAGTCACGGAACGACGAGGTGAACGGGGGGGGGATGTTCCAGAAACCGCTCTGGTGGTTGACGGCGACAATCTGGTTAGTCGCGTGTAGCGGCGGCACCGAACCGGGCATCCGCCCATGCACGGGCGGCACGCCGGTGAATCTCGCGGTAAACCAGTATCTGTCCCTCGATGCCGGCGCCGATTCCGGGTGCGTCGTGTTTCCCGCCACCACCTCGATCGTCGAATACCTGGTGGTCCCGCAGCTCGCCACCGGCACGCCGGGCCAGATGACGAGCTTCCATCTCGGCGGCGATACCATTCGGCCGGCTGCAGCGGCGCCGGCGGTGGGCATGGTCGATGCCGCGGTGGGCAGCGCCGAGCGCTTTCACGCGTTCCTGCGGATGGGCGATGAGCGGCGGTCCTGGGGCTTCGCGCCGGAGGCTGCCCCCTCCCCCCCGGTCCGTGCACCGGTCATTACGTCGGGGCCGCCCGCCCTCAACAGCCTCCGCACATTCATGGTGTGTGCCAAGATCGACTGCTCGAGTTTTGCCAAGGTCGGCGCGCGTGTTCACGCGCTGAAGGCCAAAGTCGCGATTTATGTCGACACCCTGGCGCCTGCCGGCGGTCTCGACTCGACTGCCATCGACAGCATCGCGAGGGTCTTCGACCAGCGGCTCTACGCAGTCGATACGGCGGCGTTCGGTCGCGAGTCGGATATCGATACCAACACGGTGGTGCTGGTGCTCATGACCAACGTCGTGAACAAGTTGGTCACCGCCAGCGAGTGTCAGAACAACGGCTTTGTCGCCGGATTCTTCTTCGGTGCCGACCTGGATCCCGCGTTTCGGAACGATTCGCGCTCCAACAAGGGAGAAATCTTCTACTCCGTCGTCGCGGATCCGCAGGGAACGCTGAGCTGCAGCCACACGGTCAATGAGATTCAGGCCTTTTTGCCGGTGACGTTTGTACACGAGTTCCAGCACATGATCAGCTTCAATCAACATGTGCTGGTCCGGAGCGGCAGCGGCGAGGTGCTCTGGCTCAACGAAGGGTTCTCACACTACGCCGAGGAGCTCGGCGCGCGCAGTTACGAGACTGCCCCGGACGCCAGGATAACCGACTGCACCATCGGCACGGTGAACTGTCGTTTTTATGCGGGCGATCTGCTGAACGCCTACAAGTATCTCGACTCCACGCAAAATCACTTCCTGCTGCCCACCGCCGGGATTGGGACGCTGGCGGAGCGGGGCGCCGCGTGGCTGTTCGTGCGCTATGTCGTGGACCGCTACGCGGCAGGCGCCACACAGGCGCAGTGGAACACGCTGACGCGGTCCCTGGTGCAGACCAGCAACACCGGCGCGCAGAACATCGCGGTGGTCACCGGCGTTCCCTTCGCCGACGTCGTGACTCGCTGGGCGCTGACGAACTGGATGAGCGACGATGGCGGCGCACCGGCTGAGCTGCGCTACGATGCCTGGGCGCTGCACTCCGTCTTCTCCTCGCTGAATTCGCAGCGGCCCACGCTCTTTCCGCATCCCTATCCGCTGATCCCGGGTGTGAGCGTCGGGCGCGACGTGGATCTCAGCAACACGCTGCGCGCTGGCTCGGGCATCTACCTGCGCGCTACGCAGGCCGCGAGTGACCCCGGCTTCACGCTGCACCTCACCACACCGTCCGGCGCGCTGATAAACCCGGCGTACGTCCCGCGGGTGAACGTGATCCGGCTGCAATGAGACGGTGGGACGGGCGGGCGATGCGGGCTGGCGGGCCGGCGGGCCGGCGGGTGGTTACGGCGGTCGCCGTGCTGGCTTTGGCCGCCTCCCCGCCAGCCCGCCTGCCCGCCCAGAGCGAGGGCTCCATCCTCACCTCGCTCCCCGGCTCGACGCGCGCTGCCGCGATGGGCGGCGCCGGCGCCGCGCTCGTCGGCGATGCCGGCGCGATGTTCGCGAATCCTGCGGGCATCGCCACGATTCGCCACCTCGGCATCGAGGGCTCGTACGAGCCGTATCTCGAGGGGACGGCGATTTCGTCGGCGGCGATGGCCTTGCGGGTCACGCGGTTCACGCTGGGGTTCGGCGCGCAGGCGCTCGATTACGGCACCGAGGCCGAGATCGTCCCCGATCCGTCAACGGGCGGCCGCCGCGGCATGGCGACGGGCGCGTCGTTCCACCCTTATGAGGCGCTCGCGGCGACGTCGCTCGTGTATCGTGGCGGCTTCGCCGCGCTCGGGGTCACCGCGAAGTACGATCGCCAGGAGATCGGCGCGGAAACGAGCGATGCCTGGGCCGGCGACATCGGCATGGCGATCGCCGTCTTCGATATCATGGCCCTCGGCGTCAGCGTGCAGAATCTGGGCGGCGATTTGGGAAGTGGCGCGCTGCTGCCGCGCCGCACCCGGGCCGGTTTGACGCTCAACTACACCGATCCCCAGGGCACGTATCGACTGCTCACCACTCTCGAAGGCGTGTGGACCAGAGATCAGAGCGCGGTCCTCATCCAGGGAGTCGAAGCCGGCGTCGTGGCGAGCGGCGTCGGGTTGGTCGGCCGCGTCGGCTATGCCACGCGCCCGGCGGTCACGGATGCGTCGAATTGGACGTTCGGGGGCGGTGTGGTGTTGGGCCGCCTCGCGATGGACTACGCGTACCGGTCGTATGATGTGCTGGGCGGCGGCACGCATCGCGTGGGATTGCGTTGGACACCCTAGTCGAACGGACGCGTCCCCGTTGGGGGCGCCTGCTGAAGCGGATCTCCGCCATTGCGCTCGGCGCTGCGGCAGCCGGCGTCGTCTTCGTGCTGCTCATCAGTGCCGACGCGCGCTACATCGCTCGCGCGGGGATCGAAGAGGCCCGCCTGCTGCTCAGGCGGCGCCCCATCGACAAGCTCATCGCTGACTCGACGACGACGCCGCCGCTGCGCCAGCGGCTCGCTCTGGTGCTCGCGGCACGCGCTTTCGCCGCCGACTCCCTGGGACTCGCGGTCGGCAAGACGTACACCAGCTACGTCGATGTGGGCCGCGACACGCTGCTGCTGGTGCTCTCCGCGAGCCGGCGCGACAAGCTGCGGGAAGTCACCTGGCGCTACCCCATTGTCGGCATCGTCCCCTATAAAGGGTTTTTCAAGGCATCGCGGGCGCACAGCGAGGCGCAGCACCTCGAGCAACAGGGCCTCGACGTCTTTCTGCGCCCGTCGGGCGCGTTCTCCACACTCGGGTATCTCAGCGATCCGTTGTTTTCAACCGCGATGAGCCGCGACACCATGGAGCTCGTCGCGACCGTGATTCACGAGCTGGCGCATAACACGCTCTACGTGAAGAGCCAGACGCCCTTCAACGAAAGCTTTGCGAGTTTTGTGGGCTATCGCGGCGCGGAGGCCTTCTTTCGCTCGCGCCGCGACACGATCGACGCGCATCGGGCGGCGGCGCGCTGGCGCGACGAGCGCACGCTCGATGTGTTCTACGCCGAGCTGGCGCGCCGGCTCGATTCCGCCTACGCGGAGCCACTCGCCAGCGCGCGGCTGGAACAGGTGCGCGAGACGCTGTTCGGGTGGGCCCGGGAACAGTTTCGGGGCCCGGTGGGACAGTCGCTGGAGACCTACGACTGGCGCTGGTTCGCGCAGGCGCCGCTCAATAATGCCGTCATCATTGCCGAGCGGCTGTATCGGATGGATCTGAATCTGTTCGATGAGGTTTATTTGCAGAACAACGCGGACATTGAGGAGACTGTGCGAACGATCCAGATCCGGGTCTTTACCCAGCCAGACCGGGACCCATACCGAGCGCTCTACTCACGTCCCGGGATGAATGAATAGCGCGCCCTCTCAGGGCGTGCTCAATTCCCCCGCAGGCGTTCGGCATCGGCGACACGCTGCAAAGCAATTCCATAAGCGGCCGTCCTGAACGTCACCTTCTTTTCCTTCGCCAAGTCCCGCACCGACACATACGCCTTCGTGATCGTGGCCTTCAGCTCCCGGTTCACCTGCTCGTGCGTCCAGCGGTACTGCTGAAGATTCTGCGCCCACTCGTAATAGGAGACCGTCACGCCGCCGGCGTTCGCCAGGAAATCGGGGATCACCGCAATGCCGCGCTCTTCCAGGATCCGATCCGCCGTGGGCGTGGTGGGCTCGTTGGCGCCTTCGACCACGACCTTGCAGTCGATAGTGCCAGCGTTGGCTTCCTTGTTGATCACCCCGCCGAGGGCCGCCGGCACGAGCCACTCGCACGAAATCGTCCACAGCTCCTCGTTGGTGATGCGTTTGCCACCCTGCCACTCGGACACCGGCTTGCCCTGCGCCGTATGAGCCAGCAATCCCGGGATGTCCAGGCCGCGGTCATTGTAGATGCCGCCCGACACGTCACTCACCGCGAGAACCTTGGCGGCTGCTTCGCTGTCGAGCAGGCGCGCGAGATGGCTGCCGACGTTGCCGAATCCCTGGATCACCACGCGGCCGCCCCTGAGTG
>DASZCG010000332.1:0-2493 GCA_035943355.1 Gemmatimonadales bacterium
ATTTTGACGACCGGCACAAGCAGCACGGGGAATCCCGGTGGGTAGGCCCGCGGACCTACCTCCGGATTGTCCGGATTATAGATGTAGCCGGTTTGGGTATAGGGGACGCCGGCGGCGATGTTGCGCGCGTGCAGGATGTACTGAGCGAAATCATCGCCCCAGCCGTGACCGGCGCGGATAGTCGCCAGGTAGAGGACACCCACGACCAGGGCAAGCCGCCACATCCGAAGCGTCTAGCCTTTGGTCGCGATGAGGTCGATCTCGACGCGCGCGCCTTTGGGCAGCCCGGCGGCCTGCACCGTCGAGCGCGCGGGTTTATGGGATCCGAAATGATTCGCGTACACCTCATTCATTTGCGCAAAGTCAGCCATGTCCACCAGGTACACGGTTGTCTTCACCACGTTGCCGAGCGCCGTTCCCGCGGCGGCGAGCACCGCCTTGAGATTGGCTAACACCTGTTCCGTTTGCTCGGCGGTGGTGCGTCCCACCAGCTCGCCGCTCTTCGGATCGAGCGGCACCTGGCCCGCGGTAAACACGAAACTGTCCGTGGTGATGGCCTGACTGTAAGGGCCAATCGCCTTGGGCGCGCCGTCCGTTGCGACCACGCCCAGTCCGCTCGCTTTGCGCATCAGAAAAGTCCCTCGATGGTGCCGTCAGGATGCAGGCGGATGCGCTCGGCCGCTGGACTCTTGCCGAGGCCCGGCATCGTCATGATGTCGCCGGCGAGCGCGACGACGAACCCGGCGCCGGCCGACGGCAGAATGTCACGTACGTGCAGCGTGAAGCCACTCGGCGCGCCGAGCTGCGACGCGTCGTCGGTGAAGGAATACTGCGTCTTGGCCATGCACACCGGCGTCTCGCCGAGGCCGAGTTTGGGCAGCAGCTCGAGCGCGCGCTCGGCCGGTGGCGCGAATGCGACGCCGCCGGCGCCGTAGATCTCGCGCGCAATCGTCTCGATCTTCTCGCGAATCGGCCGGCGCTCGTCATAGAGCGGCTTGAACGACGCTCCCCCCTTTGCCGTCTTCAGCAACCCGAGCAATGCCTCGGCGGCGGCGACTCCGCCCTCACCGCCCTTCTCCCACACGTCACAGCGCACGACCTCCACACCCTCGGCGGAGCCGACGGCGCGCACCACTTCGACCTCTTCGTCGGCGTCGGTGATGAAGCGATTGAGGGCGACGATCGCCGGAACCCCGAACTTCTTCACGTTGCGGATGTGGCGACGCAAGTTTTCAGAACCCCGCTGCACCGCCGCGGGGTCAGCGGTTCCCAGCTGCTCCTTTCTCACGCCGCCGTGCATCTTGAGGGCGCGCACGGTCGCCACAATGATGGCCGCCTCTGGCTTGAGGCCGGCGAAGCGACACTTGATGTCGAAGAACTTCTCCGCGCCGAGGTCGGCGCCGAACCCGGCCTCGGTCAGCACGATGTCGCCGAGCGCGAGTCCGAGCCTGGTGGCGACGACGGAGTTGCAGCCGTGCGCGATGTTGCCGAACGGACCGCAGTGCACCAGCGCGGGCCCGCCCTCGAGCGTCTGCACCAGGTTCGGATTGATCGCGTCCTTGAGCAGCAGCGTCATGGCCCCCTGGGCCTTCAGGTCGCTGGCGCGCACGGGAGTCTTGTCGCCCCGCAATCCGACGATGATCCGCGCCAGCCGGGCTTCGAGATCCTGGAGTCCAGTCGCCAGCGCGAGAATCGCCATGATCTCGGAGCCGGGAATGATGACGAAGCGCTCTTCGCGCGCCGGACCGTTGTTCAACCCGCCCAGGCCCACGATGATGCTGCGCAGCGCGCGATCGTTCATGTCGATCGTCCGCGGCCACGTGATGCGGCGGACGTCGAAACCCGACGCGTTGCCGTGGTGCAGATGCGCGTCGAGCATCGCGGACAGCAGGTTGTGCGCGCTGGCGATGGCGTGAAAGTCGCCGGTGAAGTGCAAGTTGATGTCTTCCATCGGCACGACCTGTGCGTACCCGCCGCCGGCGGCGCCGCCCTTCACGCCGAACACGGGGCCGAGCGACGGCTCCCGGATCGCGAGGATGGCGTTCTTGCCCAGGCGCCGCAGCGCCTGTGTCACACCGACGGTGACCGTCGATTTGCCCTCACCCGCCGGCGTGGGGCTGATCCCGGTGACCAGGACCAGCCGCCCCCTCTGCGGACGCGACTCCAGCGCGCGCAGCGAGATCTTCGCCTTGTATGTGCCGTACAGCTCCAGCTCGTCATCCGCCAGGCCCAGCTCGGCCGCCACGTCGCGAATCGGTCGCAGTTTTGCGGCCTGCGCGATGGCGATGTCCGATGGGACTTTCTTCACCGCGGTCGTCACAGCGACGACTCCAGCCGCGCGCCGAAACAGCGGCGGGCGTTGTCAGTGGTGCGCCGCGCCACATCGTCGGGAGCGTCGCCGCGCAGCGCCGCCGCGCGCTCGGCGACGGCGCGGACGAAGCCCGGCTCGTTGCGCTGGCCGCGATGCGGGACCGGCGCGAGGTAGGGTGAATC
>DASZCG010000333.1:0-3011 GCA_035943355.1 Gemmatimonadales bacterium
GCGGATTCGTTGGCCTTGCGCGATTTTCTGGGCGTCGGTTTGGACGAGGCGCCGCCGGATCACTCGACGATTTCGCGCACGCGCCGCTTGATCGATCTCGAAACCCATCGCGCGATCTTCACGTGGGTGCTGCAGTGCCTGAGCACGGCGGGCTTGGTGAAGGGCAAAACGATCGGCATTGACGCGACGACGCTCGAAGCCAATGCGGCCTTGCGCAGCATCGTCCGGCGAGACAGCGGCGAGAGCTATGAGGAGTTTCTGACCCAGCTCGCCAAAGCCTCGGGGATTGGGACGCCGACGCGCGCCGACCTGGCGCGGATCGATCGGAAACGGAAGAAGAAAGGCTCCAATGACGAGTGGACGCATCCCCACGATCCCGACGCGAAAATCACAAAGATGAAGGACGGCCGGACACATCTCGCCCACAAGGCCGAGCACGCGATCGATCTCGAGACGGGCGCGATCGTCGGCGTCACCGTGCAAGATGCCGATAAGGGCGACACCACGACGATCCAGGAAACGCTGCCCGAGGCCGCTGAGCAGCTCGAAGCGGTGGCGGCCGTGACCGATGACGCTGTCGTCGTCATTGAGGAAGTCGTGGCCGATAAGGGCTACCACAGCCGAACGACCGTGCACGATCTGGACACGCTGGAGATTCGCACCTACATCAGCGAGCCCGATCGCGGGCCGCAGTCGTGGATCGATCAAGCACCCGTCCGCGACGCCGTCTACGCGAATCGACGACGGATCCGCGGCGACCGTGGGAAACGCCTCCTCCGCAGACGCGGCGAATTGCTCGAGCGACCGTGTGCGCATCTCTACGAAACCGGTGGCTTGCGGCGCGCGCACGCGCGCGGCCACGAGAACGTGCTGAAGCGCTTGCTTGTGCATGCCAGCGGCTTCAATCTTGGGCTCTGGATGCGGACCCTCTTCGGTATCGGTACGCCGCGCGCCCTTCAGGGCCGCTTGGCCGCGCTCGTAGCCGTCCTCAACACTTTGTGGAGTCTCACACTCGACGTGATCGTCCAGCGCTGGCGTCAGAGCTTTCTTCCAATGCCATCGGCACGATCGACGAACGGATTTGTCGCTTGTGCGTGAAAACGCCACTTGTACCACGGGCTGCTAGTCTTAGTCTCGCGACGTCGCATCAAGGGATCGGACGCGAGGTTGGCGGCGCGTCGCGTGAGATAATTCGCTCGATTCCGCGATGCCAAAGGCCAAAACAGGGCGCGTTCAGCCACGCGAGAAACCACCAGCCTTCGACGCCGAGGCCTTCCTCGCGTCCGCAGGTGCGGCACGGCGCGTTGCGACGTATCCAAGAGGGAAAATCGTTTTCTCGCAGGGTCAACCGAGCGACGCGGTCATGTACGTCCAGAAGGGGGGCATCAAGATCTCCGTGGTGTCGCGAACCGGCAAAGAAGCGGTCGTGGCGATGTTGGGCCCCGGCGATTTCTTCGGGGAAGGCGCGTTAACAGGTCAATCGATTCGGATCGGGACGGCGACCGCAACGACGCCGACCACCGTGCTCATCATCGAGAGGGGGGCGATGCTTCGACTCCTGCGCGACGAGCCGACGTTCTCGGAACGGTTCATCTCGTACATGCTGGCGAGGAACATCCGCATCGAAGCGGACCTCGTCGATCATCTCTTCAACTCCAGTGAAAAGCGGTTGGCGCGGGCGCTGTTGCTGCTGGCGCGGTACGGCGATCAGGCGGGACCGCAGCGGCGGATACCGAAAATCTCCCAGGAAACCTTTGCGGAAATGATCGGGACGACGCGTTCGCGCGTCAACTTCTTCATGAATAAGTTCAGAGACCTTGGGTTCATCGAGTACAACGGCGATCTAAAGATCAACACCTCGCTTCTCAGCGTCGTCCTCCACGATTAGTTGGTTCGCGGTCCGGAGTCCGCCTCGGACTGGCCGGCCCAGTGCCGAATCACCACACGCAACTCGTCGGCCTGCTCCTGCAGTTGGCGCATTCGCTTCGCCTGCACGGCCAAGTCGCGACAGATTTCCGCGATCTGGCCTTCGACGGCATTTGGCAATTCCGCAAGTCGGAGCCGCCCGTGTCTCCGCCGCGCGCCACCTTCGACTCTGGACGTCGGCATAGGATCCTCTCTTCGGGCCGTATCCTGACACTTTGGCATGCCCGCGTATGTACTGTTTGGAACGCAACGATACCGGCGCGTTTGGGTGTTTGCAGGGGCGAGCGAGCGGGATTCCCTTCGCGCCTCGCCCTCCCGCGCAGGCGGCGAAGCCGCGCTGTTTCCGCACCCTGTCGTTGCGGCGGTTGCCGGCCTGCCGCTGATCATCGCGACCGTGCGCGCGACCGCGCCGAAAGCTCGGTTACACAGCTGGCACGGCGAAGTACTTGGCGCGTTGTCGGAGCTCACGTTGTGGCCCCCCAACGCCGTATTCGCGCGACGCACGATCCTGCGCGTGCGCCATGAGATCGAGCGCTTCGAGCGGATCTTCAGCCTCTATCGGCCGGACAGCGAAATCTCGCGCCTCAATGAAGCCGACAAGCTGACAAAAGCCGTCGCCCGAGCTGCGCAAACTGGTCAAGGAGAGCCAACGTCTCGGTGAGCTGAGCGGCGGCGCTTTTGACATTTCCGTGCAGCCCTTGTGGCGACTGTCCAAAGCACATTTCTGGTCGCATACCGATATCCAACCGGACATCGCGGCCCCCCGCGCGCGACGTAGCACACACGATGGTGGATTTCCGACAGATCGAAAGCGGCGCGGCTGCAATCGGGTTCTCACGCGCCGGCATGGCCATTACGTTGAATGGCATTGCCCAAGGTTACATCTCGGACGCGATAGCCGACATGCTGCGCAATCAAGGTCCCGAAAGCGCCGTGGTCGATTTAGGCGAATACCGCACGATCGGCCACCACGCGGATGGGCGTCCCTGGCACATTGGCATCCGCGACGGCAGGGACTTCGACAGCATCGACCGCGTGGTCGACCTCGAGGACATGGCGCTCGCCGTGTCTGGCGGGTATGGCAC
>DASZCG010000334.1:0-3037 GCA_035943355.1 Gemmatimonadales bacterium
GGCATGGATGATGTAGTGCGCGAGTCCCGGATGGGTGGGGAAACGCTGAAACAAGGGATTCAGGATCGCCGCCGCGCGTTTCTGACAAGCAAAGGTGGTGTCGGTCTTGGGCGCCGTCTCGACGAGCGAGAGTGCGTAGTAAATCGCCACCTCGGCGTCATTGGGAAAGTCCTGATACAGCCGAGCCAGCATGTCCGAGTACGCCTGCAGCCGGCGGGGGTTGGGGATAGAGTCGTAGCCGCGGTACAGCGCCGCAACCGCCGCGAGGAATCCCTGCTCGCGCTTGGTCGGGGCGCCAAGTCGTGTCGCCCGCTCGGCTGCCGCCGCGCCGCGGCGCATGCTCTCGCTGGCCTGCGGAGCACCACCGGCAAAGGGATTGCCCCACGCGTTCAGGGCCAGGCCCCAGTAGCCCATCGCGCAGGTCGAGTCGGCTTTCACGACGGCCTGGAATGCATCCTGGCCCTGCTCCCACCAGAAGGAGTGGAGCATGGTCATGGCGCGCTCGAATTGCTGCTGCGCCGCGCTGTTGCACGAGATCGGGAAAACCACGTGGCCGAGCTGCTCGTGCGGGTGCTGCACGATCGCCAGCAGGAGAAGGATGTGGTTCATCGCGTCCGCCAGTAGAGGTATGCCGGTACACCGAGCGCGATGAGCAGCGCGCCGCGCGCGGCGTATACCGGGTTCGAGATGATGACGCTGATCACGACGTACGCCGCCGCCACAACGAAAATTGCCGGGCCGAGGCGAAACTTGTCCAGCAGGAGTCCCGCGACCGTCAGTCCGAAGAAAATCCAGTCGCCGAACGTCACGTAGTCGACCAGCTGGCCGAACGTGCCGGTCACCGTCAGGATCACCGCGAACGCCGCCAGCGCAACGATCGCGCCAGTCGGCGTCTGGTAGGTCGGGTCAAGAGTGGCGAAGCGGCGGAAGAACACGCCATCGGCGGCCATCGCTTGCAGGACGCGGGGTGTCACGAGGATCACGAGATTCAGAAAGCCGAACGTCGAGAGCGCGATTCCGCCCGCGATGATTTTTTCGCCGATGGGGCCCAGCAGCACCCGCATGGTATCGGCCGCCGGCGCCGTACTCCTCCCCAGCTGCTCGACACCTAATACGTGGAGATACACATAGTTCGCGAGCAGATAGACGGTGATCACGATCGCGACCCCGAGCACCAACGCGCGGGGCAGATTGCGTTCGGGCTCGATGATCTCTTCGGCGATGAAGTTGGTCTGCTGCCAGCCGCCATAAGTAAAGAGAATCGGCACGAGCGCGGCGCCGAGACCTGAAATCGCAGACGGATGGACCGTGACGAGCGGCACAGGGGGTGCAGCGATAAACAGTCCGGCCGCGATCAGGGTCGCGAGGGCGGCGAGCTTGAGAACCGTAAAGATGTTGGTGGTGAATGCCGCAGGCCGTACGCCGGTGTAGTTGATTCCTGCGAGCAGCACGATCGCCGCAACCGCGAGCGGGACGGAGAAGCGCTGCGAGAGCCCAAACAGCGCGAGCGCGTAATCCGCGAAGGTGACCGCGACCGCGGCGATCGCGCCCGTCGCGATGACGAGCACCAGCGTCCAGCCATAGAGGAACGCGGGCAACGGACCCCACGACTCGCGCAGATACACATAGCCGCCACCGGCGCGCGGCCGTCGCCGCCCCAGCTCACCGAAACAGGCTGCGCCGATCAATGCGACGACACCGCCAGTCACCCACGCCAGCAACACCAGCCCCGGTGCGCGCAACCGCTCGGCCACCGTCGCCGGTGTGCGGAAGATGCCGCCGCCGATGATGCCGCCAACGACCGCCATTGTTCCCGAGAAGAGCCCCAGCCGGCGCGCGTAGGTGGTCATGGGGGATCCTAACTAGCGCCTTCCGGCTTTCCCCGCCACGTTTGAGCCATGCCAACCTACACCCTCTTGGTGAATGGGCGGCGCCGCAACGTCGCAGCCGCCGCCAACACTCCCCTGCTCTGGGTTCTTCGCGATAGCCTGGGCCTGACCGGCACGAAGTTCGGATGCGGGATCGCCCAGTGCGGTGCGTGCACCGTGCATCTCGGTGGTGAGGCGGTCCGCACCTGCGTACTGCCGATCGCCGCCGTCGGCGCCAAGCCCATTACGACCATCGAAGGCCTCAGTCCTACGTCGACGCATCGTGTGCAGAAGGCCTGGATCGCCGAGGACGTCCCGCAGTGCGGCTACTGCCAGTCAGGACAAATCATGGCGGCCGCGGCCCTGCTGAGCCGGACACCCCAGCCGAGCGACGCCGACATCGACGCGGCGATGACGAACATCTGCCGCTGCGGGACCTATCAGCGCATTCGCGCCGCGATTCATCGCGCGGCCAAGGAGGCCTGATGGAACGCCGCGCGTTTCTACAAGTCGCCGGCACGGTCGGCGCCGGGCTCGTAATCGGATTCAAGATCCCCAACCGGCGCGGCGTGGCGCCGTTCGCACCCAACGCATGGCTGCGGATCGGTACGGACGACAGCGTGCTGGTCATCGTGGATCGGTCCGAAATGGGCCAGGGCGTAACGACGTCGCTGCCGCTGTTGCTCGCCGAGGAGCTCGAGGCGGACTGGGCGAAGATTCGGTTCGAGTTCGCTCCGGCCGACAAGGCCTACATCAACCAGTTGTTTGGCGTTCAAGGCACGGGCGGAAGCTCGAGCGTGCGCGCGGCCTGGAAACCGCTGCGCGAGGCGGGCGCGCGCGCCCGCACGGTATTGGTCGCAGCCGCCGCACAAGCGTGGGGCGTCGAACCCGGAAGTTGTCGTGCGGAGGCCGGCGCGGTGATTCACGCAGGTAGCGGTCGACGGCTCACGTACGGCGCGCTGGCCGAGCGCGCGGCGGCCATCCCCGTTCCGTCCGACGTGCCGCTCAAGGGTCCCCAGGAGTGGCGGATTGCCGGGAAGCCGACCAAACGCCTCGACACCCGCTTCAAGGTGAACGGCAGCGCGCAGTTCGGCATCGACGTGCGGGTGCCGGTAATGTTGACCGCCGTGATCGCCCGGTGTCCCGTGTTTGGCGGCAAGGTGCGGAGT
>DASZCG010000335.1:0-3150 GCA_035943355.1 Gemmatimonadales bacterium
GGCCGAGAGCGGTGCGTTAAACTTTCTGCACGCGCCAGGCGCCGAGATTCCGACGTGGTGGACGTGCCTGCCCGTGCGGGCGCCGCTGCTCACCGGTTGGGTCGGCGGCGTGGCGGCCGAAACCCTGCTCGCCGAGGAGCCCCTCTCGCGTGTCGAGCGCTGTCTCGTCGCGTTGTCCGAGGTGATGTCGGTCCCACGCCGTGAATTGGAGGAGAACCTCGACTCCTGGGCGAGCCATGACTGGCGCGCCGACCCCTTCGCCCGCGGCGCCTATAGCTACGTCGGGGTCGGCGGGTCGGGTGCGCCGCGCGCCCTGGGCCGGCCGGTCGATGGAACGCTGTTCTTTGCCGGCGAGGCGACCAACGGCGAACAGATCGGCACGGTGGCGGGCGCGCTGGCCAGTGGGCGGCGGGCGGCGCGGGAGTTGTTGCGCGGTCGCTAACGCGCGAGTCTCAGATACATTCGTGACTCCCTTACCCGGACTCGCGCATGCCAGTGGTTGCAAAGACGGTTATCCTGCTGATCTGCTCCAACATCTTCATGACCTTTGCCTGGTACGCGCACCTGCGTCATCTGAGCCAGAAGCCGTGGCTCCTTGCGGCGCTGGTGAGCTGGGCCATCGCGCTGTTCGAGTACCTGCTCCAGGTGCCCGCGAATCGCATTGGGCACACGCAGTTCGAGCTGGGGCAGCTGAAGATCATGCAGGAAGTGATCACGCTGAGCGTCTTCGTCCCCTTTGCGGTCTTCTATATGAAGGAACCGGTGCGGCTCAATTTCCTGTGGGCCGGACTGTGCTTGTGCGGGGCCGTCTTCTTCATGTTTCGGAAGTAGGCTGATGGACCGCGACCGCGAGCTGCTGCGCCATTTTCTCGCCGCGCTGGCGTATCGGACGCAGAAGGCCGTGCGCGGCGCCCCCGATCATTACGCCGCCTTCAGCGCCGGCAATCGCGTGCGGACGCCGGCGGAGCTGTTGCGTCACATGACCGCGTTGATGGGCTACGTCCGCACGTTCTTTGCGGGCGGATCCTATCCCATGAAGCCCGAGCCGCTGCCCACGTTCCAGCAGGAGATCGAGCGCTTTCACGAGCTGCTCGAGGCGGTCGGTGAGCTGCTGGCGAGCGGCGCGCCGTGTTCGCTCTCCACCGAGCAGCTGTTGCAGGGGCCATTCGCCGACGCGATGACGCATGTGGGCCAGCTCGCCCTGTTGCGGCGCCTCGCGGATTCACCCGTGCCACCCGAGAACTTCATCTACGCCGACATCCGCGCCGATCGGCTCGACTCCGATCAGCCCCCGCCCGCGCGCCCGGATCAGCGCTGGCCCGAGGCTCCGTCTAAATAGGAACTGCGATGTGTAGCTAGATCGGGCTAGCCCCAACGGTGCAGGAACTCCAGCCGGAGCGCGGTGTCTCCCATGCATGGCAAGATGTTCTGCATGTCCATCGATCCCGTGTGAGTAAGCAATCGGCTGCTTCGCGGGCCCGGCTGCTCGTGCCCGCCACGCAAGGCCTGTTGGCCGCCATCGTCGAATCATCCGAAGATGCCATCATCAGCAAGACGCTCGACGGCGTGATCACGTCGTGGAACGCCGCCGCGCAGCGACTCTTTGGATGGAGCGCGGACGAGGCGGTCGGCAAACCGGTCGTCCAGTTGTTGATTCCCGATGACCGGCAGAACGAGGAGAAGGTCATCCTGGACCGCATCCACCGCGGGGAGCGCATCAATCATTTCGAAACTGTGCGCAGAACGAAAGAGGGGCGGCTGCTCGACATCTCGCTGACCATCTCGCCGATTCGCGGCGCCGATGGGGAGATCGTCGGGGCCTCCAAGATCGCGCGCGACATCACCAGCCAAAAGCGGATCGAATGCGAGCTCAAGGAGGCCAACCAGCGAAAGAACGAGTTCCTGGCGCTGCTGGCGCACGAGTTGCGCAATCCGCTGGGGCCGATTCGGCACGCGGTCAAGATCCTGCGCGCGCGCACCCCCCATCCCGACGAGCTGGCGTGGGCCACGGGCATCATCGACCGCCAGACCGAGCACATGACCCGGCTCGTCGAGGACCTGCTGGATGTGGCCCGCATTACCCGCGGGACGATCACGCTGCGCCGCGAGCGCGTCGACATCGGCACGATTCTCAAGGCCGCCGTCGAGGCGACCAGCGCGGTCATCGGGAAGTCGCGTCACCAGCTGCGCGTCGCCCCGCCGCCCGGGCCGTTGTACGTGGAAGGCGACCCGACCCGGCTGATGCAGTGCGTCGCCAATCTGCTCGACAACGCGGCGAAATACACCGATCCCGGCGGCCGCATTTGGCTCTCGGCCCAGCGTGAAGGGGAAGAGGCGGTCATCCGTGTCCGGGACTCCGGCATCGGGATCTCCGCGGACATGCTGCCCCGCATCTTCGAAATGTTCACCCAGGCGGGGTTACCATTCGAGCGCTCGCACGGCGGCCTCGGTGTCGGGCTCGCGCTCATGGATCGGCTCATCGCGCTGCATGGCGGCGCCGTGTCGGCGACGAGTCCGGGGCCGGGAGCAGGCAGCGAGTTCACGATCCGCCTGCCGGTCGCGGACAAGAGTCAAAAGGCGCTGTGCGAAGCGCCACTGGCCGCGGACGTGACCACTCGCTCGCGTTGCCGCGTGCTGATCGTGGACGACAACGTGGATTCTGTGGACAGTCTCGCCATGCTGCTCGGCATGATGGGCCATGACGTCAAGACGGCGAACAAGGGGCGGGAGGCGTTGACCATCGCTCCCACCTTCCATCCCGACGTGGCCATCCTCGACATCGGGCTCCCCAAGATGAACGGCTACGAGCTGGCGCAACGGCTGCGCCAGGAGCCGTGGGCAAAGGATCTGGTGCTCGTCGCGCTGAGCGGCTGGGGACAGGAGGAGCATCGCCGGCTCTCCGCCCAGTCGGGATTCAATCACCATCTCACGAAGCCGGTGGAGCTGGAAGCGCTGCAGGAGATTCTGAACGTCGCGGCGACGAGTGTGCCCGCCGACAGCTGATCGCTCGCTGATCCCGCCGCACGTTATCTTTGTTCCAATGCTGCCTCCCATGCCATGATCCATACCACGACCGTCAGTCTCGCGCCCGCGGATGTGCTCGCCCGCGCGCAACAATTCTTCGCCGAGCGCGTGCCCAACGCGGCGGCA
>DASZCG010000336.1:0-2468 GCA_035943355.1 Gemmatimonadales bacterium
TGCGCACACAGAGCCGCGATTCGATCGAAAAAATCAAACCAAATCACCGAAGAACGTGGCACTACACTTTCGCGAAAACGCTACCCCGCACCAAGCAAAATCAATGACTTATGCCACGTCGACCCGCGCCAACTGTAGAGTCGAGGAGTGGCGCGGTAGCTTGGGCCATGCAGCAACGCCCCGTTTCCACTCCCCGCTCATCGAACCGGACGGGCCGAGCTACGGCATCCGGCTTGTATGGGGCTTTCTTTGTCAAGGGTGCATCACGCCATTTTTGTCGCGCGTTGTTACTCCATTCTTTCTTTTGTTCGACCCGCGCCGCGAGCATTCTTCCATCCCGACCGCACATTGCCGTCGCCGTCGCGCGCAGCGGCGGTCACGGAGGCGCTTCTTCAGCGCCGCCGAAGGCTTGTTCTTGACGGACGCGAGCACGGCGGCAGGCTGCCCGTGATCGGGTGGTCGGCCGCGATGATCCGAGGGGAGCCTGCCATTGGCCGCGAGCAATCGCGCGAACCACGCTTGTATTCGGTTGAACCCACATGGGGTCTCGACCATGAAGCAGTCATACGCTTCTGCGGGCAAGGCTCCGAGGCGGCGGGTCCATTCTCCCAGCGGCATTGCAGCCATAGCCGAATTCGGATTGCCGCCACCTCGGATCGTCATCGGCTACCTGGCTCATCAAACGCAGCCAGGTGCCGAACCCTGTTTGTCCTTTCTCGTTCTAGAGTGTTGCTCACTAGAGTGTTGCTCACGCCGCCGGCCGCAACTCGACACCGTCCGGCACCTCACCGGTCGTGACCAGACGCCACAGCGCTATCAGCAGCTTGCGCGCCAGTGCCACGATCATTGTCGTCTTGCGCGCGCCGCTCGGACCCTCGGTCCGTGTGCGATACCACCGCGCCAGCGCACTGTCTTTCTGGAACATCAAGAAGCGCCACGCCAACTGGATCAGCCCACGTCGTACCCGCGCATTGCCGGCCTTGGCCAGGCCCTTCTCTCGGCTTTTCAAACCGCTCTCATCGGGCGATCCCGTGAGCCCGGCGTAGCGCGCCAGCGCTCTTCGATCTCGAAGATTGCGCGACAGGATCTCCCGCACCAGCATGTCCGCCGTCTCGATACCGATACCGATCACCCTGGCGAGCAGGCGCACCATCGCATGCGGCCCGGTATCCGGTGCACGCTCGAGCCGCTCGGCACGTGTCTTCTCTATCGAGCTGATCTGCTCACGGACCAAGGCCAGCCGTGCCATGTCGCGCCGGAACTCCTCGATGATGTTTGCCGGCAGGCCCGTGCCCTCCGCGGTCCGCAGACCTGCCAGACGCTCTGGAGCCTTACGCAGATGTGGCTTGAATCCCCGGATCCCGAGACGGGCAAGCGCACTCTTCATGCGGTTGACGATGCGTGAACGCTCGTTGACAAGGCTCTCGCGCTCGCGGTTCGGGCGCCTCGCATCCTCCTCCTCCATCGTCGGGATCGCCACCATTCCGCAGTGCCCCCGCTCACCGCGCAACCAGCCCAGGAATACGCGCACCAACATCGCCGCATCCAGACGATCCGTCTTCGCCCGCTTGCGCTCGCGTGACACGGCAACGCTCGCCGAATGGATGACATGCGCCTCGATGCCGCGAGCAATGAGCCAGCGCGCCAGCCAGAAGCCGTCGCGGCCAGCTTCATAGGCCAGAGCAATCCGCCTGATCGGCCGGCCAGCACGCACCGCCTCGTTCCGCCATCGCTCGATCAATCGCAACAGCGCCGTCGCATCCGGCTCCAGCTTCTTCAACGGCTGGCGCTCGACGCCGGGAACAACGCCGCTCACCAGCCAGCTCGCCTTGCTCATCTCGACGACCACCACCAGAGTCGAGATCGGATCAAACGCGGCCAGGCTTCGGCTGAGATCATTGATTTGGACCACGGGGCAACCTCCATCGTTCGTATGGACGATGAAGGTGCCACAACCTCCGCCGCCCGCCCCATAGCTTCTCCTGCCTCGGGTGGGTAACGGCACAAGTCGCCGTATACGCTCCAGCGCCTTTGACACGCGAGCCTGGCTCGGAGTCCAGTACGTGCTTTGCTGGTGCGTATTCCCCTTGGCCCCCGCCCTTCGCTCCACCGACACCGCTGCGACCGCCCCCGCAGACGACTCCGCAGGGGGCTTTCTTCGCTTTGTTCGCCGGCTTCATTGCTACTATGACGAGGTCCGACTTCTCGTGTCCGTGCATCATCGGCTTCGGCTCCTCACCTTCCCGACGCGGACCGCCGTACTCACGCAGCATGCAACGGCGACGGCCAGACCCGAGATCTCCCAGGTTCCGATGCGATCCCTTTGCACGTGATGTGGCCTTAGACCCCGGCAGGGCGACAGCACCTCGAGTAGCGGTGCCGCACATGTTGCCTTCGAGCGAATAAACACTCTCGGCCCCTGCAATGTCTGACATTTCGTGGCTCAATCCCACACCCCATGCAATCGC
>DASZCG010000337.1:0-3889 GCA_035943355.1 Gemmatimonadales bacterium
GCTTTCGCATAATCGGCCTCTTGACGTGAAGCGACGCTTACGGCGTCGGTGCGACGCCGCGGACGAGCAACCCGGCTAATCCTCATTGATGGCTCCGATCTTGATGGTGGGGAGGGGGCCTGAACGTAACCGCGGTTACACTCCGATCAAGTCACCACGATTAATAAGGGAACGTCGCGGCGAGTTGAACATGTTTGCCGCAATGTTTGCCGGTCCGTGGCCACTTATAGCCGCCAATGCGGTCGCTCGAAACAGATGCGTGCCGATACAAACAACGGCTCCGCATGGGAGCCGTTGAATTCAAATCCCGCCGTCCCGACAACACTGCGACATCTCCTAACGCCGGAAATAGACCAGGCCGAGATAGAGAGCGGGGGTCGCGAAGACCACGCCGACCGCCGCGAGGATCCAGATGCGCCGCCGGAATCCCAGCAGCACGTTCACGTCCTCGATTCGCCGCCGCTGGAACACCCACACCGTGCAGATCAGGTTGGAGCCCACGGCGACCAACGACGCCGCGATCTTGATAAAGTGCAGGGGCGTCAATGGCCAGGCGCGCACCGCCAGGATTGTCCCGGTGACGAGCACGGCGAACAATATGGGGAGCTCGCCGAACTTATCGACCTTGTAGTGGAATCGCGCCGCCGCGCGAAGGGACTCCGCATCGGAGGCCGCGAACTCGAAGAGCACTTCGGTGATCACCACGCCCAGCCACATGCCGAGCGCGATCAAATGGGCAACGTGAAACGGTTCCATTTTCCTGTCCCCCTCGAAGTCACGCCATCGCGGCAAGCGTTTCATCAGAGAAGAGGAGCCGTCCTCGCCAGGCTGCATAAAGCACCCAACCGACAAGCAGTGGAACGAAAGCGACTAGAATGGAAGACGTAGCACAGTTTCCCCCAAATTCCAGGATTATCCGCCTCAAGGGCAAAAGGCAGAGTAGACCCGCATGCACTGTCCCAGCCAGGGTCATTGCTTGTCGTAATGTTGGATTACTTCGAGAGTAGGCTGTGGCGATCCAGGAAGCTGTCGCCAGTGCCAACAGATGAGTGCCATTAAACAGGTTACTGAATACGAGGCTCGAAAGGTCTCCAGCATGTGCATTCATCAAACTGGACAAGCAGGGAAAAATGAAGTTCAGGGCGGTTCTTGGCGCAAACAAGAAAAGAACTGCCATGAGAGTCAGGGCAGCAGAATAGGCAGCAAGCCATACATACTGAACAGCCTCCCCGCGAGCTGGGGGTAACTGGCCCGAACCTGCCGCCCCCCTTTGTTCCGGTTGCTCGGCGGGTTCCCTAAATAGAAAGAATGACCCCCACAGGATGACACTGAAGACCGTCGCCACGGCCATCCACCTCAAGGGGAAACCTTGTTCCCGAAATGGGAAGGCGATGTTGAGAGGGGGAACCAACGCCATGGACAAGAAAAGGGCGGTTCGAGCGAATGCATTCCTGGATCTCAGTCCGAACACAGCCAATACACCTAAAGCCCCCTTGGTCGCTGCTTCAACCGCGTGGGTGATGTATAGTGCCGTAGCGAGTTGGGGGTTTTCTGGGGGAATCATATTCGAGCCACGTGTCCACATTTCGGCGAAGGCACCCCAAAGCACCATCTCGCCGAACCAAACGACAACGAGCGCCCCAAACAGCAGAGTGCGAATTCGGCTCCGCTGAGGATCAAACAACTTCATAGGCCCCTCGCGTCAGTCGCGGGCCGCGATGCGTGGCCGGCGAGAAGCACTAGCCGCCTTCGCGGACATAGGCTTTGAAGGTCAGGACAATGCCGACTGCAAGAACCATCATGGTCGGCACGACCACCATCACGGCAGAGGTATTCTGAACGCCCTGTAGATAGAGTCCTGGAAAAAACATCCGAAACAGGCCAACGAGCATGGCAAACCAACCCACGAGAGTCACTACGACAGGCCAACCATAAATCCACTGATTGTGAGCACGGACAATGGAAAGGCCGGCTAAGAACAACAATGCACCATTAAGGTGAATCACGGGGGCAATATTGGTGGACCAGATGCGGACATTGATCGACTCGGATATGGTGACCGCGATGAGAGTGGGACCGATCAATCCTGCGATCTGCCTGGAGTTGGTCATCTCAGCCTCCGTCCGCGATTTCAGTACAGTTTGTCGTGACTCCGCTGACTAATCGTGCGCATGGGGTTCAGTCGTGCGGGTTCAGATCCCGCTCAAATCCCGCCGTCCCGATCGAATGCGGCTCAGGCCTCGCATCGATTTGAGATGTGGGCCTTTTGCTTTGACTGTCGCAGCCACCGCGCTCGGTGTGGAGCACCGCGCTCGCGGTCTGGAGCAGCCGGCGCTCGGACTGGAGCAGCCCGCGCTCGGACTGGAGCGCCGTTTTGCATCGCTACTTTCCCGGCGGTTGCAAGACGACCGTGAGATCCTTGCCGTCCCACCGCAGCTGCGCCCTGGGCGCACGCACGGTGAATTCCGGAAGCTCGAGCGCTAGGCCCGCAATCTGATTGGGCGCGGCCGTGTGGCGCCCGGAGGCCCGTTCGACCTCTTCGCGCGTCAGGCTGCGGAGCAACCGAAAGCGGAGCACTTTTCGCTTCTTGTCCTGGAGCAGGGGTCTCGGCACCCGCTGCACGATTTCCGCGCTGTCGGTGAGACGGGCGCTGATTGGAACCTGGGAGAAGATGGTACGGTCCTCGTCCACCACGGTGATCCCGAACGGGGTGAACGCCATCCCGACGCGGGGTGATGGGAGCGCGGCGTAGTCGACCACGATTCCCGTTCCCTCCCCTCGTTCGATTTCCTGAACCATCGTATCGATCCGAGCCTTGCCTGCGTCGGCGAGCCGCGTCTTGGCGCCCACCAAGGCTTGGTAGCCTGTGTCGCGCCGAGCTTCCTCCAACGCCCGCCGCATCTCGTCCGGTGAAGCCCGGACAGCATCTTGCATGAGCCCGGTAAGCGAGGTGCCGGGCTCTAGGATCCGCCGTTTCCAGTCTGGGGAGATTCGATCGAGCAGGGCGCCGATGGCCATGCCGGAGAAATACAGCCGCATCCGCAGGGGAGCGGCCCCGTACGGATCGTTGTTGACCGAGACCTCGCCGCGCATTTGCGCGACCATGCTTGCGATGAGGCGTTCGCGGCGACGGTCGAGATCGCCATATCCACTGAATCCCTGAGCCCACTGTAGCGCGGGCGCCGGCGTCCTGCCCTGGAGTACCTCGAACAGGCGATACTCGGTGTATTTGGCGAGTCCTTCGCCAAACTCGACTCCATCCTCGTATGCAACGGCCTCGGCGGGAAGACTGGAGCGGCGGTGCTGACGCAACGCCAGCCACTTCACCACGGCGGCGTGGAATGCCGGGCCGTCCCCCACCCCCGTGCGCAAGCCCGCCGCGAGGGCCGCGCCCTCCTGAGCGAAGCCCACGTTGTTGTCGACCGACAACACCGGGTAATAGAGCAGCAACATCTCGTTGGCGCTCTTGAGCGGAGCCGCGCGCGCCTGGAACACGTGGAACGCCTCATGCACCACCATGGCGAGCTGATCGTAGGGGTCGGTGGCAAGGTCCGCAAAGCCGAGCGGCTTCTCCTCCGGTCGCCGCGGATCCTCCAGCAAACCCCTCACCCGGAGCCTCAGATTCGAGAGGCGATCCGCGATGACCAGCGTCGAGATGCCCGCCACGTCCCGCGCGGTATTCTGGCCGTCCCAATCAAGGATCGTGGAGCCGTCCCGCACGAAGATCCGTCCCCCGGGAAACTGGAGGGGGCCGCCGTACGGCACGAAGCCCGCCGGGGGATGCGGGTGGTTGATGAGCACGTCCTGCTCTCCCGGAAGATAGAAGAGCAGGGGCGTATCACTGGCGTTCCAGCCGGGCCAGATGGGATTCTCCAGAGCGGCGATCAAC
>DASZCG010000338.1:0-12092 GCA_035943355.1 Gemmatimonadales bacterium
CCCCTCCCCCCCCGGCACGCAAGAAGCGTCTCGATCCGGCGATTTTCCATCTCCCGGTCGAGAAGATGCGGGAGGGCTACTACTCGGACAAATACTTCGTGCGCGCGCGCGATCTGCTGCGCCGCGAGAAGCATCGTCCGCGGGTCACGATGCAGGTCTTCGGCAAGTCGCACGCCTACCTCGGTGGTATCGACGAAGCCATCGCGATTCTCAAGCTGTGCACCGAGAGCTGGGACGAGCTGGTCGTTCACGCGCTGTACGATGGCGACGAGATCAAGCCGTGGGAAACGGTGTTGCTCATCGAAGGACCGTACGATGCGTTCGCCGTGCTCGAGACGCTTTACCTCGGCGTGCTCGCGCGGCGCACGCGGGTCGGCACCAACACGCGGCTCGTCGTAGAGGCCGCGAAACCGAAAGAAGTGATGTTCTTCCCGGCGCGGCACGATCACTGGCTCGTCCAGACCGGCGACGGCTACGCAGCCCATATCGCCGGAGCGATCGGCGTGTCGACGGACGCGCAGGCATCGTGGTGGGGGTCGGAAGGCGTCGGCACCGTGCCGCACGCGCTCATCGCAGTGTACGGCGGAGATACCGTGCTCGCGTCGCGGAAGTTCGCCGACATGTCGGATCCGGCGATCCGGTTGATTACGCTCGTCGATTTCGACAACGATTGCGTCGGTACGTCGCTCGCCGCGGCGCGGGTGCTCGGTGACCGGCTCTACGGCGTGCGGCTCGATACATCGGAGACACTGGTGGACAAGTCCGTCATTCCGCAGATGGGGACCTTCAAGCCGACCGGCGTGAATCCGGAGCTCGTCCGCAACGTCCGTCGCGCGCTCGATGCGGAGAGCTACCACCACGTCAAGATCGTGGTGTCGGGTGGCTTCACGGTCGAGAAGATTCGCCAGTTCGAGGAGCAGCGCGTGCCCGTGGACGCCTACGGCGTCGGATCGAGCCTGTTCCAGGGCCGGTTCGATTTCACCGCCGACGTGGTGATGCTGGGAGGAAAGCCCTGCGCGAAAGTGGGGCGCGCGTACCGGCCTAATCCGAGGTTGGAACGGGTGGTGTAGGGGCGCGGCCGCTGCGCCCTCCTTGCGTGGCATCGGGCGTCTGCATAATTTCCCGCTCTAATGAATAATCATGCATCCGTCCCGGTCGGCGTGCTGGGGGCCTCCGGCTATGTGGGCCAGGAGCTGCTACGCCTCTTGCGTGGTCACCCCGGCGCCAGCGTCGCCTTTGCCACCGCCGAATCGGCGGCGGGCGAGTGGGTCGAGGGCCACGAGCTGATCAAGGCCGACGACGCTCCCTGGCAGGAGGCGGAGATCGTGCTGTCGGCGCTGCCCCACGGCGTGTCGGGCCGCTACGTCCACGAAGCTCGGGCCGGCGGGAAGCGCGCCGTCGATCTCTCCGCCGATTTCCGGCTGTCGCCGGAGGCGGTGTATGGTCTGACGGAATTCACCAGGCCGCGCCTCGCCGATGCCGACCTGGTCGCCAACCCCGGGTGCTATCCGACCGCCGCGCTCCTGGCGCTGATTCCCCTCGCCCAGCTCGGGCTGATCGATCTGTCCCGCGAGATCATCATCGACGCGGCCTCGGGCGTGACCGGCGCGGGCCGCAATCCCAAGCGCGAGCTGTTGTTCGGCGAAGTGACGGAGGACTACCGCGCCTACTCGATCGGAAACACACACCGCCATCTCGCCGAGCTGAAGCAATCGCTCGCGCGTGAGGGCGGGTTTACGGGTGACGTCGTCTTCACGCCGCACCTCTTGCCCGTGAAGCGCGGGATTCTCGAGACCATCCACGTCCCATTGACGCGCGTCCTCGATCAGGCGACCGCGGAGGGACTCTACAGCGCGACATATGATGGAGAGCCCTGCATTCAGATCATGCACGGGACGCTGCCCTCCCTGAAAGACGTCGTCTATCGCAATCGCGTCGCCATCGGCGCGACCGAGGTAATCGATGTACGGCGCCCGCGCCTCACCGTGATTGCCGCAATCGACAACCTGGTGAAGGGAGCGGCGGGGCAGGCCATTCAGAACATGAACGTGATGCTGGGGCTTCCGGAAACGGCGGGACTCGCATGCTGACGGTGCGCGTCGTCAAGATCGGCGGCAACGAGCTCGATCGTCCGGCGTGGGTGGCCCAGTGCGCGCACGCGCTCAAGCGCGTGGGCCCGGTCGTCGTGGTGCACGGCGGCGGTCATGCCGTCAGCACGTGGTCGCGGCGCCTCGGACTGCCCGTCGAGAAACGCGACGGCATGCGGGTGACGACGCCGGAAATAGCCGAGCTGGTCGAAATGGTGCTGGGTGGCCCGATCAATCGCTTGCTCGTCAGCGTTCTGCGCGCGGCGGGGCTCGACGCCATTGGTCTCTCGGGCGTGGATGGCGGCCTGCTCACAGCCCAACCGCTCGCCGGAGACCTCGGTGAGGTCGGCGAGATCGTCTCGGTGCGGGCATCGCTGCTGCAGAGTCTCTTGCTCGCTGGGCTGACGCCGGTGATCGCGCCGGTTGTGCCTTCCGCGACCGTCCCGATCCGGCCATTGAACGTCAACGCCGATCAGGCGGCCGCGGCGATTGCCGCCGCCCTCGGCGCAGAGGAGCTGCTGTTCGTCTCTGATGTCCCCGGCTTCACTGTGGATGGCGTGGCTCAGCCGACGCTCGCATCGGCGGAGATCGAGCCGATGATCGAAACCGGCATCGCGACCGGCGGGATGGCCGCGAAGTTGCGCGCCGCGGGCCATGCGCTCGAGGCGGGTGTTCGGGCCGTCCGGATTGGCGACCTCGACATGTTCGCGCACGCCACCGCCGGCACCCGCCTCCTCGCTGCACCCCCGGCCGTTCAGCCCGCGTGACTACGCCGACCGTCGCAAGCGACGCCGGCGCATTGCTCGGCGTCTACACGCGCGTTGGTCCGCTCTTCGTCGCGGGCGAAGGGTCTGAGCTCATCGCCGAGGACGGAGCGCGCTATCTCGACTTCGTCGCCGGCATCGCCGTCAACGCGCTCGGCTACAACAATCCCATCTTCCGCGACGCGGTGATGCGCGCGCTCGACACCGGGCTCGTGCACGTCTCGAACCTGTACCGCACCGAGCCGGGCGAACGCCTGGCCACGGAGCTGGCGAGTCGCGCGTTCCCGTCCGGAGGCCAGACGTTCTTTTGTAACTCGGGCGCCGAGGCGAATGAAGGGGCGTTCAAGTTCGCGCGCAAATGGTCTGGCAAGACGGCAATCGTCGCGTTCAGCGGATCGTTCCATGGCCGGCTGTTCGCGTCGCTCGCCGCGACCGATCGGCCCGACTATCGCCGTCCGTTCGAGCCGTTGTTGGCGGGTGTGCAGATTATCCCGCTGGGCGACGACGACGCGGCCCGGCGCGCCATCACCGCGGAGCGCACTGCCGCCGTGATCATCGAGCCGGTGCAGGGGGAAGGCGGGGTCCGGCCGGTCCCTGCCGCGTTTCTGGCGTTTCTGCGCGAGCTGTGCGACAGTCGCAACGCCGCGCTGATTTTTGACGAAGTGCAATGTGGTCTGGGACGCACCGGGACCGTGTTTGCCGCCGAGCAGTCCGGTGTGATCCCGGACATGTACACGCTGGCCAAGCCACTCGGCGGCGGCCTGCCGATGGGCGCGGTCCTCGTCAACGAACAGATCGCCGCCGCACTTGCGCCAGGCGATCACGCCACCACGTTCGGCGGCGGTCCGTTCGTCGCGACGGTCGCACTCGATATCGTTCGCGCGATCGCCGACCCCGATTTTCTCGCCGCTGTGCGCGCCAAGGGCGAGTGGCTCGGGGCGGCGCTCGCCGCTCTGGCCTCACGCCGCGCGCGCGTGCATGAAGCGCGTGGCCGCGGTCTGATGTGGGGGCTCGAGCTCAACGAGGCCGCTGCTCCGGTCGTGGCGGCGGCGCGCGACCGCCACCTGCTCGTGCTCACCGCAGGGGCGACGGTCATTCGCATTGTCCCGCCGCTGACGGTGAGCCGCGGTGAGCTCGAACGCGGCATCGCGATCCTCGATGAGGTGCTCGTGTGACCAGCGTCTCGATCAAGCCACGCCCCGCGCCGCTTCCCGAGGCGATGCTGCGCCCGGCGACACTCGCCGATGTCGCCGACATGGAGCAGTTGATGACGCCGTTCGTTGCGACCGGCGACCTGCTGCCTCGGTCCAACTACGACTTGTGCCGCCACATCAAGGAGTACGTGGTCGCCGTGACGCCGGACGGAGCGATCGTCGGCACGGGCAGCCTCAAGGTGTACAGTACGACGCTAGCCGAAATCGCCGGGCTGGCCGTCCGTGACGATCAGCAGGGCCGCGGTGTCGGGAAGGCGCTCGTCGAGGCATTGCTCGTCGATGCCCGTGCGTTGGGCCTTCATGAAGTCTTCGGGTTGACGCGCAAGCCGCTGTTCTTTCTGCGGCTGGGATTCAAGGTGGTCGAGAAGGAGCAATTCCCGCTCAAAGTCTGGGCCGATTGCGCCCGCTGCCCGCGCCAACACGCGTGCGATGAGGTCGCGGTAGCGTTGACATTGTAGTCTCCGTAGTTGACACCCTCCGCACCCCACGGAGAGATTCCCCCCTTGCCGACTCTTTGATGAGGAGTGGTTGGATGGCTTCTGCCAAGCCCCAAGTCATCTTCTGGGACGTAGACACCCAATACGACTTCATGAAGGCGGACGGCAAGCTGTACGTGCCGGACGCCGAGCACCTCATTCCCAATCTTCGCAAGCTGACGGACTACGCGCACGGCCACGGGATTCGCATCGTGGCGAGCGCGGACGATCATGTGCGGGAGCACGCCGAGATCTCCGACACGCCGGATTGGAAAGAGACGTTTCCGCCGCACTGCCTGCGGGGCACGCCGGGGCAGAAAAAGATCGCGGAGACGACGCTGCGCGATCCGCTGGTGATCGAGCCCGATCCGCAGGATCCGCAGGCCCTCGCGAACCGGGTCAAGAACCACCGCGGTGACATCCTCTTTCTGAAGCACCGGTTCGACGTCTTCTCCAATCCCCATGTCCTTCCTGTGCTCGATGCCCTAAACCCTCACGACATCGTGCTCTACGGCGTCGCCCTGGATGTGTGCGACAAGTACGCCATCGAGGGGTTGCTGGAGCACCGTCCCCACGTCCGGCTCTTCGCCGTCGTGGACGCCATGAAACCCATCGATCGCGATGTAGCCCAGCACTTGCTTAAGGAGTGGGGCGAAGAGGGGGTAAGACTCGTGAAGACCAGTGAAGTCGTCATGGGCGGGTTGGTCGAGGAACTCGCGCGAGCCAGCGCATGACCACGACGGCATCCGTTCCGCCGCAAATCGACAAACCGGCATTCGGCAAGTTCTTCTTGCCGGGGCCGACTGATGTGCATCCCGACGTGCTCGAAGCCATGATTCATCCGATGATCGGGCATCGGTCATCGGCGATGGAAAAGCTGCTCCAGGGCATGGCGCCCAGACTGAGCGCGCTGGCCCGGACTGCGCGTCCCGTCTTCGTTGGAACGACGTCCGCGACGGGCTTCATGGAAATGGCGGTCCGCAATGGCGTGCGTCGTCGCGCGCTGTCGCTCGTCAACGGAGCGTTCAGCGAGCGATTTGCCGGGATCGTCGGCGCCTGTGGCAAAGAGTGCATTCGCCTCGATGTCCCGCTCGGCGGGGCGGTCGAGCCGGACATGTTACGCGATGCGTTGAAACGGACTCCCGTCGATGCCGTGACCTGCGTGCATTCGGAGACGTCCACCGGAGTGCTGCAAGACGTCGCCGGCTATGCCGAGGTGGTCCAGGAGTTCGACGACGTGCTGCTGCTGGTGGATGCCGTGACGTCTATGGCGGGGTCGCCGGTGGAGACCGATGCCTGGAAGCTCGACTTCGTTTTCACGGGGTCGCAAAAGGCTTTGGCGCTGCCGCCCGGTCTCGCGCTCGGCGTTGCGTCGGAACGATTGATCCAGCGCGCCAAGACACTCGAAGAGCGCGGCGCGTACTTCGATGTGATCGGTTTTCTCACAGCCACGACCAAGTTCCAGCCGACCAACACGCCGGCGATCTCGCTGCTGTACGCACTCGACGTGCAGCTGGGACGGATCGAGCGCGCAGGCGGGATCGAAGCGCGCTGGAAACGGCACGATGCCATGCGCCGGCGTGTCGAAGGCTGGGCGAGCGAACACGGGGTGACGTTTCTGCCGCGCGAGGGACGGCACAGCTGGACGGTGTCGTGCCTGCGGCTGCCTGAAGGCAAACACTCCAAGGACGTCGTCGGCGCCCTGAAACAGCAGGGCTGGACCATCGGCTCGGGTTACGGTGCGCTCAAGGATGCGACGATTCGCATCGGCCACATGGGTGATCACACCGTCGCGGCGCTGGACGAGCTGCTCCCGCTGATAGGCCGGGCGCTGGAATGACCTGGCGCGTCGTCGTGGCCGACCGGGTGGCGAAAAGCGGCCTCGACCTGCTCTCCCAGACACCCGAAATCGAACTCGTTGACGTCGCCGGAAAGGCCGCGGAGCTCGACACGGCCATCGCCGGCGCGCACGCGCTGATCGTCCGCAGCGAAACGCGCGTGACGGCCAGCCTGATGGCGCGCGCGCCGCACCTGCGCGTCGTGGCGCGGGCCGGCACCGGCGTCGATACGATCGATGTGCCGGCGGCCACGCGGCGCGGCATCGCCGTGATGAACACGCCGGGCGCCAATACCGTGAGCGCGGGCGAGCATGCGATGGGCCTGCTGCTGGCGCTGGTGAGGAAGATTCCCGATGCCGCCGCGGCGATGAAGCGCGGCGAATGGGACCGCAAGCGCTTCGAGGGGACGGAGCTTCGCGGCAAGACGATGGGCGTGGTCGGGCTCGGCCGCATCGGCGGTCACGTCGCGCAGCTGGCCCGGGCGTTCGGCATGCAAGTCGTAGGTCACGATCCCTATCTCCTGCCGGAGCGGGCCGGCGAGCTGCACGTTCGCCTGCTGCCGCTCGACCAGCTGCTCCGTACCGCGGACGTCGTCACCTTGCACGTCGCACTGACTGATCAAACGCATCATCTGATCGACGCGAATCGCCTGCAGCTCATGAAGCCGACCGCGGTGCTGATCAACACGGCGCGCGGTGAGCTGGTGGATGAAGCGGCGCTCGCCGACGCCATCAAGGAGAAACGGATCGGCGGCGCGGCCATCGACGTGTTCGCGGTCGAGCCACTGCCCGCGGAGTCGCCGCTGCGGTCGCTGGATCGCGTGATTCTCACGCCGCACCTCGCTGCGTCGACCGCCGAAGCTCAGGAACGGGTCGCGACGGAGATCTGCAGCGGTGTGCGTGAGGCGCTGGTGGCGGGGGATCTCTCGTTAGCGATCAACGTGCCGGGTATGGGCGGCGACCTGTTGCGCCGGCTGGCGCCGCTGCTCGATCTGGCGCGCCGCCTCGGCCGGCTCGCGCTGGCGCTCGCGGATGGACCGGTGAAGGCCGTCGAGGTCGCGTACGGCGGCAAGGAAGACGGCGCGCAGCGCCCCGTGCTGGTCTCCGCGCTAGAGGGGCTGCTCGCGGCAATGAACGCCGGCCCCGTCAGCCTGGTGAACGCGCAGGTACTGGCCGAGGAGAAGGGAATCCAGCTCGGCACGAAGACGGGGGCCCCGGAGACGGGATTCGAGACGTCGATCGGCGTGAAAGTCGACACCGCGCGCGGCCGCGTGCGCGTGACGGGCGCGCTGATCGGCGACAGTCACGGCCGGGTGATTCGCATCGACGATTATCACGTCGACATCGCGCCCGATGGCTGGATGCTGGTGGTGCGCAATCGCGACGTTCCGGGAGTCATCGGCAAGGTAGGATCGGCGCTCGGCAGCGCGGGGATCAACATCGCGAGCTACCACCAAGCTCGTCGGGCGCCGCAGAGCGGTGGCGGAGACGGGGGGGAAGGGGGGGGGGGGCCGAGCGACGCCCTGGCGGCAATCAACGTGGATCAGGCGCTCACCAACGGCGTGCTCGACAAGCTGCAGGCGCTGCCGGACGTGGTCGATGTCCGTTTGGCCAACTTCGGGGATTAATCCGCCGCCTGCTGCTCGGGCTGCTGCTCGTCAGCCAACAGCCGGAACGACTTCACCGCTCCCGTGAGCTTGTCCGCGGCCTCGGCGAGCTGATTGGCCGACGACGCGATCTCCTGCGTAGAGGCGCTCTGCTCCTCACCTGAGGCCGCGAGCTCCTCGGCAGATGCCAGCAAGCTGTCGGTCTGTCCGGCCACCGTCCCCAGTCTGTTGGCGATCCCCTCGACCAGGGCGCGCAATTCGGCCGCTGACTGGGCGGTCTCCCGGCTCCAGGCGTCGTTCGCGTCAGCTTCGGCCGCCACAGTCGCCAATCCCTGCGCCGCCGTCTGTGACGCCTCGCGCACCGCGGCGCCGCCTTCCGCCAGGCGTACGAGCCGGTCACGCGTCGCTTGCACCCGTGCGAGCACACCGCGCACCGTGTCGGCGGTTTCTCCAGCGGCGGCGGCGGCCACCGCTGCGAGCTTGCGCACCTCATCTGCGACGACGGCGAAGCCCCGACCCTGCGGCCCGGCGCGCGCCGCTTCGATCGCGGCGTTCAGGGCGAGCATGTTCGTCTGCGTGGCGACAGCCTTCGTCTGCGCCACAAAGGTCTGAATCTTCGCGGACGCCTGAGCCAGTACTTCCGCCTCTTCCGCCCCCTTGGCGACTTCGTCGGCCAACTTGGCCAGCCGCGCGGTGCCTTGATCCAGACCGTCCTTGTGACGCCGGGCCAGCGCGGAGACATCGGCATTGCGGCGCGCGGACTCCTCAGCCCCCTGCGCCAGCTTCCCGGCGATTTGCAGAATCCGCGCCGCATCGTCCGCGGCGGCCCGAACCAACTGCGCCTGCTCGCCGGCGCGCTTCGAGAGGTCCTGTGACGTCGATGCCATCTCCTCGGTCGAGGCGCTCATCTCCTCGGTCGCCGCGGAGATTTCCGTGGCCATAGCGGCCGCTTCGTCGGCCGCGGCGCGAATGGCGCCGACCAGCCGGCGCAGCGCTACGACCATCGAGTGCACGGAGGACATCAGCTCGGCGACCTCGGCCGCCTCGGAGCGATGCGTCGCGACCGCCACGGAGAGATCACCGCCGGCGACGCGACTTGCGATGGCACCCGCGGCCCGCACCGGCTCGGTCACCAGCCGGCTGAGCCGCTGCGACAACCAGAACAGCGCCGCGACCGCCACGGCGGCCACCAGCAACGCTCCGAACCACACCGCTCGCTGCGTGCTGCGCGCCACCGCGAACGCCGTCGCGGCCGGCTCGCGGTAGATCACCCACCAGTCTCCCTCATTGGCGGGCACCGACACGACCAGCTGCTCCTCACCACGGGCAGTCGTGATGTGAGCCGCCGTCGCCTCGGCAGCCAGCGGTATGCGGTCCTTCTCGGGGAACGGCCGCAGCATGAGGGTGGGGTCCTTCGAGACGAGCACGTCGCCGTGGTGGTCGACGACCTCGAGGTAGGCCCGGCCGGCCAGCTCCTCAGTGCCAAGCAACGCCGCCAATCGATCGAGGCCGAACACCGCTTTGAGCACCCCGATCGGTTGCCGCCTGCCCGCGGCGTGAATCGGTACGTCGATCTCGAGCGAGGCCGCTCCGGCGGACGAGTCGAACTGCGCTTCTCCTTCGTACAACCCCTGCTGGGCGTGCTGCCACCACGCTTCGTCGCGTTGCACGAAGTTTGAGGGACGATCCGACACCACCACGTTCAGCCCGTGGCTCTCCGTGACGATGATTTCGGACAGATCGGAGATCGTGGCGTTCGTATAGGAGCGCAGGTAGTCGCGCAGCACGGGGTCGCCAGCCAGCTGGCGAGTGGCATTGAACATCCGCTCCAGGTCCGGAATGGCCATGCGGTCGAGCTTGCGCGACACGACGTCCTGATCGGCCTGGCGAACCATGGTGACGAGCTGGGGCAGCCTGGCAAGCGCCACCACTTCGCGGCGCCGCTCCTTCAGATACTCCGTCACAATGGCCGACACGCGGGTGGCGATGTCGCGGCCGCGGACGTCCGCTTGGTCCTTGAGGACGCTGCCGACGCGGCTACTGGTGAGCCAGGCGACGAAAACGATGAGCGCCACGGCGGCGCCGGCGCCCGAAACCAGAAAGCTTTGCCGCAGTTGTTGAGACTTTATGGCCATTCCCGGGAGGTTTAGTTTTGGTCACGTATGCGCAACATCCCAAGCTACGATCCGCGGTCGCTCGAGGCAAAGTGGCAGGCGCGCTGGGCCCAGCGTAAGACCAACGAGCCCGACCTCGATCGGGCGGCGCGGCCGTTCTACAACCTGATGATGTTTCCCTATCCGTCCGCGGAGGGGTTGCACGTCGGCAATATGTTCGCGTTCACCGGCGCGGACATCTACGGGCGCTTCAAACGGCTCCAGGGCTTCGACGTGTTCGAGCCGATCGGATTCGACGCGTTCGGCATCCATTCCGAGAACTACGCGCTCCAGCGCGGCATCAATCCGGCCGAGCTCATTCCGCAGAACATCGCGACGTTCCGGCGTCAGCTGCGGCAGTTCGGCGGGATGTACGACTGGCGGCACGAGCTCTCGACCACCGATCCGGCCTATTACACGTGGACCCAGTGGATCTTCGTCCAGCTCTTCAAGGCGGGCCTCGCCTACAAGAAGCGCGCGGCGGTCAACTGGTGCCCCAAGGACAAGACGGTCCTCGCGAACGAGCAGGTGATCGATGGTCGCTGCGAGCGCTGCGGTACGGCGGTCGAGCAGCGCTTCCTGGACCAGTGGTTCTTCCGCATCACCGCTTTCGCGGAGCGGTTGCTCGCGAATCTCGATCACATCGACTGGTCCTCCTCGACCAAGCTGCTGCAGCGCAACTGGATCGGCCGCAGCGAAGGCGCCGAGCTCGTCTTTGAGACGCCGAGCGGCAAGAAGATCACGGTCTTCACGACGCGACCCGACACGGTCTTCGGCGCCACGTACCTCGTGCTCGCGCCCGAGTATCCGCTCGTCGACGAGCTGACCGCGGTCGAGCAACGCTCCGCGGTGAAAGTGTATCAGCGCGAGGTGCAGTCGAAGGACGTCGTGTCCCGCCGCGTGGGGGTAGGCGACAAGACGAAGAGCGGCGTGTTCATCGGCTCCTACGCGCGCAATCCCGCGACCGGGGAAGCGATTCCCATCTGGATCGCCGACTACGTGCTCATGGAATACGGCACCGGCGTCATCATGGCGGTGCCGGCGCATGACAGGCGGGACTTCGAGTTCGCGACGCAGTTCAAGCTGCCGATCCGGCAAGTGGTGGCGACCGCAGGGGAACCGCTCCCGACCGTGTCGGAAGACGGCACGCTGATGAACTCGGGCGCATTCGAAGGGATGCCCTGCCGCGATGCCGCTCGGAAGATCGTTGCATGGCTCGCGGAGCGGGGACTCGCCACGCCCCGCGTCCAGTACCGGCTCCACGACTGGTGCATCTCCCGGCAGCGCTACTGGGGACCGCCGATTCCCATCATTTACTGCGAGCAATGCGGCGCCGTGCCCGTGCCGGAGAAGGACCTTCCCGTCGAGCTCCCGCTCATCGAGGACTTCCGGCCCGATGACACCGGTGTGAGCCCGCTCGCGCGCCATGAAGAGTGGTACTTCGTGAAGTGCCCGCAGTGCGGCGGGCAGGGCAGGCGGGAGACCGACGTGTCCGACACGTTCCTCGACTCTGCCTGGTACCATCTGCGCTATCCGTCGACCGAGTTCCACGACCGGCCGTTTGACCCGGCTCGCACCAAGAAGTGGCTTCCGGTAAGCAGCTACATCGGCGGAAACGAGCACGCGGTGCTGCATCTGTTGTATGCGCGCTTCATCTGCATGGTGTTGTACGATCTCGGCCATCTGCATTTCGAAACGCCGTACCCGAAATTCCGGGCGCATGGCTTGATCGTCAAAGACCGCGCCAAGATGTCCAAGTCGCGCGGCAACGTCGTCGTTCCCGACACCTACATCCAGCAGTGGGGCGCCGATACGTTCCGGATGTATCTCATGTTCCTCGGCCCCTTCCAAGAAGGTGGTGATTTCCGGGACGAGGGGATCGTGGGCATCCGGCGCTTCCTCGAGAAAGTCTGGGCGCTGGTCCATGAGGCGGTGCTCCCCCCCCCCCCCCCCC
>DASZCG010000339.1:0-2499 GCA_035943355.1 Gemmatimonadales bacterium
AACTGAGATTGTGTGGCCATCTTCCCAACAACCTCTTCCTCGAGCGTCTCCTTCCGAATCCCAGCCACTTGGGCAACAGTGGTTACGTAAAGGTCTCGTGCTACCGTATCATGAGTCGCTCGGATAGTCGGTAGAAGCGCATCCAACGCGCGCCGGCGACCCGGTAACGAACCGAAAAACCCACGTCGGTTCAGGATTTGGATCTTTCGTTCCAGGATATCGACCGAGTCCTTCAGCACCTGCTCGAGCGCCGCCGCGCCCTTGTTCTGCACCAGCGTGTCGGGGTCCTCTCCTTCAGGCAGCGTGGCGACGGAAACGCGCAGCTTGTGACGCAACAGCAGGTCGCCGGCACGGAACGTGGCCCGCAAGCCCGGATCGTCCGAGTCGTACAGCAGGATCACGTGCGGCGTGTGGCGTTGGAGCAGCGCGGCCTGATCGTCCGTCAGACCCGTGCCGAGCGGCGCGACGACCTCTTCCAGGCCTGCCAGCGTCAGGCGCAGGACGTCGAACTGGCCCTCCACGAGAATCGCCCGCTCCGCCTTGCGCATGCCGTGTTTGGCCAGGTGCAGGTTGTAGAGCAGCTGGCCCTTGTGAAAAATCGGCGTCTCCGCCGAGTTCAAGTATTTCGGCTCTCCCTCACCCAGAATCCGCCCGCTGAACGCCACGATCCGGGACCGCATGTCGTGGATGGGAAAGAGCAGGCGTCCACGAAACCGCGGGACGTGCGAGCCATCATCCCGTTTAACGATCAGCCCCGCGTCGAGCAACACGGCTTCGCGCAGGCCCAATCCTTTCATCGCATCGAGAAATGCCGCTCCGCGAGGAGCGAAACCAAGCGCATGCACCTGCGCCTGCTCCATCGTGACGTGACGGGACTCGAGATACGTGCGGGCGCCTGCGGCTTCGGGATTGTCGCGCAGCTGGCGCGCGAACCAGTCGGCCGCGGTGGCGACGGCGGCGAACAGCGGCTCGCGGGGATCGGGGCCGCTCGGTCCGCCGCGCTCGGGAATGGTGATCCCGGCGCGACGGGCGACTTCGCGCACCGCCGTCGGGTAATCCATGCCCAGCTTCTTCATGAAGAACGTGTAGACGTCGCCCGCTTCGTGGCAGACGAAGCAGTAGAACATGCCCTTCTTGGGAATGACGGCGAAGTTGCGGTGCGTCCCGCCATGGAACGGACAGGGGCCCCGGAAGTCCGTGCCCGTCCGCTTCAGCTCGACGTGCTCGCCGATGATCCCGACCAGGTCCGCCGCGTCGCGGACTTGCTCGATGATCTCGTCGGGGATCACGCGAACTCCGCCACGGTCACGCCGTGGCCGCCCTGGTTGGCCGGCGCGAACGCGAATCGTTTGATACGCGGGTCGCGTTTCAGCACGCTCTGCACGAAGTCTCTGAGAGCCCCCGTACCCTTGCCATGAATGATCCGGAGATAGGGGAGTTCTGCGAGCACCGCGTCATCGATTGCCCGCAGCAGCAGTGGCTCAGCTTCTTCTACGGTCAGGCCGCGTAACGACACTTCGTTGGCAACGGCGGTCTGCACGGTTCCGGGGTCGCCGGACTTGGTCGTCGATGGCACGTGTTTGCGACGCCGCAACTCTTCGAGGTTCACCCAGCCCGACTTCTCCTCGGTCGGCTGGGCCTTTTCGATCGCCTCTTCCACAATCCGGCGTGCCTCTTTCGCGGTCGCCTCGGTCACCGCAGCGCGGGCCTGAGCGAGCGCGGCTTCGACGGTCTTACGTGCCTCGAGGAGATACGCACGGGCTTTGTCACGAGCGTCCTTATCAAGCGCTCGCTCGCGCGATTTGAGCTCTGATGCGAGCTCCTCCAGCTGCGCAAGATTCTCTTGTTGCAGATCGAGCTGCGCAGCGCGCGTTTCCAGCTCGGCGGCGCGCGCGTCCATGTCACGCCCGCGCGCCTCGACCGACGCCAGCAGGCGATCGAGTGTCCGTTCCGCGTCCGGCACGGCCCGCTCGGCCTCGGCAAGCACATCCGCCGCGATTCCCAGACGCTGCGCGATCGCCAAACCATACGAGCGACCCGGCACACCCTTCAGGAGCCGGTACGTGGGCGTGAGCGTTTCGGCGTCGAACTGCAGCGAGGCGTTGACGATGCCCACCGTCTCTGCCGCGAGCTGTTTCAGCGCGCCGAGGTGCGTCGTGGCAAGTGTGATGGCGCGCCGGCGCGTGAGCGTCTTGAGCGTCGCTGACGCCAGCGCTCCACCTTCGGCGGGATCGGTGCCGCTGCCGATCTCGTCGAGCAGCACCAGCGAGCCGGCGCCGGCGCGGTCGAGAATCTGGCGCAACGTCGCGACGTGCGCGGAGAACGTCGAGAGACTCGCGGCGATGGACTGGCGATCGCCGATGTCGGCGAATACTGCGGTGAAGACCGGCAGGGCGGAATGCGGTCCAATCGGCGGAATAACGCCGGATTGCACCATAAGAACGAGCAAACCGACAGCCTTAATCAGAACGGTCTTGCCACCGGTGTTCGGTCCGGAAA